>NZ_JBVJWD010000003.1:453269-565835 GCF_055602785.1 Streptomyces sp. NPDC037301
TCCCCCCACACCCCCCCCCCCCCCCCCCCCCCCCTGGCCCCACCCCCCCCCCCCCCCCCCCCTTCCCCCCCCCCCCCCCCCCCCCCCCCCCCCCGGGCCCCGGTGGAACGTCGGGTACCGCTCGATCAGTCCTTGATCTCGCAGATCACGGCACCGGAGGAGATCGAGCTGCCGACCTCGGCGGCGAGTCCCTTGATGGTGCCGGCGCGGTGCGCGTTCAGCGGCTGCTCCATCTTCATGGCCTCCAGGACGACGATGAGGTCGCCCTCGTCGACCTGCTGGCCCTCCTCGACGGCGATCTTGACGATGGTGCCCTGCATCGGGGACGCGAGGGTGTCGCCGGAGACCGCGGAGCCGCTCTTCTTCGCCGCGCGGCGCTTGGGCTTGGCCCCCGCCGCGAGCCCGGTACGGGCCAGGCTCATGCCCAGCGACGAGGGCAGCGAGACCTCGAGGCGCTTGCCGCCGACCTCGACGACGACGGTCTCGCGGCCGACCTCCTCCTCCGCCTCCGCATCGGCGGTGGCGGTGAAGGGCTTGATGTCGTTGACGAACTCGGTCTCGATCCAGCGGGTGTGGACCTGGAACGGGTCACTGGTGAAAGCCGGGTCGGTGACGACGGCGCGGTGGAACGGAATGGCGGTGGCCATGCCCTCGACGTCGAACTCGGCCAGCGCGCGCGCCGCCCGCTGCAGCGCCTGCTCACGGGTCGCGCCGGTCACGATGAGCTTCGCCAGGAGCGAGTCCCAGGCGGGGCCGATGACGGAACCGGACTCCACACCCGCGTCGAGGCGGACACCGGGGCCGGTCGGCGGGGCGAACGTGGTCACCGTGCCCGGGGCGGGCAGGAAGCCGCGGCCCGGGTCCTCGCCGTTGATCCGGAACTCGAACGAGTGCCCGCGCACGGCCGGGTCGTCGTAGCCGAGCTTCTCGCCGTCGGCGATGCGGAACATCTCGCGTACGAGGTCGAGGCCGGTGACCTCCTCGGTGACCGGGTGCTCGACCTGGAGGCGGGTGTTGACCTCCAGGAACGAGATGGTGCCGTCCGTGCCGACGAGGAACTCCACGGTGCCCGCACCGACGTAACCGGCCTCCTTGAGGATGGCCTTCGACGCCGCGTACAGCTCCGCGTTCTGCGCCTCGGAGAGGAACGGCGCGGGGGCCTCCTCGACCAGCTTCTGGTGGCGGCGCTGGAGCGAGCAGTCACGGGTGGAGACGACGACGACGTTGCCGTGGCTGTCGGCCAGGCACTGCGTCTCGACGTGGCGCGGCTTGTCGAGGTAGCGCTCCACGAAGCACTCCCCGCGGCCGAACGCCGCGACGGCCTCACGGACCGCGGAGTCGTACAGCTCCGGGATCTCCTCCAGTGCGCGTGCCACCTTCAGCCCGCGACCGCCACCACCGAAGGCGGCCTTGATCGCGATCGGCAGCCCGTGCTCCTTCGCGAACGCCACGACCTCGGCGGAGCCTTCGACCGGGTCGGGCGTACCGGCCACCAGCGGGGCACCGGCGCGCTGCGCGATGTGACGGGCGGCGACCTTGTCACCGAGGTCCCGGATCGCCTGCGGCGGCGGGCCGATCCAGGTCAGACCCGCGTCGATGACGGCCTGGGCGAATTCGGCGTTCTCCGACAGGAAGCCGTATCCCGGGTGGATCGCGTCCGCCCCGGAGTCCTTGGCAGCCTGGAGCACCTTGGCCATGTCCAGGTAGCTGGCGGCCGGGGTGTCACCGCCCAGAGCGAATGCCTCGTCGGCCGCACGTACATGCAGAGCGTCGCGGTCCGGGTCGGCGTAGACGGCCACGCTCCCGATTCCGGCATCCCGGCATGCCCGAGCAACACGGACAGCAATTTCGCCACGGTTGGCGATGAGCACCTTGCGCACGATGGCTCCCTCCTTGAAACAAGCTGAGTTTAGGGACTACCGACACGGCCCTACGACCCGTCCCCACTGGTGAGCTTGCCCACACGGAGTGTGATTCGAGGCTTGCTCAAGTCGCGAAATCCCTTGTGACACCACGGTACGCCGGGATTCATGACCGCACAGTAGCCACGAGGTGTGGTCCAGGTCTCTGTTGGTGCAAGCAGCCGCGCACGGCGTTTCTTTGTCGAGTCCCCACTAACGGGCGAACGATTCTTTGCCCGACGCACTAGAGGCGCGACAAGGGGGGTGCGGGGAATGCGCACGGGTGCGCCTCAGAGATGCGGGGCGAGAGCGTAGGCCGTCCGGACCCTTGTCCGGGGCGTTACCCATTAGTAGGGTCCGCGCTATCGCACGTACTGCAGGTAACAGGGGGTGAGCACCGTGGTGCGCAGACCGGTGGCGTTCGTGACCGCGATCGTGCTGTTCGTGGAGGCCGTGGGCATCGTGGTCATCAACGGCATTCTGGCGACGGTCGTCAGGAACCAGGACATGTCACTGGCCGGGCTGGAATCCGCAGCCATGTCCAACGGCACATGGGCGATGGGCGGCGCCTTCGGCCTGTATCTGCTGCTGTGCGGGCTGGTCCTCCTGCTGGCCGGCATCCGCGACCGGGCCCCAGGCCGTATCGGCCGTATCGCCCTCATCGCCTGCGCCGTGGTGCACGGGGTGCTGGGTGCGCTGACGGTGGGGCTGGTCGGCTGGGCCGCGTTCGCGTGTCTGATGGTGGTGCTCGGGCTGATCGTGCTGACGCTGGTGGCGTACGGCCCCGAGGCCGGCCGGTCGACGGACGACGCGGAACCCAGCGCTCCGGCCACGGCCTGACGCAGAACGGGTCCGGCTCAGACCCACAGCTCGGTCACGGAGATCCCCAGCTCGCCCAGCAGCCGGCGCAGCAGCGGCAGCGAAAGCCCGATGACATTGCCGTGGTCGCCCTCGATGGAGTCGACGAACGGCGCCGAACGGCCGTCCAGCGTGAAGGCGCCCGCCACGTGGAGCGGCTCGCCCGAGGCCACGTAGGCGGCGATCTCGGCGTCTGTCGGTTCGCCGAAGCGGACGGTCGTGGAGGCGGTCGCCGAGGCCGTACGTCCGGTCGCGGTGTCGATCACGCTGTGGCCGGTCTGCAGCACACCGGCCCGGCCGCGCATGGACTTCCAGCGGGCGATGGCCTCCTCGTTGTCGGCCGGCTTGCCGAGCGCCTCGCCGTCGAGTTCGAGCACCGAGTCGCACCCGACGACCAGGGCACCCGCCGCCTCCGGCCGGCCGGCCACCGCGGCGGCCTTGGCCTCGGCGAGAACGAGCGCCAGCTCGGCCGGCGTCGGGGCGCTCAGCGCGTCCTCGTCCACCCCGCTGACGATCACCTCGGGCGCGAATCCGGCCTGCCGCAGAAGGCCGAGACGGGCGGGGGAGGCGGAGGCGAGCACGAGACGGCGCTGATCAGTCATACGCGCCATCGTAGAAGGGGCGAGTTGGTATCCGGCCCGCCCGGGCAGATTTCAGCCCGTCCGGCGTTCGAGGACCGGGGGCCGGGGCGGAGCCCCCCACGTGGCGGAGCCGCACATCGACGCCCGGGAAGGGACAGGCAGGGGAACAAGCCCCGCGCAGCGGTCACCCCACCCCCCACCGCACCACTCACCGCGTCCCGAGCACGAACATCGCGACCACCATCGCGAGCGCAAGCACCAGCCCCGCGCGCCGCATCATGTCCTGGGCGTCGCGCAGTTCCTTCGGCGGCTTGTTCTCAGGGTCGGACCACAGCATGGGACCGATCCTGCTGCGGGGGCGGATGCCGCGCCTGAGTACAGGTACTCAGCCGCTCTGGTGCGTACGGACCAGAGCGCACCCGGACGCACCGGAGGCCCGGACCCCAAAGGAGCCCGGACCTCCGAAAACGTGTGCGAAAAGGCACTCCTGCGACTACCCGGGCCAGTACGTCCGCGCCCAGGCCCGCGGCCCCGGCAGACGGCGCTCGCGCCGGGCGATACGCCCCGGGTCGGACCACTGGCCGGGCAGCGTCGGCGCGCCGGACGACGCATCGGACGCCGTCGCCGCGGCACGCGCCCGGACCACCGCCAGTGCGGCAGCCAGCTCCTCAGGGGTCGGGTTGCCCCGTACGACCTTGATCATGGCCAGGACCCTTTCTAGAGGGGGATGTTGCCGTGCTTCTTCGGGGGCAGCGACTCCCGCTTGGTACGCAGCTGGCGCAGCCCCTTCACGATGTGGGCGCGGGTGTCGGACGGCATGATCACCGCGTCGACGTAGCCGCGTTCGGCCGCCACGTACGGGTTGAGCAGCGTGTCCTCGTAGTCGGCGATCAGCTCGGCGCGGGTTGCTTCTGCCTCGTCGGGGTCCTTGACGGCTGCGATCGTGCGGCGGTGCAGGATGTTCACGGCGCCCTGCGCGCCCATCACGGCGATCTGCGCGGTCGGCCAGGCGACGTTGATGTCGGCGCCGAGGTGCTTGGAGCCCATGACGTCGTACGCGCCGCCGAAGGCCTTGCGGGTGATCACCGTGATCAGCGGGACGGTCGCCTCCGCGTAGGCGTAGATCAGCTTGGCGCCGCGGCGGATGATGCCGCCGTACTCCTGGTCGACGCCGGGCAGGAAGCCGGGGACGTCGACGAAGGTCAGGACGGGCACGTTGAAGGCGTCGCAGGTACGGACGAACCGTGCCGCCTTCTCGCTCGCGTTGATGTCCAGGCAGCCGGCGAACTGCATCGGCTGGTTGGCGACGATGCCGACCGGGTAGCCCTCGACACGCCCGAAGCCGGTGATGATGTTCGGCGCGAACAGGGACTGGGTCTCCAGGAATTCGCCGTCGTCCAGCACGTGCTCGATGGCGGTGTGCATGTCGTACGGCTGGTTCGCCGAGTCCGGGATGAGGGTGTCGAGCTCGCGGTCCTCGTCGGTGGTGGCGAGATCCGCCTCCTCCGGGAAGGCCGGTGCCTCGGAGAGGTTGTTCGAAGGGAGGTACGACAGCAGCGACTTGACGTACTCGATGGCGTCCTTCTCGTCGCCCGCCATGTGATGCGCCACACCCGAAGTGGTGTTGTGGGTGCGGGCTCCGCCCAGCTCCTCGAAGCCGACGTCCTCGCCGGTGACGGTCTTGATGACGTCGGGGCCGGTGATGAACATGTGCGAGGTCTGGTCGACCATGACGGTGAAGTCGGTGATCGCGGGCGAATAGACCGCTCCGCCCGCGCACGGTCCGACGATCAGCGAGATCTGCGGGACGACGCCCGAGGCGTGCACATTGCGGCGGAAGATCTCGGCGAACAGGCCGAGCGCGACCACCCCCTCCTGGATGCGGGCGCCGCCGCCGTCGTTGATGCCGATGACCGGGCAGCCGGTCTTCAGCGCGAAGTCCATCACCTTGACGATCTTCTCACCGTAGACCTCGCCGAGCGAGCCGCCGAAGATGGTGAAGTCCTGCGAATACACGCAGACGGGGCGGCCGTCGACCGTGCCGTAGCCGGTGACGACGCCATCTCCGTAGGGGCGGTTCTTCTCGATGCCGAAGTTGGTGGAGCGGTGCCGGGCGAATTCGTCGAGCTCCACGAAGGAACCCTCGTCGAGCAGCAGGTCGATCCGCTCGCGGGCGGTCAACTTGCCCTTCGCATGCTGCTTCTCGACCGCGCGCTCGGAGCCCGCGTGCGTTGCCTCGTCGATACGGCGCTGAAGGTCCGCGATCTTGCCCGCGGTGGTGTGGATGTCGATCTCTTCCGGCTCGGACATCGGGTGGCGGCTCCCTGCCTGGTCACGGGGACGACTGTGCTGCTGATCAGGTACTGAACACCTACTGATCCGTAGGGTATCGGCGTGGATACGGTTGGGCAGTGCGTCGTTTGCCACACCTAGTCTGGCTTGCATGACACCTTCGGATGCGCCTCACAGCCGCTGGTCGGACCTGGACCGACCGCCCCTGAACGTTCCCGCGCTGCGCCGCGGGCTGCTGCGGCCGGGCGGGCTGTGGACCTCGCTCGACGTCGTGGAGACCACCGGGTCCACCAACTCCGATCTTGCCGGGCGAGCGGCGGCGGGGCTCGCAGGCGGCGCCGTGCTGGTCGCCGAGGAACAGACCGCGGGCCGCGGCCGCCTCGACCGCGCATGGACGGCTCCGGCCCGTTCGGGCCTGTTCCTCTCCGTCTTCCTGACGCCGGGCGATGTCCCCGTCCACCGGTGGGGCTGGCTGCCGCTGCTCACCGGCGTCGCGGTGGCGACGGGTCTGGCCCGTGCTGCGGGCGTCGACACGTCCCTCAAGTGGCCCAACGACCTCCTCGTAACGATCCCCAAGGACTCCGACAAGCTCCGTCCAGGGGAGACCCCACTGGGCGAGGAGCGCAAGACGGGCGGCATCCTGGCCGAGCGCGCCGGGGACGGCGTCGTCGTGGGTATCGGCCTCAACGTGTCCCTGCGCGCCGACGAACTCCCCGCCCCCACGGCCGGCTCGCTGGCCCTGGCCGGGGCGGTCTCCACCGACCGCGAGACGCTGCTGCGGGGCGTACTGCGCTCGCTGGAGCACTGGTACGGCCAGTGGCGCGCGGCGGACGGCGACGCGGCGGCGAGCGGCCTGCAGGAGGCGTACGCGGCGGGCTGCGCGACGCTCGGCCGGACGGTACGTGCCCAGCTGCCCGGCGACCGCACGCTCACCGGCGAGGCCGTGGCGATCGACGGCGACGGCCGACTGATCCTGTCCACCGACGACGGCCTCCTGGAACCCGTATCGGCGGGCGACATCGTGCACCTGCGGGGCATTGGCGGCGGCCTGACGTGAGGCAGCGGCGGTCGCGCAAGGCCGCCCTCCGCCTCACCCGGACACGTACCGGGGCAACGCCTGGGCCGTGCGTGCGGGGCGCCGCGGTGTGTCGCCGCGGTGTGTCTACGCCTGCTCTCCGCCTCCGGCCTGCCTCGACACGTACCGGGGGCATGAGCCCTTGCCCTCCTGGAAACCACCCGCCGGCCGCGACCATCCACGCCCCCGGCCCGCCCAGGAACATTGCGGGAAGACTTCATGAGCCCTTGCCCTCCTGGAAACCACCCGCCGGCCGCAACCGTCCACGCCCCCGGCCCGCCCAGGAACATTCCGGGAAGACTCAGCGACGTGAGCCACGGCACACCTGCCGTATCGTTGAGGCGATCCACCGACAGATCGGCAGGGCAGTGCGCAGGGAACGGGCAGGAGGCGGCTGGTGACCGTCGACGACACGACCTCCGGCGCGGGCGCGGAGCCCCCGTCGGACCCCTCGGTCCACCCGACACCGCATCACGAAGTCGACCATACGGCGGAACCGACCGACGATCCCCTCGCGATCCGGCTGGAACAGCTGATCCTGGGCGCCGACCGGCGCTACACGCCGTTCCAGGCGGCCCGTACCGCCGGCGTCTCGATGGACCTGGCCTCCCGGTTCTGGCGGGCCATGGGCTTCGCCGACATCGGGCAGGCCAGGGCGCTCACCGAGGCCGATGTGCTGGCGCTGCGCCGGCTCGCCGGTCTCGTCGAGGCGGGGCTGCTCAGCGAGCCGATGGCGATCCAGGTGGCCCGGTCCACCGGGCAGACCACCGCCCGGCTGGCGGAGTGGCAGATCGATTCCTTCCTGGAGGGTCTGACCGAGCCGCCCGAGCCCGGCATGACCCGGACCGAGGTCACGTACCCGCTGGTCGAGCTGCTCCTCCCGGAGCTGGAGGAGTTCCTGGTGTACGTGTGGCGGCGCCAGCTCGCCGCCGCCACCGGCCGGGTCGTGCAGGCCGCCGACGACGAGGAAATGGTCGACCGGCGCCTGGCCGTCGGCTTCGCCGACCTCGTCGGGTTCACCCGGCTGACCCGGCGGCTGGAGGAGGAGGAGCTCGGCGAACTGGTCGAGGCGTTCGAGACCACCTGCGCCGACCTGGTCGCCGCCCACGGCGGCCGGCTCATCAAGACCCTCGGCGACGAGGTCCTCTACGCCGCCGACGACGCACGCACCGCGGCCGAGATCGCGCTGCGCCTGATCGAGGCGATGACCCAGGACGAGACCATGCCCGCGCTGCGCGTCGGCATCGCTTTCGGCACGGTCACCACCCGAATGGGCGATGTCTTCGGTACGACGGTGAACCTCGCCAGCCGGCTGACCTCGATAGCGCCGAAGGACGCCGTGCTGGTGGACGGGGCGTTCGCGGAGGAGCTGACCCGTACCGGCGACGCTCCGACCTCCGAGGCGCAGGCGGCGGAGGAGGCCGCAGCGGCCGAGAAGGAGCGCCAGAACGGCGTGGAGCCGACGTCCGTGCCCAAGTATCGCTACGGGCTGCAGCCGATGTGGCAGCGCCCGGTGCGCGGCCTCGGCGTCGTGGAGCCCTGGCTGCTGGCGCGCCGGGGCACGTCCTGACATCACCCCGGACCGCTGTCCGGGGCGCCCCATAGGATCCCCCTGGTAACGATCGTTAACCGGAGGGGTGCAGTCATGACCGTCACGTCCGAGCAGCGGTTCGGGGAATTCGTCGTCGTACGGGTCCACGAGGGACAGGAACACGTCGCCGAACTGGTCCTCGACCGGCCCAAGGCGATGAACGCCGTGTCCACGGACATGGCCCGCTCGATCGCCGCCGCCTGCGCCGCGCTCGCCGCCGACCCGGGTGTGCGGGCCACCGTCCTCACCTCCAGCCATGAGCGGGCCTTCTGTGTGGGCGCGGACCTGAAGGAGCGCAACTCCTTCACCGACGCCGAGCTGCTGCGTCAGCGCCCCACCGCCCGCGCCGCGTACACCGGCGTACTCGAACTGCCGATGCCGACGATCGCGGCCGTGCACGGTTTCGCGCTCGGCGGCGGATTCGAGCTGGCCCTGTCCTGCGATCTGATCGTCGCCGACCGCACGGCGGTGGTGGGCCTGCCCGAGGTGTCGGTCGGTGTCATTCCGGGTGGTGGCGGTACGCAGTTGCTGCCGCGGCGGATCGGTGCGGCGCGCGCCGCCGAGCTGGTCTTCACGGCCCGGCGGGTGGAGGCGGCCGAGGCCCGTGATTCGGGGCTGGTCGACGAGCTGGTGGAGGCGGGGCGGGACCGCGAGGCCGCGCTGGCGCTCGCGGGCAGGATCGCCGCCAACTCCCCGGTGGGGCTGCGGGCTGCCAAACGGGCGCTGCGGCTGGGGCACGGCCTCGATCTCCGGGCCGGACTCGAAGTCGAGGACGCCGCCTGGCGCTCGGTGGCCTTCTCCGGCGACCGGGCCGAGGGTGTGGCCGCGTTCAACGAGAAGAGGAAGCCGAACTGGCCCGGCGAGTGACGTTGTGCATTACAAGGACACGCAGCGAACATTGTCGACGTCCCAAGCTGATCGAATCACCACAAAACTACATAAGCTGTAGCGATGGGTGGTGATGATGTGCGGCTGCGGGCCGTGGTTTCGCTTGCGCAGACGATGGCGGCGGCGCACACCCCGCGGGGGTCGTGGCGGGCGGCTGCGCTGGGGGCGTGCGAGGCGTTGGGCGGCAGTTTCGCCGCGCTCTCCGTCTGGGAGCGCGGGTGCGGGCGGCTGCGCGTGCTGGTCAACGCGGGCGAACGGGCCGAAGGGGAGGAGGAGTTCCCCGAGGAGGAGGCGTACCCGGTGCATCAGTTCCCGGAGATCACCGAGTTCCTGCACGAACGGTGGGCCGGGGGCGGTGAGCCGGACGCCTGGGTGGAGACAGCCGACGGCCCGGTGGGCGGCATGCGGGGCGGGGGCGCGGGGGTGCGGGGGTACGGGCATGTGTACCACCGCGAGCGGGTGGCCGCCCTGCGCCGGCGCCGGCGCGGCTGCTGCGTGGTCGCGCCGATCGTGCTGCACGGGCGGGCCTGGGGCGAGCTCTATGTGGCCCGCCCGGTGGGGGAGCCGGTGTTCGGGCGGGAGGACGCGGACTTCGCGACCGTGCTGGCTGCCGTCGTCGCCGCCGGGATCGCCCAGACCGAGCGGCTGGAAGAGCTCCGCAGGCTCGCCTTCACCGATCAGCTCACCGGGCTGGCCAACCGCCGCGCAGTCGATGTGCGGCTCGACGAGGCGGTGGAGCAGCATCGGACGGACGGGGCGGTGGTCAGCCTGGTCGTCTGTGACCTCAACGGTCTGAAGCGGGTCAACGACAGTCATGGCCATGCGGTCGGCGACCGTCTGCTGGAACGTTTCGGCTCGGTGCTGTCCCGCTGTGGTGCCATGCTGCCCGGTGCGCTCGCGGCCCGGCTCGGCGGCGATGAGTTCTGCCTGCTCGCGGTGGGCCCCGAGGTGGACGACGTGATCCGGGTGGCCGCCGAACTCTGCGAACGGGCAGCCGAGTTGGAGCTCGGTGACGGGGTGGCGTGCGGGATCGCGTCGACCGGCGATCCGATCGGCCCGGTGGTGTCGGCGCGGCGGCTGTTCCGGCTGGCGGACGCGGCCCAGTACCGGGCGAAGGCGGCCCGCTCCGCGAAGCCGGTGGTGGCGGGGCGCGACGGCGAGGTGATCCGGCTGGCCGACTCGCCGCCGAAGTCCCCGCACGACCGTCGCCACCTGCGCGGCAGCCGGCCCTGACCGTGTGACCGGATCGGTAAGGGGTCAACCGCACGACCACTAGTGACATGAAGGGATTCAATCCGTACGCTTCTGAATATGGATATGCATACAGTCGTGGTGGGGACGTCCGGTACCACCGCCCAGGACGTCATCGCCGTGGCCCGCGGCAACGCTCGCGTCGAGCTCTCCGCGGCCGCCGTGAGCGCACTCGCCGCCGCCCGAGAGATCGTGGACGCGCTCGCCGCCAAGCCCGAGCCGGTCTACGGCGTCTCCACCGGCTTCGGGGCACTGGCCAGCCGGCACATCAGCCAGGATCTCCGCGCACAGCTCCAGCGCAACATCGTCCGCTCGCACGCCGCCGGTATGGGCCCGCGGGTCGAGCGCGAGGTCGTCCGCGCGCTGATGTTCCTGCGGCTGAAGACGGTCGCCTCCGGGCACACCGGCGTACGGCCCGAGGTCGCGCAGACCATGGCCGACGTCCTCAATGCGGGCATCACCCCCGTCGTCCACGAGTACGGCTCGCTCGGCTGCTCCGGCGACCTGGCCCCGCTCTCCCACTGCGCCCTGACGCTGATGGGCGAGGGCGACGCGGAGGGTCCCGACGGCACCGTGCGCCCCGCCGGTGAGCTGCTCACCGCCCATGGCATCACCCCGGTCGAGCTGCGTGAGAAGGAGGGCCTCGCCCTCCTCAACGGCACCGACGGCATGCTCGGCATGCTCGTCATGGCCCTCGCCGACCTGAAGAGTCTCTACACCTCCGCCGACATCACCGCCGCCCTCTCTCTGGAGGCACTGCTCGGCACGGACAAGGTGCTCGCCCCGGAACTGCACGCCATCCGCCCGCATCCGGGCCAGGGCGTCAGCGCCGACAACATGCTGCGGGTGCTGGCCGGATCGGGCCTCACCGGCCACCATCAGGACGACGCGCCCCGTGTCCAGGACGCCTACTCCGTGCGCTGCGCGCCCCAGGTCAACGGCGCCGGACGCGACACCCTCGACTACGCCGGGATCGTCGCGGACCGCGAGCTGGCCTCCGCCGTGGACAACCCCGTGGTGCTGCCCGACGGCCGGGTCGAGTCCAACGGCAACTTCCACGGCGCCCCCGTCGCGTACGTGCTCGACTTCCTGGCGATCGTCGCGGCCGACCTCGGTTCGATCACCGAGCGCCGCACCGACCGGCTGCTGGACAAGAACCGTTCGCACGGGCTGCCGCCGTTCCTCGCCGACGACGCCGGTGTGGACTCGGGCCTGATGATCGCCCAGTACACCCAGGCCGCCCTGGTCAGCGAGATGAAGCGGCTCGCCGTCCCCGCGTCGGCCGACTCGATCCCGTCGTCCGCGATGCAGGAGGACCACGTCTCCATGGGCTGGTCGGCCGCGCGCAAGCTGCGTACCGCCGTCGACAACCTCGCCCGGATCGTCGCCGTCGAGCTGTACGCGGCGACCCGCGCCATCGAACTGCGCGCCGCCCAGGGCCTCACCCCCGCGCCCGCCTCGCAGGCCGCCATCGAGGCGCTGCGCGCGGCAGGTGTCGAGGGCCCGGGACCGGACCGCTTCCTGTCGCCGGACCTGGCCGCGGCGGACGCGTTCGTACGTGCCGGGAAGCTGGTCGCGGCGGTCGAGCCGGTGACCGGACCGCTGGCGTAGGTCCGGCAGAGGTTCAGACGGACAGGGCGTCGGCGCGGCGTACCGAGTAGGTGACGAACGCTGCGCCGATGCCCAGGAACGCCGTGCCGCCGATCAGATACGGGGTGGTGTCGACCCCGGCCCCGGTGTCGGCGAGCCTCGGATCGGCCGCGGTGTCCACGGCGGCGGTGACCTGTCGGCTCCGTGCGCCCGGTGTGCCGGCCGACTCGTCCGTCGCGTTGGCGGACGGGACGAACCACAGGGCGGCCAGCAACGTGCCCGCAGCGGTGGCGGTCAGGAGCGGGCGGCGAGCAGCGGCCACGGAATCGATCCCCCTTGTCACAGCCGTCAATCAGGCCTGTACGCCGATGCTAGTGAAAGCAGCGGGTCGCAGGAAAGTCGCGAGGGCGGGGAGCTTACGCTCCGGCACATGAGCACTTCTGAGACATCACGGTTTGTTCGACTTCAGGTCGAAATGGTGCTGGAGATCACGGACCCCGCCGCCCTCAGCGGTACCGCACTGGAGTCCATCGCCGCCGAGTACGGGGAGCCCGGCGGCGAGTCCGCCGAGGAACGCATGCAGGCCGAGTCGGCCGTACGGGAGGACGGAGCGGAGGCCCTCGCCTCCCTCATCGATCCGTTCGACCTGGTCAGCGAGGTGCCGGGGGTCGAGCTCACCCAGGCGTCCTGGAGCAGCGAGACCGTCGACTACGACCCGGACGACCCGGACGACTGGGACCTCGGCGACGAGTACGACGAGGGGGGCGCCGGCGACGTCCCGCACAATGGTGAGGACGACGGCGAGCACAGCGGCGCGAGCGGCGGTGCGGAGCGGCGGATCTAGCAGGCGGTGGGCCACGGCCCCGGCCCGCTTTCCGCGGACCGGGGCCGTTGTGCGTGCCGGCCGTATATACGCGACCGGCACCGGGAACCACCGCCGACGCGGATGCGTCGATGAGTGTTGTTCCCCACATCCCTCTTGGATGTGGAACGGAAGACCCCTTCCATGGGTTCTAGGAACATTGACGGGTTTCGCCGGTCGTCGGCGGCTCTGCTCGGGGTTTTTGGGGATTAGGCAACGATGGAGAAACGTGTGATGACGGACAGCAAGCGGCGCAAGGGCCTGATGGCCGCGTCCGCACTGCTCGGTGGCGTTCTGGTGCTCACTGCCTGCAACGACAGCGGCGCGAGCGCCGAGAGCTCGAAGAAGTCGCAGGCGGCCGAGGTCGACAAGGCGGCCGCCCAGGACGCGTCGGAGGCGCAGATCACCATCGCGCCGAAGAACGGTGCGGCCAACGCGAGCATCAACAACGACGCCAAGGTCACCGTCACCAAGGGCACGCTGTCCCAGGTCACCATGACCACGTCGGCCGGTGCGACCGTCAAGGGCACGCTCGCCGCCGACGGCAAGAGCTGGAAGCCGGACGTCCAGCTGGAGCGCTCGACCACGTACAAGATCAATGCGGCGGCCAAGGACTCCAAGGGCCGCGAGGCGCACGAGAACTCCTCGTTCACCACCGTGTCGCCCGCCAACAGCTTCATAGGCAACTTCACGCCCGAGGACGGCTCCACGGTCGGCGTCGGCATGCCGGTCTCGATCAACTTCAACAAGCCGATCACGGACAAGAAGGCCGTCCAGGACGCAATCACCGTCACGTCCAGCAGCGGTCAGGAAGTCGCCGGCCACTGGTTCAACTCGCAGCGTCTCGACCTGCGCCCCGAGCAGTACTGGCAGGGCGGCTCCACCGTCACGCTGAAGCTCGCGCTGGACGGCGTCGAGGGCGCGGACGGCGTCTTCGGTGTGCAGCAGAAGACGGTCACCTTCAAGGTCGGCCGCAACCAGGTCTCGACGGTCGACGCCAACACGAAGACGATGACCGTCACCCAGAACGGCAAGACGATCAAGACCATCCCGATCTCTTCCGGCTCCTCCGCCAACCCCACGTACAACGGGCAGATGGTGATCTCCGAGAAGTTCAAGGAGACCCGGATGAACGGCGCGACGGTCGGCTTCACCGACGACGACGGCAAGGGCGAGTACGACATCAAGGACGTGCCGCACGCCATGCGGCTGTCCACCTCCGGCACCTTCATCCACGGCAACTACTGGGGCGCGCGGTCGATCTTCGGCAGCGCCAACACCAGCCACGGCTGTGTCGGCCTCGCCGACGTGAAGGGCGCGAACGACGCCAACCAGCCCGCCGCCTGGTTCTACAACAACTCCCTCGTCGGCGACGTGGTCATCGTCAAGAACTCCCCGGACAGGACCATCACCCCCGACAACGGCCTCAACGGCTGGAACATGAGCTGGGCGGACTGGACGGCGGGCTCCCAGGCCTGACCCGCACGCACCACCCCTCCCGCAGTACCGAATCCCCGTACGCAGGCGGCGGCACCCGGATCCCCTCGGATCCGCGGCGCCGCCGCCTGTGGCGTTCGCAGGGGATTTCATCCGGCTCTCATCGGGGCCTTATCCCGCCATCACGATCCGTTCCTAGCCTCGCGCCATGTTCTTCACCTACCTCCGGCGCGAGCTGCGCCGCCGCAGAAAGGCGGCGCTGGTCGTCGCCTCGGGGCTGGCCCTGGGCATCGCGCTGGTCATCATCGTCAGCTCGGTCTCCTCCGGAATGAGCAAGGCCCAGGACAAGGTCCTGGAATCGCTGTACGGCCTGGGTACGGACATGACGGTCACCAAGGCCGCCGCCGCACCCGGTTCCGGCAACGGGCGCCCGAAGTTCGAGTTCGACGCCAAGGGCAACGACGACGACTCGACACAGAGCAGCGACCGGGTCCTGGTCCAGGGCTTCCAGACGCTGGCCTCCTCCACCGCCGACACGATCGGCAAACAGGACGGGGTCGCGGACGCCGTCGGCGGACTCAGCCTGAACGTCATGAAGGTCGACGGCCAGTTCGAACGTGGTGAGTTCAAGCAGCAGGACGGCACGGCCCAGGGCGGCCGGAGCGGCCCCGGCGGACAGGGCGGCAGCACGCAGCCGCAGGGCGAGGTGAAGGGCGGCGGTGCCTCCTTCGACGTCAACTCCTACACCGTGTACGGCACCGACGTCACCCAGCAGGCCCTCGGCCCGCTGACTTCGTCGAAGATCACCAAGGGGCGTACGTTCAAGGCGTCCGAGACCGACGCCGAGGTCGCCGTCGTGGACTCCGCGTACGCCAAGGAGAAGAAGCTTGACGTCGGCAAGACCGTGACCGTCCACGGCACCAAATTCACGATCGTCGGGGTCTCGACCGCCGACAGCGGCGACGCCGCCGCCAACCTCTACATCCCGCTGAAGCAGGCGCAGACGCTCGCCGGCTCGAAGAACAAGGTCACCACGGTCTATGTGAAGGCATCGGACTCGCAGCAGATCGACCAGGTCAAGTCCACCATCCAGAAGAACGTCTCCGGCACGACCGTCACCACCTCCGCCGACCTCGCCGACACCGTCTCCGGCTCCCTCTCCACCGCCTCCGACCTGGCCTCCAGCGTCGGCAAGTGGCTGTCCATCGCGGTTCTGGTCGCCGCCTTCCTGGTGGCCGGCCTGCTCACCTCCTCGGCGGTCAGCCGCCGGGTACGGGAGTTCGGCACCCTCAAGGCGCTCGGCTGGAAGAGCGGCCGGGTCACCCGCCAGGTCGTCGGCGAGGCCCTCGTCAACGGACTGCTGGGCGGAGTGCTCGGCATCGCCGTCGGTCTCGCCGGTGCGTACGTCGTGACCACCATCAGCCCCACCCTCACCGCAGAACTCGGCTCCTCGGGCGGCGGCCGGTTCATGGGCGGACCGGGCGGGCCGAGCGCGGCCAAGACGCTCGACGTCGCGCTGACCGCACCCGCATCGCTCTCCATCATCCTGATCGCCGTCGTGCTGGCCGTGGCGGGCGGGCTGATCGCCGGTGCGTTCGGCGGCTGGCGGGCCTCCCGGCTGCGCCCCGCCGACGCCCTGCGCCGCGTCGAATAGCCCACCCGGCGTCCCACCCCACTTCGTTCCAGCAGGAGTTGACCCATGTACACCCTCAGAGACGTCACCAAGCGCTATACGCGCGGCAAGACCACCGTCGATGCGCTCGCCGGTGTCGATCTGACCATCGAGGACGGCGGCCGGCTGGTCATCCAGGGCCCCACCGGCGGCGGCAAGTCCACGTTGCTGCAGATGCTCGGCGGTCTCGACCGCCCCACGAGCGGCAGCGTCGAACTCGACGGTGTGGACCTCGCGAAGCTCAGCGAGGCCAGGCTCACCACAGTGCGCGCGCAGAACATCGGCTTCGTCTTCCAGAGCTTCAACCTCATTCCGACGCTCACCGCCCAGGAGAACGTCGAGACCGCGCTCGTACCGCTCGGCGGCAAGGCGGCCGAACGGCGCAGGCGGGCCGCCGAGGCACTGGACTCCGTCGGACTCGGTGAACGGCTCGGGCATCTGCCCGGCGAGATGTCCGGGGGCCAGCAGCAGCGCGTGGCGATTGCCCGGGCCCTGGTCAAGCAGCCGAAGGTGCTGCTCGCCGACGAACCCACCGGCAACCTCGACGAGTCGATGCGCGACGAGGTCATGGAGGTACTGGAGACCATGTGGAGGGAGCACGGCCTGACCTTCATCATGGTCACGCACGACAGCGCCATCGCCCGGCGTGTGCCACGGCTGGCGACGATTCGCAAGGGCAAGGTCACGATCACGGAGAACGCGGCGGCCTGAGAAGGGCTTCGTGCGGGGCGCCGGTCGGTCCGGCGGACGCCCTGCCGTCGATCGGCGTGCGGGTCCGGTCCGGCCTCGGCCGTGGCCCGGCCCGCCTCCCGGCGGTGGTCAGATCCGGCCCCAGCGGTGTTCGGCTGCGGCGTTCCGGTGGGCCGTGAGGTCGCTGTGGCGGACCTGGCGCAGGCCCACCGGATCGTCGTGCCCGCTGCTCCAGAAGGCGCTGAGGTGGAGTACGCCGGGGCCCGCGAGGAACGAACTCAGCGCGTACCAGGGCTGCAACGGCAGCCGGCACAGCCCGTACAGCCAGCGCCGCACCAGCCTGCAGGGCCCCGGCCGCCCGGCGTCGGGCAGTCCGATCACGCGTATCCCCATGATCAGCTTGCCCGCGCCGCCCCCGGCGATCGCGGTGAGGACCACCTGGTTGAGGAACGAGAACGCGAGCGTCGGGCCGAGCAGCAGACCGACGGTCTCGGGGATGCCGGCCGTGTGCACATGCGGCCGGGCCAGTAAGCCGCCAGTGACCAGGCAGAGGTAGCAGTCGAGGCCGACGGCGAGATAGCGGCGCATGTCGCCCACACGCGGCGGGATCCGGGGCGCGGCGCGCTGCCCGGGGATGGCCGGGAGAGCCGGGAGAGCCGGATGGGCGTACGGCCCGGCGGGTCCCGGGTACCCCGGTCCGGGCGGTGTGCGGACGGCCGGTAAGGCCGGCCCGGAACAGCTTCGGATACGTCTGTGCCCCGGCGACGTGGTCATGACGGCATCATGTCCGATTGCCGGTCACCGTGTGCCCAGGACCGCTCTCCTGCCGCCCCGTAAACCGCACTAATCTCAAAGTCATGACCGCCGCCATCACCGCCATGATCACCGCAGTAGTCGGGGTGCTCGGCACCCTCTTCGCGCCGGTGCTCGCACAGCGCCTGACCGTGCGTCAGCGCGCTGAAGAGGCCCGACTGTTCGGTGAGCAGCGGAAGTTCGAGGAGCGGCGCGCTCAGTACACGGCCATGAACCGGGCCTCCCGGCAGTTCCACACACTTCTCAAGGACGCCCTGCACCGCATCCGCGACGACGTCTACACCGAGCAGGAACGCATCCAGCTCGAAGAGGCCCGCCTCGACCACCGCGACCGCTACGCCGAGGCTCAGATGATCGTCCCCGAACGGATACTGCAGGCGTCCCGCGACCTCAACCGGGTCCTCGCCCTCGGTGACGCCGCCGTCAAACGCCTCGACCGGGGCCTCGCCCGTGACGGCGAAAGCGTCGAACGGGCCCTGGAGGACCTGAGAGCGGCCGACCCCTGCCTCGACACGATGCGGGAACTGATGCGTCAGGACCTCGGCGTCACCGACTGAACCGCGGCCTCGACGTCACTGACTGTCGAGCACCCGGCAAGCCCCGGACGGCCACAGCCGGTAACGCGAGTCCAGCCGGTACTCGCCGCCCCGCTCCACCGTGAGCCGCGTCCACTCGCCGTCCTGCCGTACGCACCCGCCGCCGTCGGCACGCAGCCAGGGCGAGTACGCGATCCGTACCGTCACCGACCCGGGGGCGGGCATCCGTACCACCAGCGAGGCGTCGTCCCCGCGTACGACGGTGCCCGGCGCGGAGACCAGCGGGACGGCGCCCCGCACCCGGTAGATCCGCCACCCCGCGTCCTGCCACACCGGCTCCAGCCAGTCGGTCCCGCGCCGGACGATCTCCGCCTCCGCCTCGGCCGGGCCGTCCGGCCTGCCGCTGTGCAGCACCACGAGACCCACGCCCCACCGGTCTAGCCAGGCGCGGTACGCCGCCGGAGTCGGCTTTCCCCTGTAGAACAGCCGCCCGCGCTCCACGTCGAGCTGCCGGTTCCAGCCGCGCGCCATGTTCACATGCGGCGCGAGCACGGACGCCTCCCGGTGATTTTGGGCCGGTACGACCTCCACCCGGGTCCGTTCGGCACCGAGCCTGCGCAGCTCGGCGACCACACCGTCGGTGTGCGCCGCCCAGGCGGGCACGGTGGTGGTGACCCGCAGATCGTCATCGGTCTTGTTGACCAGCCAGCCGGTGTTGAACGCCAGCATCCCGACGAGCACGACCGCCCGCACCCGCAGCAGCCGGCCGCCCCGCGGCCGGCCCGCCAGAGTGGTCAGTGCCGCCGCGAGCAGCACGGGCGGGCCGGCCACCCCCACCAGCCGCTCCACATTCGTCCCGATGGGCGAGGGGATCAGGAAGGTCAGGACGACACCGACCGCGTACACCACGCTCGCGAACCGGACCACCCGCCAGCCGCCCTCGCGCGGCGCCGCGAGCCACAGGGCCGCGCAGGCGGCCAACGGCATCCACAACTTCCCCGGAGCCATCGGCTGTTCGCCCGTGAACGGAAACAACACCGTCGTCGCCGCCACCACCACGAACGGCGGTACGAGGAGCACGGCCGCCCGCCGCCACTGCCGGTCGAGCCCGTACGCCGCACCCGCCACCACCAGGAACAGCCCCGCCACCGGACTCGCCGCCGTCGCCAGCACCGCGCAGCCCGCGGCGACGCCCGCGCGGCGTCGTACGTACAACAGCGCGGCCAGCCCGATCGCCACGCCCATTGCGAACGTGGTACGCCCGGACGCGACATTGCACCAGAGCACCAACGACCCCAGCACCGAGACCGCGACCGGCCACCGCACCCCGGTCCGCACACAGAGCCGCCCCAGTGCCCACGACCCGCAGAGCCCGGCGGCGACGGTGACGGCCCGCACCCCGAACACCGCCATGAGCGGCGGCGTCAGCAGGCTGTAGTTGGCGGTGTGCGTCCCTCCGTACCAGGAGAGGTTGTACGCGGACCCGGGATGCCGGGACGCGAAGGCGGCCCAGGCGGACTGCGCCGCCAGATCACCGCCGCCGGTGGCCAGCACCAGCACCCACACGAGGTACAACGGCACGACGACCAGCACCGCGAGACCCGGCACCCACCACCGCGCCGAGTCCGGATCCGTGACCGCTCGGCGCACACCGGCGCCGACCCGCTCGTCTCCCCGCTCGCGCGTCGCAGTTCCCTCGGTGATCCCCACCTCGCAAACCCTAACGGGACCCTTCGAACCGCACGACGGTTCAGCTGGCTACACCACGGATGTGGGGGACCGGTCCCTCGTGACGGCGGATACGTGCCGGGAGAATGGATCCATCACCCGACAACGGAAGGCGAAACTCATGAAAGCACTGCTCTGGATCGTGCTCTGCGCGGCGATCGCCGCGAATGTCTCCCTGAACTTCCTCATGGAGGACAACGGTCTGCACATCGCGCTGAGCGTCGTCTCCGGCGTGGTCGTCCTCGCGTCCGGGACGGGGCTGTGGATGCTGCGCCGCCCGGCGGAGTCGTAGACGGGCCCAGGATGCGGACGCAGTGAACGACCTTCGTGAGCCACTGGGACAATCGGTATGCCACAACGGTTCTGTACGTCGCTTCCGTGAGCCGCAGAGCGTGCGATGTCTGGGCGACGCCCTCAATGGGGAGGGGGACCGCTGGTGCCCCCCCGGGGACGGGGCACCCACGCGCGCGATGCCGACCCAGGGAAGGTATGACCCATATGAGTGTCATCGAGCCGCTGTTCGCGGAGATTCTCCGCCGCAACCAGGGCGAGAAGGAATTCCATCAGGCGGTACGGGAGGTCCTGGAGACCCTCGGCCCCGTCCTCGAACAGCGGCCGGAGTTCGTGGACGCCCGGATCATCGAGCGCATCTGCGAGCCGGAGCGCCAGCTCATCTTCCGGGTGCCGTGGTCCGACGACTCCGGCGACATCCATGTGAACCGCGGCTTCCGGGTCGAGTTCAGCAGCTCGCTCGGACCGTACAAGGGAGGGCTGCGTTTCCACCCCTCGGTCAACCTCGGCATCGTGAAGTTCCTCGGCTTCGAGCAGATCTTCAAGAACGCGCTCACCGGCATGCCCATCGGCGGCGGAAAGGGCGGCGCCGACTTCGACCCGAAGGGCCGCTCCGACGCCGAGATCATGCGGTTCTGCCAGTCGTTCATGACCGAACTCCACCGTCACCTCGGCGAGTACACCGATGTCCCCGCCGGTGACATCGGCGTCGGCGGCCGCGAGATCGGCTACCTGTTCGGCCAGTACAAGCGGATCACCAACCGTTACGAGTCCGGTGTCCTCACCGGAAAGGGCCTGGGCTGGGGCGGTGCCCAGGCGCGCACCGAGGCGACCGGGTACGGCTGTGTGCTCTTCACCGCCGAGATGCTCCGCAGCCGTGGCGAGTCCCTCGACGGGCAGCGCGTCGCCGTGTCGGGCTCGGGCAATGTCGCGATCTACGCGATCGAGAAGGCCCAGCAGCTCGGCGCGACCGTGGTGACCTGCTCCGACTCCGACGGGTACGTCGTGGACGAGAAGGGCGTCGACCTCGCCCTGCTCAAGGAGATCAAGGAGGCCGGCCGCGGCCGGGTCTCCGACTACGCGGAGCGCCGCGGCGAACACGTCAGGTTCGTCCCCGGCACCGGCCTCTGGAACGTCCCCTGCGATGTGGCCCTGCCCTGCGCCACGCAGAACGAACTGCACGAGGCCGACGCCCTGGCCCTCGTACGCAACGGCGTGAAGGCGGTCGCCGAGGGCGCCAACATGCCCACCACTCCGGAGGCCGTACGCATCCTCCAGGACGCGGGCGTCGCCTTCGCCCCCGGCAAGGCGGCCAACGCGGGCGGCGTGGCCACCAGCGCCCTGGAGATGCAGCAGAACGCCTCACGCGACTCCTGGACGTTCGCCCACACCGAGGAGCGGCTCGCGGAGATCATGCGCCACATCCACGACTCCTGCCACACGGTCGCGGAGCGCTACGGCAGCCCGGGCAACTACGTGGTGGGCGCCAACATCGCCGGCTTCGAACTGGTCGCGGACGCGATGCTCGCCCAGGGGCTCATCTGATCCGGCCGGTCTGACGACGCCACACCGGCCGGGCCGCCTTCCGCGGCCGGGCCGGTGTCACGTCAGGCAGCCGGCGCTCCGCGCTGCGGTGTGCGGCGCCGAAGGGTCTCGGCCAGGGCCGTGTTCACGACCACGACGACGCCGAAGAACGCCGCCGCCACCGGATGTCCCACCGCGTGGACTGCGTACACACCAGCGCCGAGCACCACCGCCTTGACCAGCAGCACCCCCGCGAGGGGCGGCCGGAAGCGGGCGCGAGGGGCGGCGAACATCCCCCAGAGCACGATGGCCGCCGCCGGCGTCCCGAGCCCCAGCAGCAGCCGAGCAGCCGTGCCGTCCCCGGTGGCGAAACCCCACCAGGCCAGAGCAGTCAGCGCCACCAACTCGACGACGAACGCGAGAAGTTCGTTGGCCATGAACCACGGCGGGCCGGCCGGGGCGGCAGAAGTGCTGCGGCCTTCGCTCGTCATGGGTTGGACGGCCCTCTCTATGCGGTGGTCAACGCTGCCGGAAGCGGTTCCCGGCGCGAGTGTGGTGGATCATCTTCCCCGATGCCGGACCCGTCGATCGCACAGAATGAAGAAATCGGCGAGGTGCCGGCGTAAGGCCGGGCGTAGGCATGGCAGCCGCCGCTGACCCTGTCGCGTCAGTCCTCGGTCGTCGATGCGTCGGCCACACCGATCGGGCAGGAGACGCCTACCGGACTCGTCCCGCTCGGCCTCCCCGAGCTCAGACGCCTGATCATCCGCCTGGTAAGTCCCTTCCGACCTGCGGTCGAGCACGTCTTGCACTGGTCGACCTGGCGCCGACGCCGACGAAACCAAGCCCGCCACAGTCACTACGAACGACGAGGCCACAGCCCATGAACTGCGACCTCGTCACCTCAAGCGCCGTTGCAGTACCGATTAGAGGGTGTCGTAGATAAGGGCCAAGCCCCGAAGGGCCTCGGTGGCGGCACCCAGAGCGTGAATGTCCAGGTCACTGAGCGTCTCGTTGAGGGCCTCGGCCAGGGTGTGATCGCGTTCGTTGTGCCGCTGCCGCCCGGCGTCTGTAAGCGTCACCACGACTGACCTGCGGTCCCCCTCGGGCCGCTGCCGCGTGACGTAGTCGGCCCGTTCGAGGCCATTGACAAGCTGGGTGGCTGCGGGACCTGTGGTCTCCGTGCGTTCGGCGAGTTTCTTCACCGACAGTGGCCCTTCCTCGGCCAACACGCGCAGGGCTCGCGCATGGGTGAGCGAGAGAGCTCCGGGGGTCCGGGTAGCCCTGCCCCGCAACCGGGCGTCGGCGGCACTGAGGCTGTAGGCGGCCCGTGCGAGGGCATCCAGGGATGCGCGGCGTTCACGGGCGGATGTCTCGGCTTTGTCCACCGGGGAGGGACCTTTCGTGTGGCAGAACTGGACGACTTGACAAACAATATAACATAAGTACTTACTTAATAAGTACTTAGCGATTTACTGAGTGTGAACGAAAGGATTCCTCATGACTGTGCGTTCCACCGGACAGAGCTGGGCTCTCGACATTGCCCTCGCCCAAGGCGGCTTCGACGCTCTGCACCCTGCCGCGAAGGGCACCATGGAGCAGCTGGGCCACGACCACACCGACTTCGACAAGGTGTTCGCTCAGGTCCAGAGCGGGGCCATGCTGCCGAAGGCCTGGGCCACCGTGGCTGCGCAGGCCGAGGAGCGCGCCGCGCTCCACGAGGCCGAGGGCTTTGCGCAGACGGCGGCCGATCTTTATCTGCGGGCGGCAGTGATGTGGGGGCGCGCGCAGTACTCCATCTTCGATGCGGAGGACCCGCGCAAGGCCGCGTTCCGTGAGCACTGCAGCCACTGCGTGGCTCGGCTCGGCGAACTGCGCGACAACAGGGTGCGCCGTGTGGTCCTCGACTTCGAGGGCAAGCACATCTACGCCCTGCTGCACCTGCCGATGGGCAAGGTCCGCAACGCCCCGGCCGTCATACTCGGCCCCGGTATGGACATGATCAAGGAGGACTACATCTACGCCGCCGAGCGGTACTACACCTCCCGCGGCGTTGTCGCCCTGTCCATCGAGGGCCCCGGCCAGGGCGAGTCCCGGGCGAACGGTCTGACGGTGGACCTGACCAACTACGAGCGGGCCATCAGCCGCTACATCGACTTCCTTGCCGAACTGCCTGAGGTCGATGCCCAGCGGATCGGCATGTTCGGGATCAGTATGAGCGGGTACTGGGGCATGCGCGCCGCTGCCGCCGATGCGCGCCTGGCCGCTATGGCCGGCTTCGAGGGCGTCACCGGGGACTTCGAGACGATCTTCAACCGAGCGCAGCCCACCTTCAAGAACAACTACATGTACATGGCCGGGTACACCGACGAGGACGTCTTCGACGTGGAGCTGGCGCAGCGTATGCCTCTGGGAGAGCTCGTCGCGGAGATCACCTGTCCGGTCTTCATGGGGATCGGTGAATTCGACGAGCTCACCCAGCTCGAGCAGGCACTTGCCACCTATGAGCGGGTCCGTGCGCCGAAGGAGATGCGCGTCTACGAAAACGAGTTCCATCCGCTGGGCGGCACCGCTGCGGAAGTCTTCCGTTTTGGAGCAGAGTGGCTGGAGCGGGCGCTCGCGGGCGAGCTGAGCGCGCCGGGCCGGGACGTGCGGCACTACGTCCACAACGACGGCCGCACCACCGATGGGACCGCGAACCCGAGCTGGTGGCTGGAGACCACGCCGCGGCAGATCGCCGAGGCGGCTGCCGCTCGCGCCTGACGGCTCCGACCGGGGCGCACCGCTCGGTGCGCCCCGGTTCCCCCGAGGTCTCACGGCCGACGGCCGCGATGCTCGCGTGGGCGAACCGATCGCGGTCCTGCCGAAGCAGGCATGGAAGCGGATCCCGGGCCGGAGCCCACGGCACTGGGCCCGTGTCGCGATCCGGACGGTGTGAGAGGGCGGTTTCGGGCGCTGGGTGCCCGCCCGTCGCAACTTGCCCGACCCGACCGGCCTCGCCTGCTGCGTCTGCTACGGATCTGCCACTTCCTGACTGAAAGACCTGGGCAGGACTCCTATGGAGCCAGCTGTAAACGGGGCGCGAGGTCCTTGGCGGCCTGACGCCACCGGAAGGTGAAACCAGCAGGTTCACGGATGCTCCAGGCGTTGGTGTGGTGAACCCACTGGTGTTGGGGGTTTCCTTCTGCTGAGGGCTCGTGGGTTCGTGGCCCTCATGGCTGTGTGGGGTCGATACCGACGAGCTCTGGACCGCTGCGCGGACGTAGCGGTCCAGTGGGTGGCATTTCTGATTCTGGTCCTGCCGGTACGCCGGCGGGAGTCGTCCATCGCCCCGTTCGAACAGAGCTGGCGAGTGGGAGATTTCACCGACTGGCAGAATGCCGGCTCCTGGAGGAAGCGGTCGGCTCGGTGAACCGCCCGCGCCGTGGCCTGCGCCCTCCCTCTCGACTGTTACCACATGCACAGGAGAACAGACCGTGATCGACAAGGACGTTGAGCAGACCGACGAGCGGGGTTATGGCACAAGGCCCTGGTGGGCGGAGCTCGGGACGCTGGGGGCTGTCGCACTGATCGGGTTCGGGGGTCTCGCGGCAGCGTGGGTCTTCCTCCGGCTGCCCGGTGCCCCGGAGAACCTGGCGACCGGCTACTACGGGGCCGTCAAGGTCGTCACCATCGGCCTTGTGATCGCGGGAAGCGCCCTGCTGGGCCGCCGTCGCGCCCGGGCCGCAGCCACCGAGGAACGGAACGAGCCGGAGCGCGCCTGACACCACCTGCCTGTAGGTTGCGGTGGTGATGGGATAGGCGCATGAGCTGTGCCGCTATCGGCTTGCCGGTCGGCCGCAGACCAAGCGCGCGGGGCTATCGGCGCGTGGCCGTCTTGCGGCTCGGAGAACACTGTCGCCGAAGTCGTCGCGCAGGTCTTTGACCATGCCGAGCACTGCGGTCCCGACAGACCGCTTGAGGCGGGCTCCAGAGCGCTGCGATCGGACGGTCGGCCATGCGTACCCCCCACGCTCTTGCAGCCGGTCGTCGAGCACGGCTACCGGTTCGAAGCGCTCCGCTACGGCCCCCCCACCGGCTTCGTTCCCGAGCCGATCGACCTGCGCATCATGGCCACGCTCCAGGAGGCCAACAGCTCCCTATCCGGCACTACCTGGAACATCGGGAGCGTCCCTGCCTCGGATGAACGCTCTGAGTGTCAGCCGTCAGCAAGCGCGATACCTGTCGGGCAGGACCGGCCCCGTTCGTCGCGGACGGGGCACTCGGGTCGACGCCCGTCCCCGCGAGCGTGCGCTGCCATACGCTCAGTCAGGTCCCGCCGGGTGCACAGCGATGCCTGCCGTCAGGTACGGGGCAGGGACACTACCCCGCTCAAGAACTCGGACGCGTCGAGCAGTTCGCGGGTGAGCCGTACGCCCGTCAGGTGCTCGGCGAGTGCGAAGGCGGCCTCCGTGTGCAGGTCGTAGTTCCGTTCGTCGTCCTCACTCAGATCGAAGCCCGCCGCCCGCATGGTGTCCAAGGAACCGTCGGGATCGCTGCCATCACGTGAGTACGCGAAGAGCGGCTCGAAGTGGAGTCGCCGTTCGCCGTCCTCGTACCAGTTGAAGTGATCAACGGCGTTGACGTTGCGGAAGTGCGACACGGCCGTCGTTCCGCCCGAGAGCGGAACGAGGACTTCGTCGCTGATTCCGAGGTAGCCATTGGGCTCGATCATCAGCGCCCACCCGCCGACCCCGGTCACACCGGCGAACAACCGGTCCCCGTCATGAGTGTCCCAGGTCTCGTACGCGGGCCCGGTCAGGCCGTCGACGCCGGTTATGCGGCGCAGCTCCGTCGCGCCCAGCCCTGTCAGCAGGGCATCAGGAGTCAGCCCGCGCACCAGCGTGACGCAGTACGCCTCGGACAGAGCAGGAAAGTGCTCGTCGAACCACAGATAGTCGTGCGCGGTCGCTTCAGACATGTCGCAAGCATGGCAGCCGTCACTGACATCACCTGGCGAGAGGCCCGGCAGGGCCGGGCCCCGTGACGTCAGTCCTCGGTCGTCGGAGCGGTGGCCACACCGATCGGGCAGGACACCCCCGTCCCACCGATGCCGCAGTAGCCGTTGATGTTGCGGTCGAGGTACTGCTGGTGGTACGCCTCAGCAGGCCAGAACGTGCGGCCCCGGGCCGGGAGGATCTCCGTCGTGATCTCGCCGTAGCCGGAGCCCGTGAGGACCTTCTGGTACGCCTCGCGGGAGGCCGCCACGGCTGCCGCCTGCTCGGGAGAGTGGGTGTAGATCGCCGAGCGGTACTGCGTGCCCACGTCATTGCCCTGGCGGAATCCCTGCGTCGGGTCGTGGGACTCCCAGAACAGCTTCAGCAGCTCGGCGTACGAGACGGTCTTCGGGTCGAAGACCACGCGGACCGCCTCCGTGTGTCCCGTCAGGCCCGAGCAGACCTCTTCGTACGCGGGGTTCTCCGTGGAGCCGCCCTGGTAGCCGACGAGCGTCGTCCAGACGCCGTCCGTCTGCCAGAACTTGCGCTCGGCGCCCCAGAAACAGCCCAGCGCGAAGTCCGCGACCTCCAGACCCTCCGGGTACGGACCCAGCAGCGGATTGCCCAGGACCGTGTGGCGGGACGGGACGGTGAATTCGGGGGTGGGGCGGCCCTTCAGGGCCTCCTCGGGGGTGGGGAGCTGGGGGGTACGGCGTTGCAGGAACATGCGGCGGCTCCTCCTGGGGTCGATTTGCCCTTGCTACAACGCACCCGGGACGTCATGGATTCCGCACGCGGCTACTGCGGCAGCGTCGCCGGGCTGCCGCCGTTCGCCTCGTAGCCTGCCACCGCCAGGGCCCGGTAGACGGTGTACTCGGCGGCCGGGTCGGGGCTCTGCGTCCACGGCAGCGCGCCCACGTGGCCGTCGATGTGGACGAGCTGGTTCATCGCCTCCGACCAGCGCTCCATCCGGACCAGGAACAGCACCAGCAGATGGCGGACGTGCGCGAGCATCGGATCGTCGGCGCGGGCCGCGTGCACCGCGAACAGGGCGCCCTCGACCGCCTTGGTCACCACCGCGCTCCGGTAGAAGCCCTGTACGAGATTGACCTCGGGCAGATGCTCGTACACCGCGAAGAGCGGCAGCGCGGCCAGCAGTGAGCCCTGCGGGGCGCGGGCGGCGGCCGTGGTGGCGAAGCGGTCGGCCTCCTCGCGGGAGCCGTGCCACTTCTCGCACCAGTAGTGCAGCGCGGCGATGTGTGCGCCCATGTGCGCCGGGGCCCGGTCGATCACCTTCGCCCAGAGCCGGTCGAACTCCTCGTGCGAGTAACCGAGCCCACGGGAGACCGCCAGCTCGACGAGGTACGGAACGGGGTCGCCCGGCGCCAGCAGCGCCGCCTCGCCGCAGACCGTACGGGCCTCCTCCAGAATGATCCGGAAGTCGTCCGTCCCCGCGGTCGACGAACGCCACGCCTGCTGCACCAGGAATTCGGCGTGCACCGCCGCACCGCCGGCGTCCTTCGGCGCGTCGGCCCGCCACTTGCGCAGCCACGAACCACCGACACCGGGCTGCTGCGCCAGCTCCAGCGAGGCGGCGCCGGCGAACGCCTGCACCCGCTGCCACCGCACCTCGCCCTCCTTGGGCGTACCGGCCAGCAACTGCGAAGCCGCCCGCCAGTCCTGGGAACGCTGCACGACATCGAGCACATCGAGGAGATCCTGGTCCGGGCCCGGCAGTCGGATGTCCAGCTCCTCCTGACGTACGAAGCCGTAGGTGTCCGGATCGGCGGCGTCCGGGGAACCGGGCGCGACCTGACGGATACCGCCGCGGCGGCGCAGCACGAAGGGGCCGATGACCGCGGCGAGCATGCACAGTGCGATCAGGAACCAGAGAATCTCCATGCCCCCATTGTCACCGGACGGCCCGGTAGCCCGGTGGGCGCCCTCGCGACGAACTACGCTCGGGCCCCATGAGCGACCAGCACAGCTTCGAGACTCTCGCGATCCACGCGGGAAACACCGCCGATCCCCTCACCGGCGCCGTTGTTCCGCCCATTTATCAGGTGTCCACGTACAAGCAGGACGGCGTGGGCGGACTTCGCGGCGGCTACGAGTACAGCCGCAGCGCCAACCCGACCCGTACCGCCCTGGAGGACAACCTCGCGGCCCTGGAGGGCGGCCGCCGCGGACTCGCCTTCGCCTCGGGCCTCGCCGCCGAGGACTGCCTGCTCCGTACGCTGCTCACCCCCGGCGACCATGTGGTCATCCCGAACGACGCCTACGGCGGCACGTTCCGGCTGTTCGCGAAGGTCGTCTCGCGGTGGGGTGTCGACTTCTCGGTCGCCGACACCTCTGACGTGACGGCGGTACGGGCGGCGATCACCCCGCGCACCAAGGCGATCTGGGTGGAGACCCCGTCCAATCCGCTGCTCGGCATCACCGACATCGCTGCGATCGCCGGTGTGGCCCGCGCGGCGGGTGTACGACTGGTCGTCGACAACACCTTCGCCAGCCCCTACCTCCAGCAGCCCCTCGCCCTGGGCGCCGACGTCGTGGTGCACTCCACAACGAAGTACATGGGTGGCCACTCGGACGTCGTCGGCGGTGCGCTGATCGTCAACGACCCGGAACTGGCCGAGGAGTTGGCGTACCACCAGAACGCGATGGGCGCGGTCGCCGGACCGTTCGACGCCTGGCTGGTGCTGCGCGGCATCAAGACCCTCGCGGTCCGCATGGACCGGCACAGCGAGAACGCCACGAAGATCGCCGATCTGCTGACCCGGCACCCCAAGGTCACCCAGGTCCTCTACCCGGGGCTGCCCGAGCACCCGGGCCACGAGGTCGCCGCCAAGCAGATGAAGGCCTTCGGCGGCATGGTGTCCTTCCGCGTCGTGGGCGGCGAGGACGCGGCGGTCCACGTCTGCAACCGGGCGAAGCTGTTCACCCTCGGTGAGTCCCTGGGCGGCGTCGAGTCCCTCGTGGAGCACCCGGGCCGCATGACGCACGCCTCGGCGGCCGGCTCCCCGCTGGAGGTGCCGGCCGACCTCGTCCGGCTCTCCGTCGGCATCGAGTCCGCCGACGACCTGATCGCCGATCTGACGCAGGCGCTCGGCTAGGGCGCTCGGGGCCGAGCGGAGGCGGGCGGGCTCGTTCGTTCGGGCCCGGCCGCCCTCGGCACCCTCAGAGCCTGTCGGGTGACCTCTGATCGGGCGGCCACGGCATGGCACGCACGCTTCCGGCGTTGCCGAAATGCCCTAGTAGCTCCGCTACGAGGGCATCCCGGCGCCTTGGAATCGCACGCACCATGCCGCGTCCGCTCTCCGATCGAAGGTGACCCGACAGGCTCTCAGACGCCGGCCTTCTCGTCGTCCAGCGACGCCCGGATCTGTTCGCGCAGTTCCGGGCTGTCGGTGTGCTCATGGACGGAGACCGCGTGCTCCGCGGCGGCCCTCACGACTTCTTCTTCCTCGCCGGAGATGGTGAGTGAGCAGTTCGTGACGCTCGGATACTTGCGGCAGTCGGCGACTTTCCTGGTCATCGCAGCCTCCTCGGCCGGTTCCCCGTGGCGCCTCGTTCCAGGATAGTTCGCCCCGGACCAGCCCTCACCAGTTGTCCAGCGGTGGCGTCGTCCCGGTGGGAGGCAGGTGCCACGGCTGCGCCTTCAGCGCCCACAATGTGAAGGCGACCACCGCGGCGAACGCCGCCAGCAGCACCAGCCTGCGGGCGAACCGGCGCCGGCGCAGCAGCCGGCCACCGCGCTCCGTCGCCCGCTGTGCCAGATCGGCGGGCACCTGCGGATGCGGACCGTCCAGCATGCGCCGGACCTCGTCCTCGCGGCTGCTGCCGCGGCTCATGGTGCGATCCCCAGCGGCCGTTGCAACCCCCACCGCGCCGTGGGCCGGCGGGTGCCGCGCATCGTGGCCACCGAACGGTTGCAGATCGCCCGGATCCGCTCCACCGGAAGCCCGAGCAGTGCCGCGGCCTGCTCCTCCGCGACGCCCTCGTACAGCCGCAGCACGAGAACGAGACGCTCCTGCGGCGTCAGCCGGTCCAGCAGCCCGCCGCGCGGCCGGTGGTGCCGCCAGACCTCGTGGGCGAACCGGACGGCCAGCTCCCGCCGGGTGCGGTCGTACGGGTCCTCGCCGCGCAGCCGCCCCCACCGCGCGTACGTGCGTGCCAGCGCGGCCATGAGCATCCGCTGGGCCCGGGGGTTCGCTCCGGGCGGCTGGATGGGCTCGGCGGTCAGCAGCGTGGCCGTGTGCAGCAGTCGGCCGGCCGCGCCCGCCACGAAGGTCTCGAACTCCTGGGCGCGGCGCCGTTCCCGGCCCGCCTGGCGCTCTCGCACAGTCCTCATCCGAGCCGTTGCCGGGCTCCTGGTCAAGAGGCGTGCGCCCGAGAGCCTGCGCAGCACCGTCAGGTGCTGCCGTTCCCGCTAGCCGGCCGGGGATGCCTGGGGCGAGGTCTGGCGGGCGGCCAGTGCCAGATTGAACCGGGTGAGCAGCGTGCAGAACGTCTCGCGCTCCTCGGCCGTCCAGTCGTCCGTCACCTGTGTCATGAGCTGGCGCCGGGATTCGCGGACCTCCTCCAGCCGCGCCTGGCCGCGCGGCGACAGCTGGAGCACGACGGCACGGCCGTCCTCCGGGTGCGAGGTGCGCTTGACCAGGCCGGTGTCGACGAGGGGTGCGACCTGCCGGGTCACGGTCGAGGAGTCGATCCCCATGCCTGCGGCCAGTGCCTTGACACCCATCGGGCCTTCCCGGTCCAGCCGGTTGAGCAGCAGATAGGCGGCCCGGTCCATGGAATTGCGCACCTGGCCGACACCGCCGAGGCGGGTCTGCTCGGCACGGCGGGCGAATACCGCGACCTGGTGCTGCAGCGCATCGAGGACGTGGTCGGAACCCGTGGGTTCGGGGGTGGCGCCCCCGGAAGGAGACGCAGCTGTCGTCATGTCCTGAGGGGGCATGGCCGGGGGCTCTCTTCGTGCGGTGTCGGATGGGTGGGGGACAGAGTACGCGGCCACGGGGCAACGCGTACCAGTGCTGCACAAACCTGTGGACAACGGCTCAGGACGGGACCGCACAAGGCGTCCGGCACCCTGCCGAGCTGTAAGACTTACGGTATGAACTTCCCCGCGCCCGGCCATTTTCCCCCACTGATCCTCGACGACATCCGCGGGGCGCAGAAGATGCTTTCCGGCGTGGCCAGAGTGACCGCCATGGAAGGCAGCCGCCACCTGACCGAGCTCGTGGGCGCGCCGGTCCACTTCAAGTGCGAGAACCTGCAACGGACCGGTTCGTTCAAACTGCGTGGTGCATATGTGCGGATCGCGGGCCTGTCCCCGGTGGAGCGGGCGGCCGGAGTCGTAGCCGCCAGTGCCGGAAACCATGCGCAGGGTGTCGCACTCGCCTCTGCTCTGCTCGGCGTACGGTCGACGGTCTTCATGCCGGTCGGGGCGCCGCTGCCGAAGGTGGCCGCCACCCGCCAGTACGGGGCACAGGTCCGGCTGCACGGCCATGTCGTCGACGAGACGCTGGCCGCGGCCCAGGAGTACGCGCAGGAGACGGGTGCGGTCTTCATCCACCCCTTCGACCACCCCGACATCATCGCCGGCCAGGGCACGGTGGGCCTGGAGATCCTCGAACAGTGCCCCGAGGTGCGCACCATCGTCGTCGGGATCGGCGGCGGCGGTCTCGCCGCGGGCATCGCGGTGGCGGTCAAGGCGGTCCGGCCCGATGTGCGGATCGTCGGCGTGCAGGCGGCGGGCGCGGCCTGCTATCCGCCGTCGCTGGCCGCGGGGCACCCGGTGTCGATCGGCACGCTGAACACGATGGCGGACGGCATCAAGGTGGGGCGCCCCGGCGATGTGCCGTTCGAGCTGGTCAGGGAGCTGGTCGACGAGGTCCGTACGGTCTCCGAGGACGAGTTGTCCAGTGCGCTGCTGCTCTGTCTGGAGCGGGCGAAGCTGGTGGTCGAACCGGCCGGTGCGAGCCCGGTCGCGGCGCTGCTGAGCGATCCGAAGTCATTCCGCGGGCCGGTGGTCGCGCTGCTGTCGGGCGGCAATGTGGACCCGCTGCTGATGCAGCGCATCCTGACCCACGGCATGGTGGCGGCCGGCCGCTATCTGAGCCTGCGGCTGCGGCTGACCGACCGCCCCGGCGCGCTGGCCACGCTGCTGGCCGTGCTCTCGGTCGTCGACGCCAACGTCCTCGACATCGGCCATGTGCGGACCGATCCCCGGCTCGGGCTCACCGAGGTCGAGGTGGAGCTGCAGCTGGAGACGAAGGGGCCGGAGCACTGCGAGGAGGTCTCGGCGGCACTGCACGACGCGGGCTATCTGGTGATGAGCTGAGCCTCACGGGTCGCGAGGTATCGCGTTCTGTGGCCCCTGTCGAGCCGCCAAGCTGCGCCGCCAGCCATGCACGAGCTCGTTGGACGGCGGGGCGCCGGCGATTACTCATCGGTGAGAAGGCCGCACCTGTGGGCAGAGCGGAGTGCGCGAAGCGGGTGGTCTCGTCGAGTCCCGCGAGCAGCAGCATGTCCTCGACGGCCGCCGGGCGGGCGCGACGCGCCCCGGGTTTCGCCGTCGGACGCCACCCCGCACATGCGGGGAGCCTCCGGCCCGGCGGGCCGGAGGCTCCCCGCATCAGTGGTGCGGGATCAGCCCGTGTAAGGCTTCGCCGTGAGAATCTTCACGGTGGCCGTCTTGCCGTTCGGCAGCTCGTACTCGGCGTCCTCGCCCATCTTCTTGCCGTTCACACCGATGCCGAGCGGCGACTGCGGGGAGTACGTCTCGATGTCCGAGCTCGCGTACTCGCGCGAGGCGAGCAGGAAGGTCACCGTGTCGTCCGGGTCGCCGTCGAAGGCGATCGTCACAACCATGCCGGGCTCGACCACGCCGTCGTCGGCGGGTGCCTCGCCGACCTTCGCGTGCTCCAGGAGCTGGGTGAGCTGGCGCACCCGCAACTCCATCTTGCCCTGCTCCTCCTTGGCCGCGTGGTACCCGCCATTTTCCCGGAGGTCACCCTCCTCACGGGCCGCCGCGATCTTTACGGAGATTTCCGTGCGCGCGGGACCAGACAGGTACTCCAGCTCGGCCTTGAGCTGGTTGTACGCCTCCTGCGTGAGCCAGGTGACGTTTTCGCTGGTCTGGGTCACAGGGTGCTCCTCGTCGGTACTGGGAATACAAAGCATCGCCCTACCCGTAAGCATGTGCCTCCACGGGTGGGCGAAACCACGAGCCTAACAATTCCCCAGGAAAAGGGGGAGGAGGTAAACCGTCAGGACTGCGTATGCGCAGGTCAGCGGCTACAACAGCGGTTCAGCGTCGGCGTGCGGCGGTCAATGCGCCGCTCCGCCGTCGTCGGTACAGCCCAGCAGCTCGACGCTGGTCGCCCTGGCCGTCGTACGCAACGACAGGACGCGGTCGATACGGTCCGTGCGGTCGTCGAAGCGGAAGTCCTTGCGGGCCACGTCGCTGCCGTCCTCGTGCTGCGAGCGGAGCGTGCAGTAGCCCTTGGTGTCGGTGCCCTTGCGCACCTCCAGGTGCACATCGACCCGCTCGTCCGAGACGACCTTGAACTTGATCACCTCGGCGCTGATGCCCTGGCCGGCGATGTAGTCGTATCCGATCCAGCCGACCACGCCGAGAAGGGCGACGCCCAGCACCGAACCGATGATCTTGAGCTTGCGGTCCGCGCGCTGGTCCGCGGAGCGGCCGTAGCGGTTCTCCGGAAGCGCTTCGCGCACCGCAGTCATGATCGTCCTCCCGTACCGGGGATCGAGGAATTTTCCGCCCCCCGGTTCGGTCACTATAGAAGCCTGCCACCCGCCACCCGACCGCCACCCCGAACCGACGTCCCTTCGGGACGGCACCTCTCCATGGCGTCCAATCAACGAGGATCGAGTCTTGACTGAGCAGCTGCGACTGATGGCCGTTCACGCCCACCCCGACGACGAGTCGAGCAAGGGCGCGGCCACCATGGCCAAGTATGTGTCCGAGGGGGTGGACGTGCTGGTCGTGACCTGCACGGGAGGCGAGCGCGGCTCCATCCTCAACCCGAAGCTCCAGGGCGACGCGTACATCGAGGAGAACATCCACGAGGTGCGCAAGAAGGAGATGGACGAGGCCCGGGAGATCCTGGGCGTCGAGCAGGAGTGGCTCGGCTTCGTCGACTCGGGTCTGCCCGAGGGCGACCCGCTGCCGCCGCTGCCCGAGGGCTGCTTCGCGCTGGAGGACGAGGAGAAGGCCGCGGGGCGTCTTGTCCGCAGCATCCGTGCGTTCCGGCCGCAGGTCGTCACGACGTACGACGAGAACGGCGGGTACCCGCACCCCGACCACATCATGACCCACAAGATCACGATGATCGCGTTCGACGGCGCGTCGGACACCGAGACGTTCCCCGAGTCGGAGTTCGGTCCGGCCTGGCAGCCGCAGAAGCTCTACTACAACCAGGGCTTCAACCGGCCGCGCACGGTGGCGCTCCACGAGGCGCTGCTGGCCCGTGGCCTGGAGTCCCCGTACGGCGAGTGGCTGAAGCGCTGGAAGGAGTTCGAGCGCGACGAACGCACGCTGACCACGCATGTTCCGTGCGCGGACTTCTTCGAGATCCGTGACAAGGCGCTGATCGCGCACGCCACGCAGATCGACCCCGACGGCGGCTGGTTCCGCGTCCCGATGGAGATCCAGAAGGAGGTCTGGCCGACCGAGGAGTACGAGCTGGCGAAGTCTCTCGTCGATACCTCCCTCCCCGAGAGCGACCTCTTCGCGGGCATCCGCGACAATGCCTGATATGTACGCGACCCAGGCACTGACCGACCTCGTTCCGCTTGCCGATGAGCTCGACAAGAACAAGGTGACCCCCGGCGTTCTCGGCTTCATCGTCTTCGCGGCGCTCGCCGCAGGCGTGTGGCTGCTGATGAAGTCCATGAACCGGCACATGGGCAAGGTCGACTTCGAGGAGGCCCCGGACCCGGAGGCGGCGTCCGGTGGCGCCGTTGCCACGGGTGCGGGGTCCGCGAAGTAGAAGTAGGCGCGGGGCGGCGGTACCGGGGCGTCCGGTAGCCGCCCCGTTCGCCTGGCGCCGGACGGGGCGGTTGTGCCCGGCCGGGGTCAAAGACGTCCTCGATCGTCGGCCCGGTCATGGCCGGACAGGTACGCCCGGGCCGCGGTCAAAGACGTCCTCGATCGCCGGCCCGGTCATGGCCGGACAGGTATGCCCGGGCCGCGGTCAAAGACGTCCTCGATCGTCGGCCCGGTCATGGCCGGACAGGCACGCCCATGACCTCCCGTGCGTGGCGTGTGGGCGTCATGCCCAGGCGCCACGCCTGCCAGCCGTCCTCCAGGTCGACGCCGCGGTTCAGCACCACGGTGAACGCCTCCGCGCAGTCCTCCAGTTTGCTGTCGCGCGTCGGGTGGCCGGCCAGGAGCAGGTCGGCCAGTTCCTGCTGGGCCACCACCGTGCCCACCTCGCTGCCGCCCGGTGACGCGTACGGCAGCAGTGTGCAGTGCAGGAAGCGGGCCCAGTCCTCGCCCCGTTTGTCGCCGTAGGAGCCGAACAGCTCGGCCGCCTCGCCGCACAGCTCCAGCGCCTGCGGGGCGCGGTTGTTGCCCGCGTCGATCAGGGCCAGCTCCAGGCACGTCCAGGCTTCGCCGTGGGCGACCCCGATGCGCCGGAAGTCGGCCCGGGCGTCGACCAGGAGCTGGCGGGCGAAGCCGGAGTTGCGGAGGTTCCCGGTCTGGGCGGCCCGCTGGTCGCGGGTGACCCGGCCCGAGTGGTGCCGGGCGCACGCCAGCCCGTACGTGTCCCGCATCCGGGAGAACATCGTGCGCGCCCGCTCCAGCTGCCGCACCGCCTGGTCGGTGTCGCCGTTCTCCTCCAGGGCCTGGCCCAGGTAGTACAGCGTCCACGCCTCGCCGCGCGCGTCCTCGTTGTCGCGGTGGCGGGCCAGGGCCCGGTCCAGCTGCTCGACGGCCGGGGCCGGGGCGCCGTCCAGCAGCCGCGCGCGGGCCAGCTGGGTCAGCGCCCACGCCTCGCCGCGTTCGTCGCGGGTACGGCCGTACAGGTCCAGGGCCGTACGCAGCGCCTCCTCCGCCCGCTCCACGTCGCCCATCCGCAGCAGGGTCTGGCCCAGCTGGAACTGCGTCCACGCCTCGCCGTGCAGCGACTCGCCCTCCCGGTGCAGGGCCAGCGCGGTGTCCAGGAGCTCCATCGCCTCCGCGACATGGGCCCGGTCGCGTTCGACGGCGGCCAGGGCGTGCAGCGACCAGGCCCGGTCCTCGGCCTGTTCCTCGGAGGACTGCAGCTCGATCGCCTCGCGCAGCCGCGCCGACGCCTCGGTCAGATTGCCCTGGTGGTGCAGGGTGATACCGAGCGAGCAGAGCGCCAGCGCCGTACCCGCCTCGTTCTGCGCCTCGCGGTACAGCCCGACGACCGACGACAGCGTGGTGCGCGCCTTGTCCAGCTCGCCGAGCTGACGGGCCGCGATGCCGGTACGCCACTGCACGGACCGCTCCAGCAGCCCCTTGTCCACGGCCTGCGTCAACTCGCTGATCTCGCCCAGCCGGTAGAGGTCGCCGCGCAGCAGGCAGTAGTCGCACAGCGCGCCCAGGAGATCCAGTACGGCCCCCTGGTCGACGCCCTCTGCGTGCCGCAGCGCCGAGGTGATGAAACTCGACTCGTCGTCCAGCCAGCGCAGCGCCGAGTCCAGCGAACCGAACCCGTGCGAGCCGAACTGCCCGGCCCGGGTGGACATCTTGCCGTCCACCATGCGGATCACGGCACCGGCCAGCTCCGCGTAGTTCTGGATCAGCCGCTCCTGGGCCGCGGTACGGTCCGCCACTTCCTCCTCGTCCCGCAGCCGGGCCAGGGCGAAGCCCCGTACGAGATCGTGCAGCCGGTAGCGCGAGCCCCGCACATGGTCCAGGAGCCCGGCCCCCGCCAGCGCCGTCAGCAGCCGCTCGGCCTCCTGCTCGTCGGCCGAGAGCAGCGCGGCCGCCGCCGCGGCGCCCAGGCTGGCCCGCCCGGCCAGCGCGAGCCGCCGAAGCAACCGCCGTGCCTGCTCGGACTGGTCGGTGTAGCGCAGCCACAGCGCCCGCTCGGCCGGTGCGACCGGGCCGTAGGCGGCGAGCTCGGTGGCGAGCGCGCTCCGGGTGCGTGGACCGAGCGAGGAGCCCGCGATGCGCAGCGCCAGCGGCAGCCCGCCGCACAGCTCGACGACCGTGTCCGTCGACTGGGAGTCGTACGGCCCCTGCTCCTGTGCCTCGGCGGCCTCGCGCAGCAGCTCCTCCGCGCCCGCCGCGTCCAGTGCGCCGACCGGCAGCTGATGGACCCGGGCCGGGATGTCGGCGGGCAGCTCCAGGGGCTCGCGGGCGGTGACGAGGACGAGGCTGTCGGAACGCTCGGGAACCAGCGTGCGGACCTGGGCGGCGTCGCTGGCGTCATCGAGGACGATCGTCACCGGGGTGCCGGTCAGATGCTGGTGGTACAGCTCGCTCAGCCGCCGCACCTGCTGCTCGGCAAAGGCCCTTCCCCGAGTTCCCGACTCTGCTCGACCGGGGGAGACCCCCTCTCGGAACAGCAGCTGCTCGCGGGGCGCGCCGAGCCGGTTCAGCAGATGCAGCAGCGCGTCACGCGTCGGCAGCGGCGCCTGGCCGGCCACGTCGCCGCGCAGGTCCACCACGCAGGCGCCCCGGAACTGGTCCTTCAGGCTGTGCGCCGCCCGTACCGCGAGCGTGGTGCGCCCGGCTCCGGGCGCACCGTGCAGGACGACGACGGTCGGCTTGGTCTCAGTCGACGCACGGGCCTCCCGCACCCACTGCGCGATCTGCGCCAGCTCGGCCCGCCGCCCGGCGAACGGCCCCTCGGATGCGGGCAGATGACCGAACGACTGCTCAAGGATCGCGCGCATACGGGCCGCTGCGCTGCGGTCCCCGCCGCGCAGCGACGGGGCGGTCCGCGACTGCGTGGGTACCTTCTTCGCCGGTGTGCGCGACGAGGGGTTAAGCATCCGCTGCTGGTCGAGGAACGGACGGATGCCCCGTACTTCCAGCGCCGCCAGCCACTGCAGCCGCAGCTGTTCGGCACCGCCGGGCTGTCCGAGCGCACCCGCGCGCCGGTGGGCGGCGGGCCAGTGCGACGCGGTGATCCTGGCGACGGTCGCCGTGGCCCCCGCGACCGCGACGACGGCGCCCGCGCCGAGGGCCGGCCCCGCCGCCGTACCGAACGCGACATCGGCCCCGAAGGCCGCGACCGCGGCAACTCCGGTGACCAGTAGCGGAGTTCCCATGGCCGATCGGCTGAACCGCCGCGACAGCGGCTGCGCTCCGGCCTCCGCCGCGTCCAGCGCCTGGAGATATGCGGCGTACTCGTCGCCCGCCCCGGCCGCCAGGGAATCGAGCGCGGCCCGCCCGCGTGCCGTCAGCGCACCGGCGTCCGCCCGGCCGCCCGACCGCCGTACCTCCTCCTCGACGGCGCGTACCAACAGCCGTTCGGCTTCCGCCCGATGGCTGTCCCGCATGTGCGTCCCCCTCCGGATACGACGATTGCGACTGCCCCTGCCGGCATCGCCGCCCAGTGTGCTCGGTGCGGCGCGTCAGCGCGAGAGAGCGATGCGATCAACCGGGCCTGGGAGAGGATGTGGGTATGCCGAATCGCTGGACCGTGAGACTGCCCCGTATCTCCTCCAGCATGCCGACAATCCGGTCGACCGGTGGCCCTGGTCGCACGAATCGTTCGAGGACGACCGGGTCGCGGCCTGTCTGAACGAACACTTCGTCTCCGGAAGGTTCGTCTGCCATCGCTGATTCCCCTGCTGCCTACGGTGCTTTCCCAATTTTGGAAACGGTACCAGATGTGGGATCGTGGGCTTGTGGACACCTTGGAGCTTCTCCTGCACCCGGTGAGGGTGCGCATCGTGCACGCCATGTCGGGCGGGCGTACTCGCACCACCGCCGACCTGTGCGCGAGCCTGCCCGACGTCCCCAAGACCACCCTGTACCGGCACGTTGGCCTGCTGGCCGAGGCAGGAGTGCTCGAAGTCGTCAGCGAGCAGCGGGTCCATGGCGCCGTCGAACGCCACTACCGCCTGCGCCGCGAGCGGGCGACGATCGACGCCGACGCCACCGCGTCGATGTCGCTGGAAGACCACCGCCACGGGTTCACCGCGGCCCTGGCCGCGCTGCACGCCGAATTCAACGCCTACCTCGACCGAGATCACGCCGACCCGACCGCCGACTCAGTGGGCTACATTCAGGTCCCGCTCTGGCTCAGCAAGGACGAACTCGCCGAACTCGTCACCGAGGTGCGCAGCGCCATCATGTCCAGGGTGGACAACAAACCCGCGCCGGATCGCAGCCTTCACCTGCTGAGCCCGATCCTGTTCCCTATGGAGGAACGACCGCATCAGGGCTGACTCGCTGGGGAGTGCGCCCGTCGCCTCTCCGGAGCCCCCGTCATGTCCCGGTCCCGAACCGTGGCGAGGCAGGGCCGCGCAGTCGCCGTACCGGCCGCGCGAGCACTGAGCCGGTACCCCTCCGCCCCGTTCGTGCGCTGCCCCTGTGGCGCATGGGCGGGGCGGAGGCGGGTGCGCAAGGATGGGGGTATGCCCAACCGACTAGCGCAGGCCGCATCTCCGTACCTCCTCCAGCACGCGGACAACCCTGTTGGCTGGTGGCCATGGGAGACCGGCGCGTTCGAGGAAGCCCGGCGGCGCGACGTCCCCGTGTTCTTGAGCGTCGGCTACAGCTCCTGCCACTGGTGCCACGTCATGGCGCACGAGTCCTTCGAGGACGACGACACCGCTGCGTACATGAACGAGCACTTCGTGTCCGTCAAGGTGGACCGTGAAGAGCGTCCCGACGTGGACGCTGTGTACATGGAGGCTGTGCAAGCCGCCACCGGGCAGGGCGGCTGGCCCATGTCCGTGTTCATGACGCCGGACGGGGAGCCCTTCTACTTCGGTACCTACTTCCCGCCCGAGGCCCGCCACGGCATGCCGTCCTTCCGTCAGGTGCTCAAAGGTGTGCACAACGCGTGGACGAGCCGACGCGACGAGGTGGGGGAAGTCGCGGGGAAGATCACTCGGGACCTTGCTGGGCGGGAGCTGAGCACCGGGGATGCAGGGCTGCCCACCGAGGAGACTCAGGCCCTTGCGCTCCTCCGGTTGACTCGGGACACCGACCCCGCGAGCGGGTGGTTCAAGGGCGACACCAAGTTCCCGCCGTCGATGGTGGTCGAGTTCCTGTTGCGTCACCACGCGCGGACGGGTTCCGTGGCGGCGCGGGAGATGGCCGAGGGGCTGTGCGACGCGATGGCGTGTTCGAGCCTGTACGACCAGGTGGGAGGCGGGTTCCATCGGTACGTGCTCCGAGCGCGCCCCGATGGGCCTTTGGTGCCCCACTTCGAGAAGATGCTCTACGACAACGCGCTGCTCTGCCGGGTGTACGCACACCTGTGGCGGTCGACGGGCTCGGAACTGGCCCGCCGGGTCGCTCTGGAGACCGCCGACTTCATGGTGCGCGAGCTGCGCACGCCGGAGGGCGGTTTCGCCTCCGCGCTCGACGCCGACAGCGAGGACGGGGCCGGCCGGCATGTCGAGGGCGCGTACTACGTATGGACGCCCGAGCAGCTGACGGAGGTCCTCGGCGATCAGGACGCGGCCTTCGCCGCCGAGTGCTTCGGGGTGACGGAGGAGGGCACGTTCGAGGAGGGCGCCTCGGTCCTCCGGCTCGCGCGGACGGGCACCGTGGTGGACGCGGACCGGGCCGCCGACGTGCGGGCCGAGCTGCTGGCCGCCCGTGAGCTGCGCCCGCGTCCCGGGCGGGACGACAAGGTGGTCGCCGCCTGGAACGGCCTGGCGATCGCCGCGCTCGCCGAGACGGGGGCGTACTTCGACCGGCCCGATCTGATCGAGCGCGCCACCGAGGCGGCGGATCTGCTGGTACGGGTGCACATGGGCGACGTGGCCCGGCTGACCCGTACGTCGAAGGACGGGCGGACCGGCGGGCACGCCGGGGTCCTGGAGGACTACGGCGATGTCGCGGAGGGTTTCCTCGCCCTGGCCGCGGTCACCGGTGAGGGCGTCTGGCTGGAGTTCGCCGGCTTCCTGCTCGACATCGTGCTCCAGCACTTCACCGGCGAGGGCGGGCAGCTGTACGACACGGCGGACGACGCCGAGAAGCTCATCCGCCGTCCGCAGGACCCCACCGACAGCGCGACCCCGGCGGGCTGGACGGCGGCGGCCGGTGCGCTGCTCTCGTACGCCGCACACACCGGCTCGGAGGCCCATCGCACCGCAGCGGAGGGGGCGTTGGGCGTGGTGAAGGCGCTCGGCCCGCGGGTTCCCCGGTTCATCGGCTGGGGGCTCGCCGTCGCCGAGGCGCTGCTCGACGGGCCGCGCGAGGTCGCGGTCGCCGGACCGGTCGGCGGCGAACTGCACCGTACGGCACTGCTGGGGCGGTCGCCCGGTGCGGTGGTGGCGGCGGGGGAGACGGCAGGGACGGAGTTCCCGCTGCTGGCGGACCGGCCGATGGTGGGCGGGGCGCCGACGGCCTATGTGTGCAGGCACTTCGTCTGCGATGCGCCGACGACGGACCGGGAGGAGCTGGCGCGGAGCCTTGGATCAAGCCCGTCCGACGACTGACGACGGAGCCGTCCGGGGACTGAGGCGAAGCCCCGGCCAAGACCGACCGGCAAATGGGGGGCGGCGTCGCGGGGCTGGGCACGCACTCCCCCAAGGCCTTAAGGGCCAGGGGGGACCCCCTTCGCGTTGGCTCAATCCTCCGCCTTGCAGCTGCACGCACCCAGCCCCGCTCCTTCTCCCACCCCTCATTCGCCGGTCGGTCTAAAGCGTCAGCCCGCCTTCGAGCGTGTCCAGTGCCTGGTTGATCATCGCGATCAGGTCGCCCTCCTGACCGTGCTCGCCCCAGTACAGCGTCACCTCGCGCAGCGCCCCCAGCACCGCCGCGATGAACACCCTGACCTCCAGGTCGTCGGGGCTGCGGCCGCTGCGGTCGGCGAGCGCCTGGGCCAGCACCTTCGCCGTGTCCGACATGGTCTCCGTCATCCGCGCCCGGATGGCGGGGACCTCCACCATCAGCCGGGTGCGCTGCCGCAGTTCCTCCTCCTCGCTCGAGAGGAACGCCGTCAGCGCCTCGGCCATGATGAACCGCAGCGACTCCAGCGGCGGTTCGTCGGCCGGCCGGTTCCGCAGCTCGGCCTCCATGATCGGGTCGTACTCGTCGGTGAGGACGATGTCCTCCTTGGTCGCGAAGTACCGGAAGACGGTGCTCGGCGACACCTCGGCCGCCTCCGCGATCTGCTCGATCGTCGTCGCGTCGTACCCCTGCTCGGAGATCAGCCGGTACGTCGCCCGGCGGATCGCGATCCTGGTCTTGAGCTTCTTCCGCTCGCGCAGCCCCATCGCGGGAGGCGCCCCGGGGGCGGAAACGGAAGGGGTACGAGAGGTGGCGGCCATGGTCGCCATTGTCAGGCATCGACGGGCGCGAGGGCCACGTCCGCCCCCTCCCGGGACTCGGTGGGGAGGTTCGTCAGGAACGCCCCGACCAGCAGCGCCGACACCAGGGCCGTGACAGCGATGACGAGCAGCACCACGGTCATGCCGTGGACGTACGCCGCGTCCGCGGAGCCGGCCAGCCGCTGCGCGCCGAGCCTCGCCGCGACGACATGGGCGGCGACGACCGAGTCCCCGGCCGTGTCCGCGGCGGCGGCCGGTACGCCGGTGGTGTCGAGCCGGCCGCTGTACGCACCGGCGAGCAGGCTGCCCAGCAGCGCGATCCCGAGGGCGCCGCCCGTCTGCCGTACGGTCATCAGCAGCCCCGATCCGCTCCCCGCACGGTCCGCGGGCAGGGTGGCCAGCGCGGCGTCCATCGCGGGGACGACGGCGAAGCCGAAGCCGCCCCCGGCGACGGAGAGCCACAGCGCCGTGAAGCCGTAACCGCTGTCGACCGTCGTGCGGCTGCCGAGGAGCGCGGCGAAGGCGAGCACGACCAGGCCCGCCGTCATCGTGGCGCGCGCCCCGAACCGCCGGGTGACGGGGGCGCCCGTCTTCGCGGCGACGATCAGCCCGCCCATCATCGGCAGCATCCGCAGCCCCGTACCGAAGGCGTCGTGGCCCAGGACTGCCTGGAGGTAGCCGGGCAGGATGAACATCAGCCCCGACATCACGAACATCACCAGGGTCGCGGCGAGCGCGCTCAGCAGGAACGGCCGCTGCCGCAGCAGCGACATGTCGAGCATCGGGCGCTCGGCGCCGCGTTCCCGTACGACGAGCGCGGCGATCAGCACGACACCGGCGGCCGACATGCCCAGCACCAGCGGGTCGCCCCAGCCGCGTCCGGGTGCCTCGATGATCGCGTAGATCAGCGCGCCGAGACCGGTCGCGGTCAGGGCGGTGGAGACGGCGTCGACCTTCGGGGAGGCCGGGTCGCTGGTCTCCGGGAGCAGGAACACGCAGGCGGCGATACCGATCGCCACCATCGGGATGTTGATCAGGAAGATCGAGCCCCACCAGAAGTGGTCCAGCAGCCAGCCGCCCAGGATCGGGCCGAGCGGCAGCCCGAGCGCGGACGCGGCCGAGACGATGCCGATGGCCTTGACCCGGTCCTCGGGCGCGCCGAACAGCGACGGCAGCACGGCCAGCGCGAGCGGCATCACGAGCGCCGCGCCGATGCCCATCACACAGCGGGCGGTCACGACGGCGGGCACGGCGTCGGCGAGCGAGCCGATGAGCGAGCCGATCAGGAAGATGCCGAGGCCGGTGATGAGCATCCGGCGACGCCCGAACCGGTCACCGAGCAGCCCGGCCGGGAGCATCAGAGCGGCGAAGACCACGACGTATGCGTCGGCCATCCACTGCTGCTCGCCGGTGGTCGCGCCGAGCTGCTCGGCCATGGTCGGCAGCGCCACGTTGAGGATCGTCATGTCGAATCCGAGGACGAGCATGCTCGCGACCAGCGCGCCCAGGGCCCACCAGCGTCGGTTCATGGGAAACTCCTTCGAGAGTCGCAGTCAAGTGAAAGTAACTCTCAAAAGATGGTGAGTGTCAATGCGCATCGCCTGCCTGGGTCCGGGAATGACGAATGGCCGCGGCTTTCAAGCCACGGCCATTGCGGGGGAGGAGGTGGAAGGGGGTGCTCAGCTGTGGTTGTAGGCCACCAGTGAGATGCCGACGTAGTGCACGACGAAGGCCGCCAGGGTCAGTGAATGGAAGACCTCATGGAAGCCGAACCACCGCGGTGACGGATTGGGCCGCTTGATGCCGTAGATGACACCGCCGGCGCTGTAGAGCAGCCCGCCGACGACGACCAGCACCAACACCGCGATCCCGCCGGTCCGCATGAAGTCCGGCAGGAAGAAGACCGCGGCCCAGCCCATCGCTATGTAGCAGGGCGTGTAGAGCCAGCGCGGGGCGCCGACCCAGAACACCCGGAAGGCTATGCCCGCGGTCGCCGCCACCCAGACCGCCCACAGGAGCGGCGTCCCGGTCGACTCGGGGAGCAGGAGCAGGGTCAGCGGGGTGTAGGTGCCCGCGATGATCAGAAAAATATTGGCGTGGTCGAGCCGGCGGAGCACCGCCTCGCCGCGCGGACCCCAGGTGCCGCGGTGGTAGAGCGCGCTCACGCCGAACAGCAGGCACGCGGTCAGGACGTAGACGCCGCAGGCGATCCGGCCGCGGACGCTGTCCGTCAGTGCGATCAGCACGATCCCCGCGACGATCACGGCGGGGAACATTCCGGCGTGCAGCCAGCCACGCATCCGTGGTTTCACCGGGACGGTGTCGGACTCGGCTGTTTCCAGCCCGGCTGGCTCGGGCGCGGCGGCGGCAGCAGTCATTCCCGCATCGTACCTACGCAACCGTAGGTAACGAATGCGAGTGGCGATGCTCACGTGGGCGGCCCCCTGGACATATGGGCGAATCGGTCGGATGATCAAATGAGTGCGTTCGGCACCGGATGAGCGGCTACGAAGCATCCGGGTCGCGGCCCCCACGGGGCGACTACCAAACAGACACCCTCACCAAGGAGCGATCGTGGCGCGCGACATCGCGGCTCCCCTCACTGCCCCCACCGACCACCAGGAGCTCGTTTCCTGGGTGAATGAGATCGCAGCCATCACCGAGCCGGACCGGGTGGTCTGGTGCGACGGCTCCGAGGCCGAGTACGAGCGCCTGTGCGGGGAGCTCGTGGCCAAGGGCACGTTCACGAAGCTGGACGAGATCAAGCGCCCGAACTCCTACTACGCCGCGTCCGACCCCAGTGACGTCGCGCGCGTCGAGGACCGCACCTTCATCTGCTCCGAGAAGGAGGAGGACGCGGGCCCGACGAACCACTGGAAGGCCCCCGCCGAGATGCGGGCCATCTTTACGGGGGAAGAGGGAAACAGCTTCACCGGTGAGAAGGGTGTCTTCCGCGGCTCCATGCGCGGTCGCACGATGTACGTCGTCCCGTTCTGCATGGGCCCCGTCGGCTCTCCGCTCTCCGCGATCGGTGTCGAGATCACCGACTCCGCGTACGTCGCCGTCTCGATGCGCACCATGACGCGCATGGGACAGGCCGTCCTCGACGAGCTCGGTACCGACGGCTTCTTCGTCAAGGCCGTCCACACGCTGGGCGCGCCCCTGGAGGAGGGCCAGGAAGACGTTCCGTGGCCGTGCAACACCACCAAGTACATCTCGCACTTCCCCGAGGACCGCGAGATCTGGTCGTACGGCTCCGGCTACGGCGGCAACGCCCTGCTCGGCAAGAAGTGCTACGCGCTGCGCATCGCCTCCGTCATGGCGCGCGACGAGGGCTGGCTCGCCGAGCACATGCTGATCCTCAAGCTCACGCCGCCGCACGGTGAGCCGAAGTACGTTGCCGCCGCGTTCCCGAGCGCCTGCGGCAAGACCAACCTCGCCATGCTGGAACCCACGATCTCCGGCTGGACCGTCGAGACCATCGGTGACGACATCGCCTGGATGCGGTTCGGTGAGGACGGCCGCCTCTACGCGATCAACCCCGAGGCCGGTTTCTTCGGCGTCGCGCCCGGCACCGGCGAGCACACCAACGCCAACGCCATGAAGACCATGTGGGGCAACTCCGTCTTCACCAACGTCGCGCTCACCGACGACGGCGACGTCTGGTGGGAGGGCATGACGGAGACCGCTCCGGCCCACCTCACCGACTGGAAGGGCAACGACTGGACGCCGGCGTCCGAGACGCCCGCCGCCCACCCCAACGCCCGCTTCACCGTCCCGGCCGGCCAGTGCCCGATCATCGCGCCCGAGTGGGAGGACCCGAAGGGCGTGCCGATCTCGGCCATCCTCTTCGGTGGACGCCGCGCGTCGGCCGTACCGCTGGTCACCGAGTCCTTCAACTGGCAGCACGGCGTCTTCCTCGGAGCCAACGTCGCCTCCGAGAAGACCGCCGCCGCCGAGGGCAAGGTCGGCGAGCTGCGCCGCGACCCGTTCGCCATGCTGCCGTTCTGCGGCTACAACATGGGCGACTACATGAACCACTGGATCAAGGTCGGCGCGGACAAGCCGGACCAGTCGAAGCTCCCGAAGATCTACTACGTGAACTGGTTCCGCAAGAACGACGCGGGCAAGTTCGTGTGGCCCGGCTTCGGCGAGAACAGCCGCGTCCTGAAGTGGATCGTCAAGCGCCTGGAGGGCAAGGCCGAGGGTGTCGAGACGCCGATCGGCATCCTGCCCGCCAAGGGCGCCCTGGACACCGATGGCCTGGACCTCTCCGACTCCGACCTGGACTTCCTGCTCGACGTCGACAAGGAGGTCTGGCGCGAGGAGGCGGGGCTGATCCCCGAGCACCTCAACACCTTCGGCGACCACACGCCGAAGGAGCTGTGGGACGAGTACCGCGCGCTGGTCCAGCGCCTGGGCTGATGCCCCCGGGCGCACCCCGCGTGGGTGCGCCCCCACACACCCCGCGGCCGGGTCTCCGGACATCCGCCCTGACCTGTGGGGTCAATGGCCCGCCGCGGTACGGCCCCCGGAATCCCCTTACGGTTCCGGGGGCCGCCCCTTTTTCGCGGACCGGGGCCGTCAGAGGGCGCCGACCAGTCGCGAGGGGGCGGCGGGGGCGGTGGCAGCGGCGACCGCCGCCGTGTGGGCGTCCATGCGCTCGGCCGCGAGAATCGCGACGGCCGTGTCGGCGCGGGACGCGGCCACCACCAGTGCGCGGCCCGCGAGGGCATGGGCGCGGCGGTGCAGCGCGAGTGCGGGAGCATCGGTTCGACCGGCGTGCCGGGCGGGCGGCGCGCCGCGCAGCCTGGCCACCTGCTCGGCGATGCGGTCGCCCGCCGCGCCGAGGTCCAGCTCGTCGGTGACCGCGAGAAGTGCGGCCAGGTGTCCGGCGAGCTGGATGTCCAGCTCTTCCTCGCGGGAACGGTGCGGGAAGTCGTCGGCGTGGTCGGCCGGTGTGTGGACCGATTTGGTGCGGATCGGTTCGTACATGGATGGCCTCCTGATGTTGCTGTGGAACCATCCTATATTGGATTTAGTCTAAAGTTATCTGTAATCGATACAGGGGTGGAGGGGGACCGGCCGCCCGCTAAGGCTGGCCGTATCCGTCCAGGAAGTGCGCGATCCGGGTCACCGCGTCCGTCAGGTCCTCGGTCGAGGGCAACGTCACGACACGGAAGTGATCGGGCTCCGGCCAGTTGAACCCGGTACCGTGCACGACCATGATCTTCTCGGCCCGCAGCAGGTCGAGGACCATCTGCCGGTCGTCCTTGATCTTGTAGACCTTGGGGTCGAGGCGCGGGAAGAGGTACAGCGCCCCCTTCGGCTTCACGCAGGTCACGCCGGGGATCTGGGTCAGCAGGTCGTACGCGACATCCCGCTGTTCCAGGATCCGCCCGCCCGGCAGCACCAGATCGTTGATCGACTGCCGCCCGCCGAGCGCGGTGGCCACGGCGTGCTGCGACGGCATATTGGCGCACAGCCGCATATTGGCGAGGATCGTCAGCCCCTCGATGTACGAGGAGGCATGGGCCTTCGGACCGCAGACCGCCATCCACCCCGAGCGGTATCCGGCCACCCGGTAGTTCTTGGAGAGTCCGTTGAAGGTGAGCACCATCAGATCGGGCGCGATCGTCGCGGTCGGAGTGTGGGTCGCTCCGTCGTACAGGATCCGGTCGTAGATCTCGTCGGAGCAGACGACCAGATTGTGGCGCCGGGCGATCTCCGTCAGCCCGCGCAGCATCTCGTCGTCGTACACCGCACCCGTCGGATTGTTCGGGTTGATGATCACGAGCGCCTTGGTGCGGTCGGTGATCTTCCGCTCGATGTCGGTGAGGTCCGGCATCCAGTCGGCCTGCTCATCGCACCGGTAGTGCACAGCCGTACCGCCGGCCAGCGACACCGAGGCGGTCCACAGCGGATAGTCCGGAGCCGGTACGAGGACCTCGTCGCCGTCGTCCAGGAGTGCCTGCATCGACATCTGGATCAGCTCGGAGACGCCGTTGCCCAGGTAGATGTCCTCGACGTCGAGGTCGATCCCCTGGGTCTGGTAGTGCTGCATCACCGCCCGACGCGCGGACAGCAGCCCCTTCGCATCGCCGTAACCGTGCGCCCCGGAGAGGTTGCGCAGTATGTCTTCGAGAATCTCGGGCGGGCACTCGAACCCGAACGCGGCAGGGTTGCCGGTGTTCAGCTTGAGGATGCGGTGACCGGCTGCTTCCAGCCGCATCGCCTCCTCGAGCACGGGGCCCCGGATCTCGTAACAGACATTGGCGAGCTTCGTGGACTGGATGACCTGCATGTCTGGGAGCTTACGACTGCGTTTCACGCGCCGCCCGGGCTTTCCCCTCCGATTGCCCCACTCGGGTAACCCCGGCGCCCCGCTTCGTCTTCCATAGCCATGCACCCACCGTCCCCGAACCGTGGGAACGCCGGTCCGGGACGGGTCGGGGCTTGGATTGGGCCGGAACGGGGGCGTGACGGACGCGGACGGGTGAGATGCGCCACGTGAGCGGCAGTGTTCGGGGCGTGACGGGCGCCGGGGGCGAGAGGGGCGCCCCCTCCCGTCAATCCGGCAGCCGTGTGTCCCGGGGAAGATGGATGCCGAAGTCGGCTGCCAGTACCCGGAGCACCTCGGCGCCGTCCGTCAGCTCCCGTTCCTCGCGGGTGCCGTCGTTCGCCGTGACCGCGAGTGTGCGGCCGGTGAGGGACAGGTGGGCGTCCGGGGTGGTGCGCTGGACGTACACCTGGTGCTGGAACGGGGAGCGCGGGTTGGTCGCGATGTGCCAGTTGATGACCTCGTAGTCCGGCGCCTCGAACGGTTCCAGCGTGAAGGTGTACTGGGCCTCCCACCTCCCGTCGGCGGTCTGCGCCCGGAGCTCCCACTGCTCCAGCGGCCCGTCGTGCGGGGTGTTCACGAGCCGGTGGCGGCGCGGGGCGTCGTGCAGCTCCGCGTCCGCGACCAGGGGGATCGGCTCCAGCAGCGAGCCGGTGGCGCCGAAGCCGACATCGGCCAGATACGGGGTCGGCTCGCCCGGCACCTCGGCGCGCATCAGCATGTGGGTGCGCGGCCGTACGTCTCCGGGCCGGGCCCCCAGCACGACCCGTGCGCAGAGCAGCGTGATCCTGAACCCGAGCGCGGTCAGCGCGGCTACGAGCAGGGTGTTCTGCTCGTAGCAGTACCCGCCGCGCCCACCCCGTACGAGCTTCGCCTCCAGGTCCGCGAGCGCGAGCGAGGGCGCGTGGCCCAGAACGGGGTCCAGGTTCTCGAACGGGATGCCCAGTGCGTGGGCACGGTGCACGGAGCGCAGTACCTCCGCGGTGGGCCGGCGCTCCCCGGTCCAGCCGATGCGGGCGAGATAGGCGTCGAGGTCGAGGCCGGGGGCGGTGCGGTGGCCGTGGGCGGCTTCGCGGTCGGATGTCATGCGCCGACCGTACGCAATCGGGTGGGGTCACAGTGCCAGCAGGTCGACCACACCCGTCGTGCTCTCGTCGCCGCGCCCGTCCGCGAGAAGACGTTCCATCAAGGTCAGGTAAGGAGTGAGGAGTTCGGCACTGACGCCCTGTTCTTCGGCCGTGCGCAGCAGGGTGGCGTTGCCCGCGACCTGCATGGCGAGGTTGGACACCACCCCGCGCGTGTAGTCCCCGTCGGCGAGTTGGGCGGCGGCCGTGTGCACGGAGGACGTCATGGCGACGAGCCAGTCGGCGAGCAGCGGGGCGAAGGCCGTCGGCTCGATGTTCTCCTCGCGGATCAGGGCGAACGCGTGCGAGACCCCGGCGAACATGCCGTTCATCGCACTCAGCAGCGCCACGTCGTGCAGGGCGGCGTAGCCGGCGTCCTCGCCGACGTAGGAGGTGCCGGCCGGTACGGCCAGGGTGTCGCGGTGGCTGTCGAAGAGGGCGCGGGAGCCGCTGTAGAAGACATGGGCGCCGGAGCCAGGGGCGCCGATCATCGGCGGGACCGCCATGATCCCGCCGTCCACGAAGCGGGCCCCGCGCTCGCGGGCCCGGATGGCGCGGGCGCGGGCCTGGCCGGGGGTGGAGGTGGTGAGGTTGACCAGGTCCTTGCCGGCCAGGTCGACGCCGGTCAGGGCCTCGTCGACCGAGGCGTCGTCGAGCAGGCAGACCACGACCAGCCTGCCGGCCGCCACCGCCTCGGTAGCGGTCCCGGCGACGGCCGCCCCTTCGGCGGCGAGCGGCTCGGCCCTGCCGGGGCTGCGGTTCCAGACAGTGAGCGGATGCCCGGCGGCGAGCCAGGTGCGGGCGAGCGCGGTACCCATGGCACCGAGCCCGAGGAGAGTGAGCGGCGGCTTCTCAATGGCGTTGTCGGTCATGCCGATTAGGCTTGTCGCAGGCCCGGAAGCGATCAAGTACGCACTTCGAAGTGGGTGGTTACCGCCGGGTGAGCGAGCAGGTGGGAGGGGTGGACCATGGGTACCGTACGGAGGCCGGGGGCGTACGTCTGCGGGATCGACGCGGCGATGGATGTGATCGGCGGCAAGTGGAAGGTGCTGATCCTCTGGGCGCTCAATGAACAGGTGTGCCGCTTCGGTGAGTTGCGCAGAATGGTCCCGGGGGTGACGGAGAAGGTGCTCACGTCACATCTGCGGGAGCTGGAGGAGGACGGCATCGTGCACCGCGAGGTGCATGCGGAGGTGCCGCCGCGCGTGGAGTATTCGCTGACCCCGCTGGGTGTCGGACTCAACGAGGCGCTGAGGCCGCTCGGTGCGTGGGGAAGGGAGAACATCCTTCAGGACACGGCGTCGCCCCAGCCGTGATGAACCACGTCCGGGCGCGTCCCTATGTCTGGCGGGCCGCCATCAGCCGTTCCACGGCCTGTTCCAGTTCGACGATGCGGTCGGCGAGTTCCGCCCGGCCGGGGCTGTCGGCATCTCGTAGCAGGAGTTCCGCCTGGGCGAGTTGGCCGGCGACCTCGGCGAGCCGGTCGGGCGCTTGTGGGGGTGCCGGGTGTTCCGCGGAGTCCGTAGGATCCGTGTGGTCCGTACCGTACGACGGCTCGGCGGATGCGCGAGCCGGGTCGGGGGCGGCCGGCGGGATCCCGGGGTGGCCGCCGTCGGCCGTCAGGAGGCGCTTCAACTGCTCGGCTTGGTCGATGAGTTGGCGATTCTTGCGGTACAGGTCGAGGAAGACGTTGACCTTGGTCCGCAGCAGCCAGGGGTCGAACGGCTTGATCAGGAAATCGGCGGCGCCGACCGTATAACCGCGGTAGGCGTAGTTCGGATCGACTGCGGCACCGGTCAGAAGGATGATCGGGACGTCCTTCGTCTGGTCGAGACCCTTGATGTTGGCGGCGGTCTCGAAGCCGTTCATGCCCGGCATCATCACGTCGATGAGCACGACCGCGAACTCCTGGCGCAGCATCGCCTTGAGAGCTTCCTCGCCCGATTGCGCGCGGACCACTCGGGCCAGCGAGCCGAGTACGGCTTCGAGGGCGACCAGATTCTCCTCCATGTCGTCGACGATGAGGATGCTGGAGGTCTCCGATGCTGCTTCCCGCGTCGCCGTCATGATGGCCGCCCTGTTGCGTCGTTGTCGTCGTCCCTGTCGGTGAGGGTGCCGTCGTCGTCCTGGTCCGGGAGGGTGTCGCTCCGGTCCCGGTCCGTGGAGCGGGCGTTGTCGGAGGGATCGGGCCGCGGCTCCGGCGTAGTGCACTGCGGATCGAGGAGCCGGCAGATCACGGACAGCAGGCGGTCGACGTCCACCGGCTTGGGGACGTAGTCGTTCGCGCCGCTCTCGATGGCTTTCTCGCGGTCACCGGGCATGGCCTTCGCGGTGAGCGCGATGACCGGCAGTTCCGCGAAACGAGGTGTGCGGCGGATCGCCGCGATCATCTCGTATCCATCCATTTCGGGCATCATGATGTCCATCAGCACCAGTGATACGTCAGGTGTCCGATCGAGGACCTCAAGGCCCTCGCGGCCGTTCTCCGCGTACTTGACGCTGATGCCGACGCGGCCCAGCACATGCGTCAGTGCGAAGACGTTCCGGATGTCGTCGTCGACGATGAGGATGCGACGGTTGGCCAGCACGCCGGCGGCGCGGCCGCTGAGCCAGTCCTTGAGCCGGGTCGTCTCCGGCCAGCTGACGTCGTCGTCGCCGTCGTCGCCGCCGTCGGGCCGGGTTCCGGTGCGGGGCGCGGACTCCTGGGTGCTGAGCGCATCGGCCTGCGCGGCTCCGGGCCGGGCCGCGGGCCGGTCTACCAGGCGGGTGGGTCCGGCGATGGCTCGGGTGGCGCCGCTCGCGGGGCGCGGTTCGACCGCGGGGACGGCGTCGGAGGGCGGACTTGCGTAGTGCGCGGGGACGAAGAGGGTGAAGGTGGAGCCGACGTCCGGCTCGCTCTCGGCGATGATCCGGCCGCCGAGCAGGCCCGCCATTTCCCGGCTGATGGAGAGGCCGAGCCCGGTGCCGCCGTATTTGCGGTTGGTGGTGCCGTCGGACTGCTGGAACGCCTCGAAGATCCCGTCGAGCTTCTGCGGCGGGATACCGATTCCGGTGTCCTTGACGCTCAGAGCGATGACGGCGTCGGCGTTGCGCAGCGTCTCCTCCTCGAAGTCCGAGGGCGTGGCGCGTTCGACGAGCAGTTGCACTCCGCCGGACGAGGTGAACTTCATCGCGTTGGAGAGGAGGTTGCGGAGGATCTGCTGGAGACGCTGCTCGTCGGAGAAGAGTTCGCGCGGTACGTCCTCGCGGACCTCGATGTCGAACGACAGGCCGCGGTCCCGGGAGAGCGGCTGGAACGTCGCCCGTACGTAGTCGAGCAGCTTGATCAGCGGCAGCGTCTTGGGATGCACATCCATCCGGCCTGCTTCGATCTTCGACAGATCGAGGATGTCGTTGATCAGTTGCAACAGGTCGGAGCCCGCCCGGTGGATGGTGACCGCGAACTCCACCTCCTGCGGGGAGAGGTGGCCGTCGGGGTTGTCGGCGAGCAGCCGCGACAGCACGAGGAGCGAGTTGAGCGGGGTGCGCAACTCGTGCGACATGTTTGCCAGGAATTCCGACTTGTACTGGGAGGACGTGGCCAGCAGCGCCGCCTTCTCCTCCAGCTCGGCATTGGTGAGCTGCAACTCGTCGGAGCGCTTGCGCAGTTCGGCGGTGAGGCGCTGGGATTCCGAAAGGAGCGACTCGGTACGGGAGTTGGCGATGATGGTGTTGATGGAGACACCGATGGTGTTCACGAACTGGTCGACAAAGGCGAGGTGGACCTCGCTGAAGCGGCTGAACGAGGCCAGTTCGATGACTCCGAGCACCCGGTCCTCGAAGAGGATCGGCAGGATGACGACGCTGGCCGGGGGCGCGGCGCCGAGGCCGGAACTGATGGTGATGTATTCCGTGGGAACCGCCTCGATGAGGATCCGCCGCTTCTCCGTGGCGGCCTGGGTGATCAGACCCCAGCCCGGGGCGTCGAGGCTCATCCGGGTACGCCGGCGACGGCCTTCGGGCTGTCCGGTGCCGTAACCGGCCAGGAGCTCGAGGTCCTCGCCGGGTGCCGCACCCGCCTCGGCCAGGAAGAACGCGCCGTACTGGGCGTTCACCAGAGGGGTCAGTTCGCGCAGGATCAGGTCGGCGACCTCGACCAGGTCGCGGTGGCCCTGCATGAGTCCGGCGATACGCGTCAGGTTGGACTCCAGCCAGTCCTTGGCGCGGGTGGTCTCACGGAGGTTCGCCACCATGAGGTTGATGTTGTTCTTCAGGGCGGCGACCTCGCCCTGGGCCTCCACCGAGATGGAGCCGGACATGTCGCCCTGCGTGACGGCGCTGGCGACCTCGGCGATCGCGCGCACCTGGGTGGTCAGGTTCAGTGCCAGCTCATTGACGCTGGTGGTCAGGCCCTTCCATGTCCCGTAGACGCCCTCCACCCGGGCCTGGCCGCCCAGCTGCCCCTCGCTGCCCACCTCGCGGGCCACTCGTGTCACCTCGGAGGCGAACGCGGAGAGCGTGTCGACCATCGTGTTGATCGTGGACTTGAGTTCCAGGATCTCGCCGCGCGCGTCCACGTCGATCTTCTTCGACAGGTCGCCCTCGGCGACCGCGGTGGCGACCTGGGCGATGTTGCGGACCTGGGAGGTGAGGTTGTCGGCCATGAAGTTGACGTTGTCGGTGAGGTTCTTCCAGACTCCCGAGACGCCGTGGACCTGGGCCTGGCCGCCGAGTCGCCCCTCGGTACCGACTTCGCGGGCCACCCTGGTCACCTCGTCCGCGAACGCCCGCAGCTGCTGGACCATCGTGTTGACGGTGTCCTTCAGCTCCAGGATCTCGCCGCGCGCGTCGACGTCGATCTTCTTCGACAGGTCGCCGTTGGCGACGGCGGTGGTCACCTGGGCGATGTTGCGGACCTGGGAGGTCAGATTGAGCGCCATGCGGTTGACGTTGTCGGTGAGGTCCTTCCAGACCCCGGAAGCGCCCCTGACCTGCGCCTGACCGCCCAGGTTGCCCTCGGTGCCGACCTCGCGGGCGACGCGGGTGACCTCGTCGGCGAAGGCGGAGAGCTGGTCGACCATGGTGTTGATCGTCGACTTCAGCTCCAGGATCTCCCCCTTGGCCTCCACGGTGATCGTCTTGCCGAGGTCGCCCTCCGCGACCGCGGTGGCGACCTGGGCGATGTTGCGGACCTGGGACGTGAGGTTGTCGGCCATGAAGTTGACGTTGTCGGTGAGGTCCTTCCAGACGCCGGACACGCCCCTGACGTGGGCGCGGCCGCCGAGCTGGCCCTCGGTGCCGACCTCGCGGGCGACGCGGGTGACCTCGTCGGCGAAGGCGGAGAGCTGGTCGACCATGGTGTTGATCGTCGACTTCAGCTGCAGGATCTCGCCCCGCGCGTCAACGGTGATCTTCTGACTGAGGTCGCCGTTGGCGACGGCGGTCGTCACCTGGGCGATGTTGCGGACCTGGGACGTCAGGTTGGACGCCATGAAGTTGACGTTGTCGGTGAGGTCCTTCCAGACGCCGGACACACCCCTGACCTGGGCGCGGCCGCCGAGCTGGCCCTCGGTGCCGACCTCACGGGCGACCCTGGTCACCTCGTCGGCGAACGCCCGCAGCTGGTCGACCATGGTGTTGACCGTGAGCTTCAGCTCCAGCAGCTCGCCGGTGGCTTCGACCGTCACCTGCTGCGTCAGGTCGCCGCCGGCCACCGCCGTCGTCACGACCGCGATGTCCCGCACCTGCGCCGTCAGCCGGGACGCCATCGTATTGACCGCCTCGGTCACATGGAGCCAGTCGCCCGACAGCCCCTGCGCCTTCGCCCGGCCGCCGAGACGACCCTCGGTGCCGACCTCGCGGGCGACCCGGGTCACCTCACCGGTGAAGAGGGAGAGCTGGTCCACCATGCGGTTCACACCGATGCCCAGGCGTCGCAGGTCGCCGCGGAGCTGGCGGCTCCCGTCATGCAGATCGACGTGCTGGGTCAGATCGCCGTCCGCGACGGCGTCGAGCACCCGGGTGGCCTTGGCGACGGGCACCACCAGCGCTTCGAGCACCGTATTGGCGGCCTCGATGTTCGTCGTCCAGGTCCCCGAGCCGGGACTCGCCGAGATCCGCTCGTCCAGCCGTCCCTGTCGGATGATCTCGTGGCGTACCCGCTGGAGCTCCGAGGCGAGATGCGCGTTCCGCGCAACGATCTGCTGGAACACCCCGGCCATTTCGGCCGGCACCCCGTCGGGCAGGGTAGCTCCGCCCCGTTCCTCCGAGTCCTCCACTCGTGCCGTGAAATCACCGTCGCACAGGGCCTTCATCGCGGCGAGCAGCGGGCGCAGATCGCTCGTACGAACCCACTGTCCGTCTTGCTCCGTGCCGGGCCGGGTCGGGGCCAGTGCCATGGAAACACCCTCCGCCCAAGATCCATTGGTGCTCACCAGAGGTTCATTGGTCGCGCTTGTCATAGTATAAAACGCACGAAAGTACTCTTTCTCGTGCGTATTTGGTGCATACGGGAGGAACGGTGATCCCGTTGTCCGTACACGCGAGCCAGTCCGTGTCCAGGAAGGGGCTGCCGGCGAACCAGCTGGCGGCCGCCCGGGCGCGGGAATTCGTGTGTGCGGCGCTCGAGGGGTGGATGGCGACGCTCGCGGACGGGGACGGGGGAGAGGCGTCGGCCACCGATGCGGGCACGGCCCCTGCTCCGGCGCGGGGCCCCGAGGAGATCGAGGAGCTCGTCGACGACGCCGTCCTGCTCGTCAGTGAACTGGTCACCAATGCCGTCATGTACGCCGGCACCGATATCGACGTGGTCTGCCGCGTGGAGCGGAACCCGGCCACCCGGGTGGGCGTCGTCGTGGAGGTCGTGGACCGTCACCCCTCCAGAGGGGTACGCGGCGGGGTGGACACCCGGCACGGTGAGCCCGGCTACGGCCTCCAGCTGGTGAACGCGCTCTCGGAGTCCTGGGGTGTGACCTACCGGCGGGCGGAGAAGAGGGTCTGGTTCCGGCTGGAGGTCGCGGGGAGAGAGACACCTGCGACAGATGCGGCCTCCTCCGGGCCCGGTACCACCGAGCCCGGCAGCGACGCACGGTCCCGTGACGCAGCGCCCCCCGTACATTCGGCGCAAGCCCACGGATACGCCCCCGGGTGGGCCGACCGCGGCGGCCCGTCGTTCCTCGCCGAGACCAGCGAACTCCTGGCGGGCCAGCTCGACGAGGCCATGGTCACCGCGCTCGCGGCCCAGATGCTCGTACCCCGGCTCGCGGACTGGTGCGGCATCTGGCTCAGCGCGCCGGGGAGGGGCCTGCAACTCTCCCGGGTCTGGCACGCCGACGAGCAGCGCATCGCTCCGCTGCGCGAGGAACTGGAACGGATTCCGCCGCCTGCCGCGCTCCGCAGCGGGGGTACGCCCTGGCCGTGGCCGGAGAGTGCCGGCGCCGACCGCGCGGGCGGGTCGGCGTTCGCCTTCCCGCTTGTCGTCCGCGACATCGACCAGGGCGTACTGCTGCTCGGCCGGGCCGGGCAGCCGCAGATGACCGACACCGTGGTGCGGATGGTGCAGGACGTGGCCCGCAGGGTCGCGCAGGCCGTGTTCACCGCCCGCCAGTACACCCGGCAGCGCAGGATCAGCGCCGCGCTCCAGCGCAGGCAGCTGCCGGCCACGCTGGCCACGATCGCCGGCGTCGACACGGCGATCGTCTACGAGCCGCACGGCGAGGGCCAGACCGTCGGCGGCGACTTCTACGACATCTTCCCGATGGGCGAGGACCACTGGTGCTTCCTGCTCGGGGACGTGCAGGGAAAGGACCCGGAGGCGATGTCCGTCACCGGCCTGGCCCGGCACCTGGTGAGGCTGCTGGCGCGCGAGGGCCATGGCGTGGAGTCGGTGCTCGGCCGGCTGAACGTCGCCATGGCGGAAGACAGCGCCGAGGCATTCGCGCTCGGCGCCGAGCAGACGGGCTCCCGCTTCCTGAGCCTGCTGTACGGGGAGCTGACGGTCGACCCGGGCGTGGCCGGAGCCCGCTGCACGGTCGCCAGCGCAGGTCATCCCCCGCCGCTGCATCTGTTCGCCGACGGCAGGGTGGAACCGGCCTCCGAACCCCAGATGCTGCTCGGCATCGATGAGGGCGCCGAATTCCGGGCCGGCACCTTCCAGCTCGCGCCCGGCGAGACACTGTTGTGTGTGACCGACGGCGTTACCGAACGCCGCTGTGGCAACTGGCAGTTGGACGACAACGACGGTCTGGCCGATGTGCTCCGGCAGGGTATGGGGCTGGGCGCGAAGGCACTTGCGGAGCATGTGCGGCGCGCGGCGCACGACTTCGGGGTGGGGCCGGTCGAGGACGACCTTTCGGTACTGGTGCTGCAAGCGGTGGCGGAGGACTCCTGCGAGCGGCGGACCCGAACGTCGGCCCGGGCGGACAAGGCCTGACACCGGCGGCCGGACGCAAACCGGGTGCGGCGGCGAACCGCGCTCCGGCACACTGCGCCGGTGAACGCAGCCCCGTACCCGTCGCCGCAGGCGCGGGCCCTGAGCCATGTCGGGTCCCGGTCCGCGGGCAGGCCGCTCGACCCCACCCTGCCCCTGACGCTGAACTTCCATCCCGACCGGATGGCGGGCGGCCGGCCGATCCTGGTCCGGCTGGCCGAGGACGGTGTTTACCGTTCGCAGTTCGTCACCGGCACCGGCAACGGCGGCCTGACCGCGCATCCGGGTGGTGACCGGTGGCGCTGGGAGAGCCGGATCTTCGACGGTGCGTATGACGACGCGCCCGCCGAACAGCGGCCGGTGTACGGGGCGTTGAACTTCCGTCGCAGAGCCGTCGGTGCGGCGCCGAGGTTCGGGTCCTCGCACTTCCGGCTGACCGCGGACACCCTCCCGCGTGCCACGTTCTGCTACCCGGACAGCGCTGCCGAGCCGACGGACTTCGGCGTGGCGTCCGGTACGCACCTCATCGAGCTGGCCGAGGCCGACGACCGGGACGCGATCGACGACTACATCGAGGCGCAGATCCATGGCCCGGTCCTCCTCGACCGCCATGTCGAAGCGTTGGTGCTGGACCCCGGCTACCGGTCCACACCCGTCGAGGAGGCGGCCCGCCGGCTCCCCTGCCGTACGGAGTGGCACGCCGGATTCCGGCTGACCGTGGAGCAGTTGCGGCTTCACTCCGACTACCGGGGTGCGGAGTCCGTCGATCTCGGCGCCGAGATCGCACAGGGCGGCCTGCTCGACCCCCGCATCATCGGCGACGCGGCCCGCACCGGCCGGTACGAGCCGCAGTCGCTCAAGATGGTCTGGCACTGCCTCGCGCGCTTCGGCGCACCGCCGCACCCGACCCGACCGATCCGGGCACGGAATATCGGGTCCGCCGGGGTGCGTGCTTCCTAACGTGAGTGCTCGTAAGGGAAGGAGTCCGGGGTGCTGGAGCGGCTGAACCAGGCCATGGAGCACATCGAGTGCCGCCTCGATCAGCGGATCGAGGCGGCCGAGCCGGCGCGGATCGCGCTGACGTCGGAGTACCACTTCCGGCGGATGTTCTCGGCGTTGGCCGGGATGCCCCTGTCGGAATACATCCGGCGCCGGCGGCTGACGCTCGCGGGTGCCGAGGTGCTGGCAGGGGAGCGGACGCTGCTGGAGATCGCGGTGCGCTACGGCTACACCTCGGGGGAGGCGTTCGCGCGGGCGTTCCGGGCCATGCACGGCGTCGGCCCCGGCGAGGCCAGACGGACCGGTGCGGCTCTGCGGTCCCAGCCCCGGATGTCCTTCCACCTCGTGGTCGAAGGGAGCAGCAGCATGCGGTACCGGATCGTGGAGAAGGAGGAGTTCCGTGTGGTCGGGAAGAAGGCGCGGGTTCCGCTCGTGCACGAGGGGGTGAATCCGGCCATCGCCGAGTTCATCCGGGGCATCGGACAGGAGACGGTGCGGCGCATCGCGGAACTGTCCGACCAGGAGCCGGAGGGAATCGTCTCGGTGAGCGACAACCTCGCCGACAGCCGGGCGGAGGGGACCGAACTCGACTATTACCACGCCGTGGTGACCGGTGGGGCCGCGCCCGAGGACCTGGACGCACTGGTGGTCCCGGCGGGCACCTGGGCCGTCTTCGAGAACTCCGGGCCCTTCCCGCAGGCACTTCAGTACCTGTGGCGGGATGTGTTCACCCAGTGGTTCCCGTCAAATCCGTACCGGAGCAGGCCCGGTCCCGAGATCCTGCGCACCCGGGTGTCGCAGGACGCCGGACAGGCCGAGGCGGAGCTCTGGATCCCGGTGGAGCGGACCACGGCCTGAGACCGGGGGCTCGGTCCGGACGGCTCGAGACCGAACGGCCTGAGACCCGACGGCTTGAAACCGCCCCTTGTGGGGGCCCCTGCCGTGCGCCAACATGCGCATGTCAAAACCGAAGGAACTTCGGTCGCAGGGGCCATTCGGGCCCTGCACAGGTCACTGGAGGGGACCCCCACATGAAGAAGCCTCTCGTCGGCGCGCTTTTCACCGTTCTGCTGCTCGGGGCGGGAATCGCACCCGCGACCGCGGCCGCCGGCCACGACGCGGCAGCGACCGGCACCGTCAAGACGAAACTCGCGCCCAAGGCGGTGAACTTCGCCGGGACCGTCGCGCTCAGCAACTGTTCCGGCTCCGTCGTCCGTACGCCCGACTCCCAGCCCTCCGACCCCGCGCTCGTGCTCTCCAACGGGCACTGCATGGAGTCGGGATTTCCGGGACCGGGCGAGGTCGTGTTCAACCAGCCGTCCACCCGGAGCTTCACCCTGCTGAACGCCTCGGGCAGCGGGGTCGGCACCCTGCGGGCGAGCAAGATCGCGTACGGGACGATGACCGACACCGACATATCGGTGTACCAACTCACCCGCACCTATGCCCAGATCGAGAGCACCTACGGCATCAAGGCGCTGGAACTCAACACCGCGCACCCGGTCCAGGGCACCGCGATCACGGTGGTCTCCGGCTACTGGAAGCGCACGTACGCCTGCAATGTGGACGGTTTCGTCTACCGCCTCAAGGAGGGCGAGTGGACCTGGAAGGACTCGGTCCGCTACACCTCCGCCTGCCAGACCATCGGCGGTACGTCCGGCTCCCCGGTGATCGACAACGCGACCGGCAAGGTCGTCGCCGTCAACAACACCGGCAACGAGGACGGGCAGCAGTGCACGGACAACAACCCGTGCGAGGTCGACGAGAGCGGCAATGTGACGGTGCGTCAGGGCATCAACTACGCCCAGGAGACCTACGGCATCGTGCCGTGCATCGGTGCCGGCAACAAGTTCGACCTCAGCCGGCCGGGGTGTGCCCTGCCCAAGCCGTGAGTTCGTGAGCCACGCCGCCGCCGCGATGCCGACCGGGCACCGCGGCGGCGGCGCGCGCTCGTGGGCTCACGGAGCGCCCGTACGCCGGATCGCCGCCTCGATCCCGTCGAGCAGCACATCGAGTCCGACGGCGAACGTCTCCCGCGCCTCGCGTTCCAGATACGGCATCGCCTCCTCGCCGGGGGCGGAGGGCGGCTGCTGCGGGGTGCCCTCGCTCTCCATCGCGCTCAGGCTCGGATAGCGGTCGGCGAAGTCGGGTGCCGCCTCGCCCAGCAGCGCCGAGCGGGCGAACCACCACTCCTCGTCCGACTCGCCCGTCACCGCGGCGGCCTGCCGCGCCTCGGCGACCGTCCCGGCGCAGCCGCGGACGAAGTGGGTCAGTGTGCCCACCAGCCGCCGCAGGAGCGAGGCGTCGAGCCCGGTTCCGCTCAGCAGGCGTACGAGCGTGTCCAGGCCGGTGTACTCGTGCGGGCCGAGGACCGGGCGGGCCTGGGAGACCTGGAGCACCCAGGGGTGGCGGAGGAGGAACGCGAGCGTGTCCCGCGCCCAATCGGTCAGTCCCGCACGCCAGTTGTCGGTGCCTGAGTACTGGGTGGGCAGCTCGGCGTGGACGGCGTCATACATCAGGTCCAGCAGCTCGCTCTTGCTGGGGACGTAGGTGTAGAGCGCCATCGCCGTACGGCCCAGCCGCTCGCCCACCGCGCGCATCGAGAGCGCGGCCATGCCGTCCTCGTCGGCGACGGCGATCGCGGCGGTCACGATCGCGTCCACGCTCAGCCCCGGCCTGGGGCCCGGCCCGGGGCCGCGGCGCGGCTGCGCCGGCTGCTCGGCGCGCCACAGCAGGGACATCGAACGGCGGGCGTCGCCCTGTCCGGCAAAGACCACCACTTGCGACTCCTTACGCCATAAAGTAACTTCGCCGAGGTAATTCCTTACGGCATAAACTATCAGTCGCAGAGAGTGGGTGCCGCGATGGGGCAGGCATTGCCCGTGTCGTATGTACGGGTTGTGGGCGTGGAGCGGATCACCCCGCGCACGGCACGCATCACCTTCGCCGGGAACGCACTGGCGGAGCTCATGGAGGACCGGCCCGACCAGCAGATGAAGCTCTGCCTCCCGAGGGAGGGGCAGGAGGTGCCCCGGCTGCCGGAGCCGGACGCCGACGACACGTACGGCATGCGGTGGTACGAGGCGTACCTCGCGATCCCCGAGCCCGAACGTCCGCTGATGCGGAGCTTCACGGTTCGCGCGTACGACCGGCGGCTCGGCCTGATGGCCGTCGACTTCGTGCTCCATGGCGACGAAGGACCCGCCGCCCGCTGGGGCCGGGACGCGCGCCCCGGGGATGTCCTCGGCATGGTCGGCCCGTCGTCGATGTACGCCCGGCCGCTGCCCGCCGCCGACTGGCTGCTGCTGGCCGGGGACGAGACGGCGCTCCCGGCGATCGGGACGCTCCTGGAGTCCCTCCCGGCCGGGGCGCGGGCGGTGGTGTACGCCGAGGTGGCCGACAAGGCGGAGGAGCAGGTGTTCGACTCGCCCGGCGAGGTGACCGTCCACTGGGTGCACCGGGACCGGGGTGAGACGTTGACGGACGCGGTGAGGGGCGCCGAACTGCCCGCCGGGTCCGGTGCGGCATGGCTGGCCGGCGAGGCCGGGGCGGTGCGGGCCCTGCGCCGCCACCTGGTCGAGGAGCGCGGACTGCCCAGGGCCGCTGTGGAGTTCAGCGGCTACTGGCGGGCGAGCCTCACCCAGGACGACGCCCCGACCGAGGAGGACCTGGCCTGGGCGAAGGAGCGTGCGGCCGAGGGCCCGGAGACCTCATAGGCCCTGGGTGCGTCCCTCTCCCCGTACGGCCCGGCCCGCCAGCACCTGGGTCCGGCGGCCGTCCTCGATGACGAAGCGGCCGTCGATCAGCACATGCGGAATGCCGGTCGGCAGCGTACGCGGTTCCTCGAACGTCGAGCCCGCCGCCACCGTCGCCGGGTCGAAGAGGACCAGGTCCGCGCGGTAGCCCTCGCGTATGTGTCCCCGGTCGGTCAGACGCAGTCGCTTCGCCGGGCGGGAGGTGAGGTGGGCGACGCACTCCTCCAGTGACAGGATGCCCAACTCCCTTACGTACCGGCCGAGATACTGCGGGAACGTGCCGTACGCGCGCGGGTGCGGCTTGTCGCCCTGAAGGATGCCGTCGCTGCCGCCGGTGTGCACACGGTGGCGCATGATCTGCTGGACGTTCTCCTCGTGGCCCACGTGCTGGAGGATCGTGGAGCCGAGCCGGTCCTCGATGAGCAGCCGGCGTGCGGTCACCCAGGGGGCCTCGCCGCGCAGGCGGGCGGACTCGGCCACCGTACGGCCGACATGGCCGGCGAGGCCGGGGACGCTGACGCCCGAGATCTCGATCGTGTCCCACTCGATCGGCACACCGTGGCAGCCGTCCGAGCCCAGCACCTCCATGTGGTGCCGGATCCGCTCCGCCGCCCTGTCGTCCGCGAGACGGGTGAGGACCGACTCGGGTCCGCCCTCGCTCGCCCAGCTCGGCAGCATCGCGGCGAGGGTCGTGCAGCCCGGCGCGTACGGGTAGGTGTCGAGGGAGATGTCCGCGCCCGCGTCGAGGGCGTCGTCGAGCAGGGCGAGGAGGTCCGGTGCCTTGCCCTTGTTCACGCCGAAGTTCATGGTGGCGTGGGCGAGGTGGAGGGCGCAGCCCGCGTTCCTGGTGAGCTGCACCATCTCCTCGTACGCGCCGAGTGCGCCCGCCCCGTAGGAGCGGTGGTGCGGGCAGTAGTAGCCGCCGTACCCGGCCACCACCCGGCACAGTTCGGTGAGTTCGGCGTCGTTCGCGTACATGCCGGGTGTGTACGTGAGACCGGAGGACATGCCGACCGCGCCGTCCGCCATGCCCTGGGCGACGAGCTCCTTCATCCGGGTCAGCTCGGCGTCGGTGGCCGGGCGGTCCTCCCAGCCCATCGCGTACATCCGGACCGTGCCCTGCGGGATGAGGTAGGCGGCGTTGACCGCGATGCCCCGGCCGTCGAAGTTGCGGTCCAGGCGGTCCAGGTACTCGCCGACCGTGCGCCAGTCGAAGTCGAGGTCCGAACCGTCGCCGTTCCAGCCGCTGATCGTCTTCCGTACCTCGGCGAGCGTGCGGTCGTCGACCGGGGCGTACGACAGGCCGTCCTGGCCGAGGACTTCGAGGGTGACGCCCTGCGCGGCCTTGGCGCTGTGGTCGGGGTCGCGGAGCAGCGCGAGATCGCTGTGCGCGTGCATGTCGATGAAGCCGGGGGAGAGCGCGAGTCCGTCGGCGTCGAGGGTGCGGCGGGCGGTGGGGCGCGGGCCGGGGGCGTGTTCGGGGTGGACCTCGGTGATCCGGCCGTCGCCGATGGCCACGTCCGCGCGGTGGGCGGGGGTGCCGGTGCCGTCGACGACATGTGCGTTACGGATGACCAGGTCCATGGGGTGGGCCGCCTTTCGCCAGGATCAAGCCCCTTTGGCGATCGAGGTCCGGGGGTCCGGGGGCGGAGCCCCCGGTTACAGGGAGGGGCGGGCAGAGGTCAGAAGAACGTGCGGATGTAATCCGTCACCGTGCCGTCCGCCTCCACCAGCGGAATCAGCTGCCACTTGTCGAAGCTCGTGCACGGGTGCGACAGACCCATCCCCACCCAGTCACCCACCTCCAGCTCCGCTCCCGGCTCCGTACGCACCCACGTGTGCTGGTCCGACAGACCGCTGACCGCGACACCCGTCGCGGGCCGGACCGAGCCGTCGCGGCCGGACCGTACGACCTGCGCCTGCGGGAGGTCGAGGTCGTACGCCGCATCCCGCTTGCCCGCGTTGAGGAACGCCTGCTCGGGGGAGGGCCGGGAGACGACCTGGGCCCAGAGCCGGAAGGCGGGCTGCAGGGCCCCCTCCTCCGGGACGCGGTTGAACGGGGTGAGGTGGCGGTAGTGGCCGTCGTCGTGCGAGACGTACGCCCCCGAGCGCAGCAGCTTGAGCACCGGACCGGAGAGTTCCGGGATCTGGGCGAACACGTCCGCCACCGCGTCGAACCACGCGCTGCCGCCCGCGCTGATCACGATCCCCTCGTCGGCCGCCGACTCCGCGAACCGGCCCGCCCGGTCGAAGCCGACGGCCAGCGCGACGAGCCGGCGCAGCCACTCCCGTACCCGCTCGCCGGACGCGTCCGGCACCTCGCCCTCGTAACCGGCCACGCCCACCAGCCGCAGCGTCGAGGCCGCGGCCACCGCATCGGCGACCGCCGCGCACTCGGCCTCGGTACGGACCCCCGTACGCGCACCCTCGCCCGCGCCCAGCTCGACGACGACGTCCACGGGCCGGGAGGCGCCCGCCGCCCGCAGCGCCTGGTCCATCAGCTCCACGCCGCGCACCGAGTCGACGTAACAGATGAAGCGGAATTCCGGGTCCGAGTCCAGCTCACCGGCGAGCCAGCGCAGGGCCACCGCGTCGACGAGCTCATTGGCCAGGAAGATCCGCCGGATTCCGTACGCCCGGTAGACCCGCGCCTGGTGCGGCACGGCCGCGGTGATGCCCCAGGCGCCGTACTCCAGCTGGCGGGCGAAGAGCTGCGGTGACATGGAGGTCTTGCCGTGCGGGGCGAAGGCGAGCCCGTGGCGCTCCGCGTACGTCTCCAGAAGGGCGAGATTGTGCTCGACCGACTCGGCGGACAGGGCGAGCACCGGGGTGGTGAAACCGCCCGTGAAGAGATTGCGTCGCTCGGCGGCGAGGGCGCCGACGGTCAGGCCCTCCGCGTCGGGCGGGAGCGCCTTGAAGCGGTGGTCGACCAGCTCGTCGGCAAGTCCGGCCACAGGACGGTCGGCGGCCAAGGGGGCCTCCTCGATCGAAGGAATCGTTGCAGCATATGCAACACCCATTGCGTATATCGCTCAACGCTGTCTAACATCCGAGCCGGCGCCGGGTCAATGCCGGGAGCCGGCAGTCGGCACCGCCCCTACCCGAGCCGCCGCCCCGCCGAACCCGCCGCATCACCGAACCCGCCGATCCCGCGAGGAGCCCCGAGTGTCCGGAACCCCGGCCAGGACCGCCGATGCCGCCACGGCCGCCGAAGTCGTGTGCCTCGGCGAGTCCATGGTGACGTTCCTGCCGTCGCAGTCCGGACGCCTCGCCGACGTACCCTCCTTCGGCCGCGGTATCGGCGGCGCCGAGTCCAATGTCGCCTGCGCGCTCGCCGCCGCCGGGCACCGGGCGGCCTGGGTCAGCAGGGTCGGTGCGGACGGGTTCGGGGACCATCTCGTCGAGGCGGTCGCCGGCTACGGGGTCGACACCTTGGCCGTGCAGCGCGATCCGGCGCGGCCCACCGGGATCTACTTCCGCACGGCGACGGACCGGGCCACCGATGTGCACGAGGTCGCGTACTACCGGGCCGGGTCCGCCGCCTCCGCGATGTCCCCGGACAACGTCCCGTACGAGGCGCTGTTCGCAGGCCGCGTCCTGCATCTGTCCGGCATCACGGCGGCGCTCTCCGCCGGCTGCCTGGCCCTGCTCCACGACCTGACCGCCCCCCGGCCCGGTCGCCCGCTGATTTCCTTCGACGTCAACCACCGGCCGGGCCTGTGGCGCGACGCCGACGCGGCCCCCGAGGTGCTCCTGGACCTGGCCCGCCGCTGCGACCTGGTCTTCGTCGGCGAGGACGAGGCGGAGGAGGCGTGGGGGGTGAAGGGCGCGAAGGCGATTCGCGCGGCATTGCCGGAGCCGGGGGTGCTGGTCGTGAAGCGCGGGTCCGACGGGGCGACGGTCTTCTCGGACGCGGGCGAGGCCGACGACGTCACCGCCGTCCCCGCCCTCCGGGTCGACGTCGTCGCCCCCGTCGGCGCCGGTGACGGCTTCGCCGCCGGGTTCCTCTCCGCCACCCTCCGCGACCTCCCCGTACGCGACCGCGTCCGGCACGGCCACCTCATGGCCGCCGCCGTCCTCACCGTCCCCGGCGACCTCACCGACCCTCCGGCCCGCGCGCACGCCGACGCCCTTGCCGCACTGGACGACGAGGCCTGGGGGAGACTTCGTCTCGGCCCCGGGTGGACGGGGCACGACCAGGAGGTATGTACGACGTGAGCGAGCGCGGCGAGCGAACGGACAAGAGGGGCGTCCCGGGCGAAGACCGGGCCGAGGGCAGCGAGGCACGCGTATGAGCCAGACCGTCGACCGGGCGCTGAGCATCCTGCCGCTGCTCGCCCAGGGGCCCGCCGACCTCGGGCAGGTCGCCGAGCGGCTCGGCGTCCACAAGTCCACGGCGCTGCGCCTGCTTCGTACGCTCCACGAGCACGGACTCGTCTACCGCCAGCAGGACCAGCGCTACCGCCTCGGCGCCCGCCTCTTCGCGCTCGCGCAGGAGGCCGTCGAGAACCTCGACGTACGGGAGATCGCCCACCCCCACCTCGTCGAACTCAACGAGAGCTGCGGCCACACCGTGCATCTCGCGGTGTACGAGGAGCACGAGGTCCTCTACATCGACAAGGTCGAGAGCCGCTACCCGGTCCGGATGTACTCGCGGATCGGCAAGCCCGTCGCGATCACCGTCGCCGCCGTCGCGAAACTGCTCCTCGCCGATCTCACCGAGCCCGAGCGGCGCGCCATCGCCGAGACGCTCGACTACCCCATGTACACGTCCCGTTCGACCCCGAACGCCGGTGCCTTCCTCAAGGAGCTCGCCGTCGTCCGCGAACAGGGCTGGGCCACCGACCTCGGTGGCCACGAGGAGTCCATCAACTGCATCGGCGCCCCCATCCGGGGTGCGGACGGGCGGGTCGTCGCCGCGATGTCGGTCTCCGCACCCAATGTCGTCGTCACGGCCGAGGAACTCCTCACCCTGCTCCCCCTGGTGCGCCGCACCGCCGACACCATCAGCCGGGAGTACTCCGGCACCAACCAACCCAAGAAAGCCTGAACAGCCATGACCGAGAAGATCGCCCTCACCCCGAGCACCCACACCACGCCGCCCGCGAAGTTCTCGCACGGCGTGAAGAAGGGGAACATCCTCCAGGTCGCCGGCCAGGTCGGCTTCCTCCCCGCCACCGAGGGCCAGGCGCCCACCCCCGCCGGTCCGACGCTGCGCGAGCAGACCCTCCAGACCTTCGCCAACGTCAAGGCGATCCTGGAGGAGGGCGGCGCGAGCTGGGACGACGTGATGATGATGCGCGTCTACCTCACGGACGTGGACCACTTCGCCGAGATGAACGAGATCTACAACGCCTACTTCGGCGAGCAGAACCTCAAGACGGCCCCGGCCGCCCGTACGACGGTCTACGTCGGCCTCCCCAAGGGCCTGCTGATCGAGATCGACGCGCTCGCGGTCCTCGGCTGAACCAGCTGATCCACTTGCGTCGCCCAGGGCTCGGCGACGGTCGCGATCGTCACCACCGCGGGCGTCGTCGTGCCGCTGGTCGAGGCCAGGACCTGTCCCAGGCGCATCTGGCGCTGATCATCATGGCGATCTCGGCCGGCTCGATCTTCGCCTCGCACGTGAACGACGGCGGCCTCTGGATGGTGTCGAACGCATGCAGCAGCGCCGCCGGGGGAGCGGCGGCGCTGCTGGTCACTGATGCCGGACGGTGGTTACGGCAGGCCGTGCACGTGCGGGGCCACCGCGTTCGACCAGGCGTTGCCCGACTTGGCGTCCCAGTTGGTCGACCAGGTCATCGCACCGCGGAGACCCGGGTAGGTCTTCGCGGGCTTGAACGTGCCGCAGTTGGTGCCGACGGCCAGGCAGTCCAGGGCCGCGTTCACGATCGACGGCGAGACGTAGCCGCTGCCCGCGCCGCTGGTGGAGGCGGGGACGCCGAGGCCGACCTGGGACGGGTCGAGGCCGCCCTCCAGTTGGATGCAGGCGAGCGCGGTGAGGAAGTCCACCGAGCCCTGCGAGTAGACCTTGCCGTCGCAGCCGAGCATCGAACCGCTGTTGTAGTACTGCATGTTGACGACGGTCAGGATGTCCTTGATGCCGAGCGCCGTCTTGAAGTACTCACCCGAGGCGGACTGCATGTCGATGGTCTGCGGCGCCATCGTGATGACGAGGCCGGAGCCCACCTTCTGCGACAGCGAGCGCAACGCCTTCGTCATGTACGTGGAGTTGATGCCGTTCTCCAGGTCGATGTCGACGCCGTTGAAGCCGTACTCCTGGATGAGCGAGTAGACCGAGTTGGCGAAGTTGGTGGCGGAGGCGTCACTGTTGACCGAGACGGACCCCTTCTCACCGCCGACCGAGATGATGACGTTCTTCCCGGCCGCCTGCTTCGCCTTGATGTCGGCCTTGAACTGGTCGGCGGTGTAGCCGTTCAGGCCCGCCGTGTCCAGGTTGAAGGTGACGGCACCCGGTGTGGTCGTGGCGTCGGCGAAGGAGACCGCGATGATGTCGTAGTTCGCGGGCACGTCGCTGAGCTTCTGCACGGTCGCGCCGTTGTTGAAGTTCTGCCAGTAGCCGGTCACCGCGTGCTTGGGCACCGAGGTGCCCGGGTCGGGGTTGCCGCCCGACTGGGCCGTACGCCCGCTGACCGTCGCGGACTTGACGGACTCACCGGCCGCGTTGGTGGCGGTCACCGCGAACCGGTACGCCGTGTCGGCGGTCAGACCCGTGATCGTTGCGGAGGTCCCGGTGGACGTGGTGACCTTCGCGCCGTCCTTGTAGACGGTGTAGCCGGTCGCGCCGGACACCGCGTTCCAGGACAGGGCGATGGAGGAGGGCGTGGTCGCGCCGACGGTGAGACCGGCGGGCGCTGCGGGGATCTCCGGAGTGGGGTCGGTGCCGCCACCGCCGTCGGGGCCGCTGACCGAGATGTCGTCCGCCAGATAGGCGGCCTGCCCGTACCAGCCGTGCGTGTACACCGTGACCGAGGTGGTGCTCGGGCCGGTTCTGAAGCTGGTGGTGAGCTGGGTCCAGCTGCTGGAGCCGGGGGACCAGGCCGATACGTCGGTGGTTCCGGTACCGCTCGCGCCGATGTACGCGTACCCGCCCTGCACCCAGGAGCCGAGCGTGTACGTCGAGTCGGGCTTCACGGCCACGGTCTGGGTGCACTTCGCGTTGTCCTGGCCGGCCGGGGTGGCCTTCAGGGCGGCGGTGCCCCCGTGCACGGGGGAGGAGACGGTGGTGCCGCTGCCGCCGGAACAGGTCCAGTTGGCGAGCCCCGACTCGAAGCCCGCGTTCTTGGCGACGTTGACATCGGCGGCCTCGGCGTTGCTGACGAGACCGGTGGCGGTCAGCGCGCCGGCTGCGAGGACGGCCATGGCTGCGCCGAGGAGCGGCCGGGTGTGGCGCCTGCGGATTCTGTGGCCGCTGACGGGCAAAGGTTCCACTTGCTGCCTCCGTGGGGGAGTTGGGGATGCCGGGCGGGGTACCTGGGATGAGCCGGCGGGTCGACCGGCGGTACCCGGGCTGTCCGGGGAATGGCGCGGAGATGGAGGGGGTGTGCAGTTGAACGACGGTGGCCACCGCTGGCCGATAAGCTGGTCCGGACCAATCAAGTTGTCAAGACCTCTGGCGATGCCGGCTGTCCGGCCCGTGCTCGCCGGGGCGCTCCGCGGCCGCCCCGTCAGCCACCCGTGAACGGCCGTTCGGAGGTTCCGCAACGGCCGTGGGGCCCCAACAAATTGACGATTTGTTGAGCTCGCGTGCCCCTCGTGCGGGTGACGTGGTCCAGATGCTCGGACAGTGACGATCAGGCCCTCCGGAGCCCCGTGCGCCAGGTTCCGCATCCGGCCTGACGTGCGGAGATGAATTTCCGGCGGCAGGTAATCGGGAGGTGGATTCGTAACACTCCGCAGTGGTACAGGAGTTAACGATTTTCGATTTGATCCGATTTAGCATGGAGATGTTGTGCAGGCGGCTCACACAGGTTGTCGTACTGACCTCCGAAAAGTGTTCTCTGCCAGGTAAGACGTGGATAAAGTGCAGAGGCAGAACCGCGGAGCAGGAGCGATTGCGGCCGACGTCATGACCGCCGTCTGGCCGGAGCCGAAACGGGGAACAGCGTGCCGACCGCAATAGCAGTGACCAGTGCTGATTTGGTACTACCTCCGACCGACCAGCAGACGCCGACAGCAGCCCTGCTGCAGGCACCCGACGCCCAGGCGTTGGAGATGGCCATCGGTGACATGCACGTGCTGCTCGAACAGCACGGCTACGTCGTCGCCGTCTACCCGACCGGCATCGCGCCCGCCCATGAACGCCGGCTCTACTCCGTACGGTCCGTGCTGGAGAGCGACCGCATCGCTCTGCTCAAGGTGGACCTCCCCCCCTTGGGCGTCGCCGTACTCGTAAGACAGCTCCGCCAGTTGTCCATCTGTGACTTCAGTCCGGGAGTGGTCGCCTCCGCCGCCCGGCTGCTGTCCCACTACATCCGCGCGGGCGCCCTGCTGAACTCCGTCACCAAGTTCGACCGGGTCCCGGTCGACCTCAGGACACATGCCAAGTCCTGGGTGCCGGGCTCCCAGTTCGCCGTGGTCGCGGGGCCGGACCCGCAGCTCGTCAAGGTCGGCCCGAAGGCGGACCCACCGACCGGCCCGGAATTCGCCACGGATCTGGTGATCGCCAAAGGGCAGTCGCAGTCCGAGTGGGTGAAGCAGACCCTGGCACCCGCGTGGCAGGTCCAGTCCATTCACGAGGCCGCGCTTCCTTCCGGTTCCCCGGCATGGTGGGGAACCGGAAAACTGGTTGAATTCGCTGCCTATCTTCCAGACATCTCCATTCTGTACCAACTGGTGTCCTCCGTACGTCGCGAGAACTGCCACTGGTGCGGAATGGACCTCATCGGTGACCGCTGCGGGTTCTGCTCCTCCCCGCTACCCGCAGCCGAGAAACGAATGCACCCCGCCGGCGTCCTCAGCCAGGGAGTGCCCGCACCACCGCAGTCCTAGCGCTTCCGCTTTCCTCCGTAGACGCCCTCCTGTCCGCTGCCCCACGCATCCGATTCGAACGAGGTTGTCCGGCCCATGAACTCCCGCCAGCGCCGCGGCGTGATACTCCTGCTTTTGTCGGTTCTGTGCGCCTTCGGCGCCTTCGCCGGCGTGCTCTCGGTGATCAGTGACGTCAACACCAAGGTCGGCCCCGAGGTCTCGGCCTACCAGCTGAAGTCCGATGTAGCGCCCTATACCGCCCTGTCGTCCGGTCAGTTCGAGAAGATCTCGATGCCGAAGCGCTGGCTCTCCACCAACGCCGTGACCGACCTCTCCGAGGTGAACGGCAAGATCGCCGTCACCCAGCTGCGCAAGGGCTCGCTGCTCCAGTCCGACATGATGCAGAAGCGCCCCGAACTGCAGCCCGGGGAGCAGGAGATCGCCATCATGATCGACGCCGCGACCGGCGTCGCGGGCAAGATCACCCCCGGTGCCACGGTCAACATCTACGCCACCTTCGCCGGTGAGCGCGACGGCGACCCCTCCCAGTCGAAGGTCATCGTCTCCAACGCCAAGGTGCTGGACGTCGGCAAGCTGACCGCCCTGGAGCCGAGCCGCGACGGCAAGTCCAACATGGGCACCGAGGCCGTCCCGATCACCTTCGCGCTCAACACGCTCGACACCCAGCGCATCGCCTACGCCGAGTCCTTCGCGGAGCACGTACGCCTCGCGCTCCTGGCCTCCGGCAGCGACAGCACCATCCGCCCGGGCGACCGCACCTACACGATCGACAAGGACAAGTGAGGATCGCATGACCACCAGGATCCTCCCGGCCGTCGGCGACGTCGACGCGGCCAGATCCGTCACCACCCTGCTCAGCCAGCTCCCCGACGCGGAACCGGCCACTCCGGTCACTGATTCGACCCAGCTCATCGACACCCTCGCCCGGCTCGCGGGCGAATCGCTCGACGAACTGCCCGAGGTGGTGCTGGTCCACGAGCGGATCGGTCCGGTGCCTGCGCTGGAACTGATCCGGGAGGTCTCCCTGCGCTTCCCCGCCATCGGGGTCGTGCTGATCACCGCCGATGTCACCCCCGGCCTGTTCGCCTCCGCGATGGAGTCGGGTGCGCGAGGTGTCATCACCCTGCCCCTGAGCTACGAGGAACTGGCCAGCCGGATCCAGTCCGCCGCCCAGTGGTCCGCCGGCGTCCACCGTCACCTGAGCACCGGAGCCGATGTCTTCACCGGCCCCGGCGGTACGGTCGTCACGGTCAGCGGCGCGAAGGGCGGGGTCGGCGCCACCGTCACCGCCGTACAACTCGCCTTGGCCGCCCAGGCGTCCGGACGTACCGTGGCCCTGGTCGACATGGACCTCCAGGCCGGCGACATCGGCTCCTACCTCGATGTGCAGTTCCGGCGTTCCATCGTCGACCTGTCGACCATCGCCGACATCTCGCCACGCGTCCTGTCCGACGCCGTGTTCAGCCACGGCTCCGGCCTCGCGCTGCTCCTGGCGCCCGGTGAGGGCGAGAGCGCCGAGGAGGTCAGCGACCGCTCGGCCCGGCAGATCGTCAGCGCCCTGCGCTCGCGCTATGAGGTCGTGGTCATCGACTGCGGCAGTCAGCTGCAGGGAGCCAGCGCCGCGGCCATCGAGATGGCCGACACGGCGCTGCTGGTCACCACACCGGATGTGATCGCGGTGCGCGGTGCCAAGCGCCTTGTACGGATGTGGGAGCGGCTCCAGATCCGCAAGGCGGAGGAGACGGTCACCGTCGTCAACCGGTTCATCCGCAGCACCGAGATCCAGCCGCAGCTGATCGAGAAGATCACCGGGACCCGGACGGCGAACACGGCCGTTCCCGCGAACTTCAAGGAACTCCAGAGCGTCGTCGACGCGGGCCGGCTGCACGACCTCGATTCCAAGAGCTCCGTCAAACAGGCCCTCTGGGCCCTTGCGGGCGAGGTGGGCATCGTGAAGGTTCCTGAGAAGGCCGAGAAGAGCGGTGCGAAGGCCGGCGGAATATTCAAGAACGACCGAGGCTCGATCGGGCGCCCACGCGTCGGCCGACGCGACGGCGACGCCCGGAACCGGGCGACGACCAAGGGGGCAAGTTGACCAATGGCACCTACCGAGACGACAGACACGGAGATACGGGGAAGGCGTTACGGTGATCCGTCCCCGGCGCGAGGCCGGGTGCGGGGCTTGGTGCAGGGCCGGCTGCTCGGCCGCAGGCGTGACCGCGGCCAGACCGCGATCGAGTTCCTGGGCGTCACGCCGCTGATCATCCTGCTGGCGGTCGCGCTCTGGCAGTGCGCGCTGATCGGCTACACGTTCAGCCTGGCGGGGAACGCGGCGGACAAGGCGGCGCACCAGGGGGCCATCACGGAGGGCCTGCGGGTGCAGGAATGCCGGCACGCGGCCAAGGAGCACCTGCCGAAGGCCTGGCGGAAGTCGATGAAGACGACGGACTGCCGCCGCAAGTCCGGCATGTACACGGCCAAGGTCAAGCTGCAAGTGCCGGTCCTGGTGCCCGGTGTACTCAACTGGCCGTTTCGCGTCGAAGGCAACGCCGCGTTCCCGCTGGAGGGCTGAGCGATGAGCAAGCGCACGCACACACCCGGCCGGACGGCCGCCGCCACCACCACCGCCACCACCACCTGCCGAGACCGCGGCCAGGTCGCCATCGAGTATCTGGGCTTCCTCCCCCTGCTGCTCCTGGTCGGCCTCCTCGCGATCCAGGCGGGCCTCGCCGCGTACGCCGCCAACCAGGCGGGGACCGGGGCCCGGTCGGCGGCCCGTACGGCGAGTATGTCGACGGGCGGCTGCGACGAGGGGGCAGCCAAGGACGCGATGAGTGGCTGGACCGCCGACCGGGCCGAGATCTTGCCCTCCTCCTCCTCCTCCTTCGACGAGGTCACCTGCACCGTCAGTGTCGACGTGCCCGACATCATCCCGGGCGTCCATATCTGGGGTCCGGCCGAACGCAGTTCCACGATGCCGCGCACCTGACCCCGCGGCGCACCACACCGCTGTCTCACCGGCGGATCAACAGGCAAGTGGGAACGAGGAGTTACGGAATGAGTCTGCGGGCACGCATGACCGCCCCCGAGAAGAACGGCGGGGCGCGGGAGGACAGCCACATGGTGGCCACCTACCGCGCCAAGCTGCTCGAAGAGATCGACCTGGCGGAGATGTCCTCGCTCGCCGCCGCAGACCGGCGGGCCCGGCTGGAGCGCGTACTCAGCCACATCATCAGCCGCGAAGGACCGGTCCTCTCGACCGTCGAACGCACCCAGCTGATCCGCCGGGTCGTCGACGAGGCCCTCGGTCTCGGCATCCTCGAACCGCTCCTCGAAGACGCGTCCATCACCGAAATCATGGTGAACGGACCGGACCAGATCTTCGTCGAGCGCAGCGGCAAGGTCGAGCAGCTCCCGATGCGCTTCAGCTCGCACGAACAGCTGATGCAGACCATCGAGCGCATCGTCTCGACCGTCAACCGCCGCGTCGACGAGTCGAACCCCATGGTTGACGCGCGTCTACCCAGTGGTGAGCGTGTCAACGTGATCATCCCGCCGCTGTCGCTGAGTGGCGCCACGCTCACCATCCGACGGTTCCCGAGGGCCTTCACGCTCCAGGAAATGATCAACGTCGGCTCGCTCGACGAGCAGATGCTGATCCTTCTCTCCGGACTCGTCCAGGCCAAGCTCAACGTCATCGTCTCCGGCGCCACCGGTACCGGGAAGACGACGCTCCTCAACGCGCTCTCCGGCCTCATCCCCGACAGCGAGCGCATCGTCACCATCGAGGACTCCGCCGAGCTCCAGCTCCAGCAGAGCCATGTCATCCGGCTGGAGTCCCGGCCGGCGAACGTCGAGGGGAAGGGCCAGATCACCATCCGTGACCTGGTCCGCAACTCCCTGCGTATGCGACCCGACCGCATCGTCGTCGGTGAGGTCCGTGGTGGTGAGTCGCTCGACATGCTCCAGGCGATGTCGACCGGTCACGACGGCTCGCTCGCCACCGTCCACGCCAACAATGCCGAGGACGCGCTCATGCGTCTGCAGACCCTGGCCTCGATGTCCGAGATCAAGATCCCGTTCGAAGCACTGCACGACCAGATCAACAGCGCCGTCGACGTCATCGTCCAGCTCACCCGGCACGCCGACGGTTCCCGCAAGATCACCGAGATCGCCGTCCTCGACTCGCACGGCCGCGATCCCTACCGCATCGTGACCGTCGCCCGGTTCGACGCCCAGCCGATGGATGCCGAGGGCCGGATCAACGGCGAGTTCAGGTACCTCCCGATCCCGCGCAAGATCGCCGAGCGTCTCTACATGGCCAGCCAGCCCGTCCCGCAGGCCTTCGGGGTCGCCGATTCCGCCGAACAGCTCGCCACCCGAGAGGCCAACTAGGTACCGTGCCATGACGAATCTCCCTCTTCTCACGATCGGCGTCACACTGCTCTGCGGTGTCACCGGCGTCACGGGCCTGCACGCCTACTCCGGCGGCAAGGCCGACCGGGACGCCCTGGTGGACCGCCTTTCGCACACCGGCCACATCCCGGAGACCGGGCGCCGCCGCTACTTCCGAGGAATCGACAGCCGGCTGCGCAAGACCGGTCTGGGCCGGAAGCTCGAACTGAAGCTGGCCGCCACCGGCCTCGACATCACACCGGGCGAGTTCTTCGTCTACGCGCTCGCCGCCATGGCCGGCCTCTGGATGATCGCCTCGTCCATGCTCGCCAGCTTCTTCGGCCCGGTCGCCGCCCTCATCGGCCTCTGGGGCACCAACGCCTTCCTGAACTGGCAGCGGACCAAACGCACCGAACGCTTCATCAACCAGCTCCCCGAACTCGCCCGTATCCTCGCCAACGCCACCCAGGCCGGCCTCGCGCTCCGTACATCCATCAGCATGGCGGCCGACGAGATGGAGAACCCGGCGGGCGAGGAACTGGCCCGGGTCTCCCGACGCCTCGCCGTCGGTGAACCCCTCGAGGACGCGATGAGTGAGCTGACCGACCGGCTGCCCTCCCGTGAACTCGTGGTCCTCGTCACCACCCTCGTCCTGTCCAACCGGGCCGGCGGTACGGTCGTCAGCTCGCTGCGCAACCTCACCGAGACGCTGGAGGAGCGCAAGGAGACCCGGCGCGAGGTCAAGACCCAGCTCTCCCAGGTCACCGTCACCGCCTACGCCGTCCCGATGTTCGGCCTGGGCGCCATGCTCCTGATGAACGCCGTCATGCCCGGCGCACTCGACCGCATGACCGGTGCCTTCATCGGCCAGGTCGCGGTGGTCATCTCCATCGCCCTGTACACGATCGGATTCGTCGTGATCCGCCGCATGTCCCGGATCGACGTCTGATGGGCGGGGCGCACATGGGCCTGCTGCTCGCCGGCGTCATGGGTCTCGCGGTGTACGGAGTCTTCGCCGGTTTCCGCATGTACCGGCGCGACGCGAAGCTCCCCGGCGACCTCGCGATCGCACTGGAAGTCGGTTCCACCCGCACCAGCGCGGTCGGTTCCGGCATCGACCGGCTCGGCATGCGCTGGGCCCCTGCGGTCCTGCGGATGATGGGACCCAAGGCCGTCAACAAGAAGCGCCGCCAGATCGACCTGGCGGGCAACCCTGGCGGTCTTACGATCGACCGCTACGCCGCCCGCCGCGCCGTCTACGGCGGCCTCGGCGCGCTCGGCGCCTTCACGATGCTCCTGCGCGGCCAGATCTTCCTGGCCCTGTTGCTGATCGCCTTCGGCATCTTCTGGGTCGAGGTCGGCATCTGGTCGGCGGTCCGCATCCGCCGCGACCACATCGACCGGACGCTTCCGGACTTCCTCGACGTCCTCGCCGTCGTCGTCTCGGCGGGCCTCGGCTTCCGGCAGGCGCTGGGCCGCGTCGCAGAGAAGTACGAGGGCCCCTGGGCCGACGAACTACGCATCACGCTCCGCCAGATGGACATGGGCGTCAGCCGCCGCGAGGCATTCGATCAGCTGCGCAAGCGCAACGACTCGGAACAGGTCGCGATGTTCGTCACCACGCTCCAGCAGGGCGAGGAGCTGGGTGCGCCGATCGTCGAGACGCTGATCCAGATCGCCAACGACATGCGGCGCACCGACGCCCAGAACGCCCGCCGAAAGGCCGCCCGGGCCGTCCCCAAGGCGACCTTTGCGGTCACCACCTTCCTCCTCCCCGGAACCCTGGTGCTGCTGACGGTCGGCTTCGTCTACGGAGCCAACATCGACTTCGGCGTCCTCGCGGGCGGATGACGTGAACGCGGCGGACGGCGGGCAGGACGGTCGGAAGGAGGTGACAGGCTCATGTCGTTCCAACTCGGCGGCATCCAGACCGGGCTGAATGTTGAGGTGCGTCAGGCGATCGCCGATCCCGGAGCGCGTCCGGCGTTCGCGATCCAGGTCAACGCGCTCCAGGCGATGTGCCGCCAGGTCTTCGGCTTCCGGCTCGCGATGATCGCCATAGCCACACCGTTCGCGATCGGCCACACTGCGAAGGGACTGGCCTCCTGGCTGATCGGCTCGGCCATTCTCGTCACCTTCATGGGCTCGTACGTCCTGTTCCGCGACTGGGAACGCTTCGGCCCCGTACTCCTGCGCCACCCCTGGCTGCTCGGCATAGACGCCTTCTTCGGCGCCCTGCTGCTGATCACCGCCTCCCCCGAGTCCACCCTCGCGTACGTCACCGTGTGCACCCCGCTGCTGGCCGGGCTCGTCTACGGCTGGCGCGGCGCGGCAGTCTTCACCGCACTTCAGATCGTCATCGTGCTCGGCGTGTACGGCACCGACCCGAAACTGCAGCCCGCCGACGCCACGGCGTTCCTCCTCCCCGGCTTCTGCATCATTGCCGGTGCCGTCGGTGTCACCCTGCGCAATCTGCTTCTCCGCTTCGGGGCGGCCAGCCAGGCCCTCACCGAAACCAGGGCCCGCCTCGCTGTCAACGAGGCCGTGGAGGGCGAACGCACCCGGCTCGCCCGAGAAATGCATGACTCGGTCGCCAAGACCCTGCATGGCTTGGCGCTGGCAGCCGACGGCCTGGCCGGCTCCTCCGATCGCATGGACCCGCTCACCGTCAAACATCAGGCCGAACTGGTCGCCCGCGCCGCCCGCCGCGCCGCGGCCGAATCCCGGGAGCTTCTCTCGGACCTGCGCCGTGAGTCCGGACTCGACGGCGGTGTGGACGTCGTACGTGAACTCCGGGCACGCGCCGACGACTTCAGCCGCCGCCACGAACTCACGGCCACCTTTCGGCTCCTCAACGACGCACCGATCCCGCACGTCCCCCAAGTCGTCGCGCGCCAGCTGCTCACCGTCGCCTCCGAAGCGATGGAGAACGCGCACCGCCATGCTCAACCCACCTACCTCGTTGTACTGGCCGGCGTGACGGGCGGTGTCCTGCGCGTCAGTGTGTACGACGACGGGCGCGGCCTGCCCGCAGGCACGACGCTCGACGATCTCCGGCACGCCGGGCACTTCGGCCTCGTCGGCATGGTCGAACGCGCCGCATCCATCGGCGCCCGCATCCGCATCGGAAAGGGCCAGGCGGCCAAGGGAACCGAAGTACGCCTGGAACTCCCGATCGCCGCTCTCAGTACCGCTCTCGAAGCAATAAAACCCAACTGAACAGCTCCAACTCCACCCTCACCCCCCCATAAAACCCTGAGAGGAGGTCGCAGATGCCGGACGACGTCTCCCGCGCGTCGGGCCAGAACTGGACAGCGCAGAATCACGCCTCCCAGCACACGTCCTCGCACGTCACCCCGCTCAACTCGGAGCCCAGCTCCGATGCGTTCCCCGTCCCCGTCCCCCAGCAGTCCGCGGCATCCGAGTCCATGCCTCCCTTCCCCGCCGGGCCGCCCACGCCCGCCCCCGGTGCCCTGCGGGTCGTCGTCGCCGACGACAACCCAGTGGTACGGGCCGGCCTGGGCGTACTGCTCTCCGGCCGCGACGACATCGAAGTCGTGGCCGAGGCCGCAGACGGCCGCCAGGCCTACGACATGGCCGTACAGCACCGCCCGGATGTAGTCCTGCTCGACGTCCGTATGCCCGGCGTCGACGGCATCTCCGCCCTGCCTCACCTCGTACAGGTCGCGCCGGTCATGATGCTGACCTACAGCCGCGAGAGCGAGATCGTCCACGAGGCGCTACGCCTGGGCGCGGGCGGCTATCTGGTCCACGGCGAGTTCACGGCCGACCAGTTGGTACAGGCCGTACGCGACACCAAGGACGGACGCGCCCACTTCACCGCCACCGCGGCCAACGCCCTCCTTGCTCATATGCGTCAGGGCCCCGGGCCGCAGGGACGACCGCTCCCGGAGGGACTCGGTGCGGCCCTGACCACGGGTGTTCCGTACGGGGGCCCCGGCTCCGACGGCCGCACCCCGAGTCCCGTCCAGCAACACGGTGCGCCTGCACATGCGCCCAAGCCTGAACCGGCTCCACCTGCGACGCGACCGATCCGACCATCACAGGGTCTTTCGCATCTGCAACCGGTTGTGGCACAGTCTTCCATGACCGGGGGCCCGGCAGTCTCCCTCAACAGGCGGCAGTACGGGCTGAGTTCACGGGAGGTGGAGGTCATGGAGCTGATCGCGTCCGGCATGAGCAATCAGCAGATCGCCGCCACCTGCTTCATCAGCGAGAAGACGGTCAAGAACCACATCAACCGCATCTTCACCAAGTTGCACAGCACCAGCCGCAGCGAGGCCATCGCGCGCTGGCTCGGTACGGCCCCCGCGGCGGGGCCAGGGGTAAGCGGGGTCGGTGGTCATCGTGGCTGAGCGGGGGAGTGGTAGCGGGATCGGAACTGCAGCCGGACGTGCGGGGCGTGGGGCCCAGCACGTACCGGCGGCAGAGGCCCAACTGACGCTTTGGGCCCGGGAATGGGCCCTGGGACCCTCCGGCGAGCAGGGTGTCCGGCCGTATGTTTCTCATGTCGCCAGCGGCTCCGGCCAGGAGGAAGCCGGAACCGCAGGCGGCACCCAAGAAGCGTGCGAGTCGGCCGGCTACCGGTCGGCCGAATCCGGAGGGGAACTCCATGTCGAACATCACCCTGAAGACCGCCGTGCGCGTCAACGGCTGGGCCAACACCGCCGTGAGCCGCATCCAGAAGCGTTACGAGGCCAAGGACCGCGGTCAGACGGCGTTCGAGTACCTGGGCATCATCCTGGTGGTCGTGGCGATCGTCGGTGCGATCATGGCTACGGGTATCGGCGGCAAGATCTCGAGCCGGATCGACGGCCTGGTGACCTCCATCACCACGGGCACGTGATCGAGCGCAGTCGCCGCGATGCAGGGCAGGCCTTCCCCATCTATGTAGTGATGGTGGCGGGCCTGCTCTTCCTCGTGTTCGCATTCTTTGCCGTCGGCAAGGCGTCGGCCTTGCGTAATGGAGCCCAGGGTGCGGCGGACGCCGCCGCGCTGGCTGCCGCTCAACAGACTCGTGAGGACTTCGGGGCCCCGTTCCTCGCATCGCTCCCCGGGAACATGCTGGAGCAGTTCCTTCAGGTCCACGCGGTTACCGGGTGCCCTGCGGCTCAGGGACTTGCCGCAGCGAATCAGGCGGACGTCGTCAGCCCCTGCCAGACGAAACGTGCAGGCTATCGGGACCGGATCACGGTTGAGGTCGAGGGCCGTAGACCGGTGGACTCGTCGGTGATTCCCGGTACGGAGAATAAGTTCGCGAAGGCCACGGCCACTGCCATTGTCGAGTTCCGTTGCCTCGGGTGGAGGGCCTTGGACTTCAACGATGACGGTGTCCAGGACTTGTACATCTTCCCGTGTGACGCTGGGGTGGTCGAAATCGAGCCGAGCAACCCCCCGCCCTGGTCCGAGGTGAGGAAGAAGCTCTACGACGTGCACCTGGTCGACAATTGACAGCGAACGACGAGTAAAGGAATCAGAACCCATGAGCATTCGGCGCTCCACCAAGTCCCGAAGGGCAGTGGCAGCCGTCTCGCTGGCGGCGTCCTTGGCTCTGGCCGTCACAGGTTGCGGCACTGACGGTGGTGGCAAGAAGACGAGCGATGCTGGTTCGTCGCCGTCCTCCGAGCCTTCCAAGCCCTCCGACGGGGACAAGGGGGCGGAGCAGGAGGACACTGCTGCCGGGGACAATGTGGACCCGAATGTGAAACTCGCTCAGGTCAATGGCCGCAACGGGCTGACTCTTGTCGTCAATGAGGTAAAGCGTGACAGCGGCGGGTTCATTACTGTCAGTGGCGTGATCAAGAATGGCGGCGACGATATTCGCAGTAGCGACCAGTGGTCGGGCAGTGAGAGCACCATCGTGGCCAAGAATCCGAACTCCGTAGCAGGCGCAACACTTGTGGACAAGGTTGGCAAGAAACGCTACTACATTCTTCGGGACACGGATGGTCGATGCCTCTGCACCACCGGGGTGACAGCGATTCAACCCGGAAAGTCGGTCTCTGTCTTCATGCAGTTCCCGGCACCGCCGGCAACCACCACTGAAGTCGACTTCACGCTGCCGACGTTCGCCACTGCCTCGCTGAAGATTTCTGGGTGATGGCCGACATGGAATGCATTCGTACACGGCACAGGCAACGCCATGTCGCAGGGCGGGCCATCGCTGTAGCGGTACTGCTGGCCGGCAGTACCGTCTTTGGCGCGACGGCGGCTCTGGCTGATGACGGCCCGAGCGTGCCGCCAGGCACCGAGTCCACATCGGTGCCCCCGGTCAAACTCGACCCCAACGATCCCGATCTGAAGATGCCCGAAGGCGGCACGCTCGCTCCGGCCAAGGTTCTCGACATCATCCAGGTGGTCGAGGACGAGGGCGGCGAAGAGCGTCGCGAGGACAGCAACGCGAACATCAAGTTCGCGCTCCAGGCAGAGGTCCTCTTCGGCAAGGACAGCGCCAAGCTGAGTTCCGCCGCCAACGCGCGTATCGCTGCCATCGCCGCCGAGATCAAGAAGCAGAACGCCACCAAGGTGCGCGTCTTCGGCTTCACCGACAATCTCGGCTCCTCCGCCCACGGTGACGTGCTGTCCAAGCAGCGCGCCAACGCGGTGCAGTCGGTGCTGGTCAAGGAGCTGGGTTCGAACGTCACCTTCGATATCCGTGGTTACGGCGAGCAGTACCCGATCGCCGACAACAGCACGGAAGAGGGCCGCAAGAAGAACCGCCGCGTGGAGGTCTCCTTCCCGCGCGGCACCTCTTCCTGAGGCACCCGCACACGCAGGGGCCCGTGTAGGGTCTCAGATTTCTTGGCCGAATCTCAGAGGAGATGGCCAAGTGGTGGCAGATATGCCGTAGTTCTGAGACTGCCAGTTCAGGTGGTTCACTCGTTTGGGTGTCCCGGACTTCGGTCCGGGGCACCCAAGAAATGATCTTGGCACCGTGGTCTCACAGGCGAACGCCTGTGAACTGGGGGTGCGGGATGGCAATCGCTGCTGCGACCGTGAGTGTTCGCCGTCAAGACGGCACGGCTGTGGAGGATCGGGCGTGGGAGATCACGACCGTTGAGCTTCTCGGGGCGGCAGTTCCGTGGAGGACGTTCCGCTGGTACAAGGGGCAGCGCCACTACTCGGGGACCTACTGGTCTGCGACGGTAGACGACCACGTGATCTACGAGTCGCGTCTGGAGCTTGGGCGTCTCCTCTTTGCTGACTTCGATCGCAGCGTGCGTCACATCGTGGCGCAACCCTTCCTGCTGAAGGTTGTGCTGGAGGGGAAAGTGCGCAAGCACATCCCGGACTATCTGCTGCTCACCGAGCAGGGCCCTGTGGTGGTGGACGTCAAGCCGCTGCGCCGGGTGTCGAAGCCCGAGGTGGCCTTTACCTTCGGTTGGACCCGTCAGTTGGTGGAGTCGCGGGGATGGCGGTACGAGGTCTGGAGCGAGCCACCACCGGTGAAGCTGGAGAACATCCGATTCCTGGCCGGCTATCGCAGGAGTCGGCTGTTTGGCGCGGAGCTCATCGATGAGTTGGCCGGGGTGGAGCTCGACGGAGTCTCTCTAGGGCAGGCCACGGGCTTGCTGCCGAGTCGTTCAGAGCCCCAAGTCCGGGCTGCCGTACTGCATTTGCTCTGGAAGCAGGACTTCACCGTTGATCTCGGCACGCCCATCACGCCCTCGCATGTGCTCAGGAGGGCGGCATGAGCAGGGCGGGCGCCAGGGTCGGTGTCGGCACGCGGTTCCAGGACTCCGGCGCGACATGCGAAGACTGCCCAGTGCAGAGCGGTCCAGAATTCGTCGTCACCCGGCCGCTGGACGTCTTCCCCATCGGTCTCCACGTCGTACGGGGATGCAGTCATGCGTTCCGGGAACAGCCCGAGTGTGCGGGTCCGGGCCTGGGCATCCTCGCAGGGGAGGATGCTGCCGATGTAGAGGTACTGGTCCCATCCCACGTGTACCGCGAATGTGCCCACCGCCTCCAGCCGGCACCACGCACCACCGTCGCGCAGCATGACCCGTACCAGCTCCAGCCTGATACCGAGCGGCACCTCCGCTCCGTCGTAGAAGCCGGTCAAGCCGTTCGGGAAGAGCCCGTTCAGCCCGAAGCCGTCCAACGGCCGCTCGATGCCGAAGTGCGCGGGAGGCGGGACCTGCGGCTCACGCACGGCCAGTTGGTCGATGCCGGTGTCCGATGCGAACGCCTCGATCGCTCGAAGGTAGGCATCCTCGACCTGGCCGTGGTCGCTGACCGTTTCCTCGGCGCCGGTGTAGTGGCCGTGTTCATCACGGTCGGCAGGGTCGTACTTGGTGACGCGATAGACGTAGGGCAGCACACCTCCTATCCTCCAGCACGGTTCGGAGGCCGCCCAACCAGGCAGAACGGCCTTGGCATCATTGGCTGGTGACCACATGGATGCGCTGTTACTGGGACGAGGGAGACGTCTGGTTCTACTTCGAGGTCGACGCCGAAGGCTGGGTGACCAGGCAGATCGAACTCCAGGGTCCTGCATCGACCCCGATCGCGGCAGCTTCCCTCGAAGAATGGCAGCGGGCCCAGGACGCAGGCCGCCTCGATGAGTACGACAGCAGGTTCGGGATCACAGCCGAGCTGCCCGTCTCGGAATGGGAAGGCCACGATCCCGATCAACTTACCTCCGGGGAGTTCGAGGAAGTCTGGGGTCCTGCCCGTCAGCAGATCGCATCCCGGCCCCGCTGATCGTCCGGCCTGCTGAGTCTTCTTGGCATCATCTCGACATGACCCCGCCCCTTCCCCACACCGTCCGAGCCGTCGACACCGCTCAACTTTTGAACCTAGCCCTTGAGGCCGCCATGCACGGCTTCAGTCAGCGACTCCCGGTCGACTGGCTCCAGAAGCACCTTGCCGCAGAAGCGACGCACTACCTGTTCCCTACGCTCGTGCAGCGGCTCAGGCACCGTCCCGAGGTGCCGCTGCAGTGGAGGTGCCAGCAACTGCTGACAGTCAGGACCGGTGAACAGATCTGGGGTCTGCTCGACGTCCTTCCCGACACCTTCGACAAGATCCCGGAGACCTTGGATGCGGTGTCCAAGAAGGACATCGTCAGCCACATAGAGCATGCCGTGACCGTGCGCGAGTGGGCGGAGCGGACGGCTCCTGATACCGGTCCTGAAGAAATGCCACGGACTTGAGACACGGACACCTGGACACGGGCTGAGACAGCTCAGAAACTCGCTGGTGAGGGCTGTGCTCTATGCCACGAGCTGCGAGATCTTACAACGGGTGTGGGATCTCAGATCGGCTGGCCGAATCTCACGGCCGGTGGCCATTGCGTGGCCGATCGGCCACGGAACTGAGACTGGCTGGGCAGCCTGTTCACTCGTTGGAGTGAGTCACACGTGGGACAGGTCCTCCATGGACAGTGTCTTGGTGGCGCGGCCTTTCTGCCACTGGTCCGTGCTGGGGGTACGCATGAACCTTTCTTGCTGTCACGGTCAGTGTTCGTCGTCGAGATGACGAAGCTGTTGAGGGCCTGGGGTGGTCAGCTGCTTCGCTTGACCTGTTGCGCTCAGCCGCTCCGTGGCGGACGCCCCGCCGGCTGCGAGCCGCTGTGTGATCCGGTCGAACAAGTCTGTCAGTGGCGCACCGACGTCCTGGCCGAACTCAGTCAGCCCGTAGGTGACTTGGGGTGGCGTCGTCGGCTCGACCTTCCGCCAGACCAGGTCGTCCTGGACCAGTGCGCGCAGTGTCTGAGCGAGCATCTTCTCGCTGATGCCCTGGATGCTGTCGCGCAGCTCGTAAAACCGAAGGTCGGTGCTCCGCAAGGAGATCAGTACCCAGATACCCCACCTGCTGGTCACGTGGTCGACCACGTCGCGCGCAGGGCAGTCGGTGTGAAACACCTCATACCGATTGCCCGCCTCGGCCTGCGTCAGCTGCGCACCTTCCCTCATGTCCGGAGCTTACCTCTGGGTATGTTCTTACGAAAAGTAAGCCTGCCTCCTAGCGTCAATTGCCGCAGTGCGCAACGGACTAGGAGCTGAACATGATCGTGGTGACCGGAGCTACCGGGAATGTGGGCCGGCCTTTGACGCAGGCCCTGGCCAACGCGGGCGAGCAGGTGACGGCGGTGTCACGGCACGCGGCGGCAATGCCGGACGGGGTCCGGCACGTGCCGGCTGACTTGGCCGAGCCGCAGGGCCTCACCCCCGCTTTGGACGGGGCGAAGGCGCTGTTCCTCCTGCTGTCCGGCGACCTGCACGCCCCCGAAGCCAGGCCGACCGACATTATCGACCTGGCCGCTGCCAGCGGGGTCCGCCGAGTCGTCCTGCTGTCTTCGCAGGGCGTGGCGACCAGGCCGCTCGGCCCGTCGCGGATCGCGATGCGCGCGGTGGAGGACGCGTTGAGAGAGTCCGGCCTGGACTGGGCCGTCCTACGACCGGGCGGCTTCGCCTCCAACGCCTTGGCGTGGGCGGAGTCCGTCCGCACGCAAGGGACGGTCGCCGCACCCTTCGGCGATGTCGGGGTTCCGATCGTCGACCCGGCGGACATCGCCGAGGTCGCGGCGGCCTGCCTGCTGGACGACCGGCACACCGGCGGAATCTTCGAGCTGACCGGGCCCGAGGTGATCACGCCCCGTCAGCAGGCGGAGGCCATTGCTGCCGCGCTCGGCTCGCCGGTGCGGTTCCACGAACTCACCCGTGAGGAGGCCAAGGCTGCGACGACCCGGTTCGTGCCGCCGGAGCTCGCCGACGACACCCTGGACATCATCTCCGCCCCGAACCCCGCCGAACTGCGGATCAGCTCGGACGTGGAACGAGTCCTCGGTCGCGCTCCGCGCCGTTTCAACGACTGGGTCGCCCGTAACATCGCCACTTTTCGCTGAGGCACAACTCGGCTGAAGCGCCCGGGCAGCCCCGTGCGACTACGGCCGCACGGGGCTGCCCCATAGCGTCACCGCCCACCACCATCCAAAACTCAAGAGCCGGAGCGACCTGGCAGGGTCCTACTGGTCTCCTGCGCCGGAGATCCTTTGGCAGGCGGGCGAGGGAGTCGAGGATCTCTTCGGCTGTTTCGGTCCAGGTGAACGGGGTCGAGTTCTCGTTCCACTGGCTTTGCCCAGGCGCGGACGTCAGATTCCAGGGAGAGGGGCGATGTCCTGTGGATGGCCTCCTGCGGGCCAGGCGCCTGCTACTCGTGGCCGGTCCGGGGATTCGGACGCAACGGTGAGACTGGCCGGCTTGGACACGGCGTGAGACACCGGGGCCAGCCGCAGCTCACAGCCTCTGAACAGGCCACGAACCGCGAGAACCTACAGCCCGGCACCACGAGCGCTTCGCGGTGCCGGGCCGCTGCTGTTACAGCAGGTGGTCGGCCTTGCCGGCCTTGATGTCGTGGATCATCTGCTGAAGCGCTTCGCGGCTGTCGGTGAGGAAGCGTTCCTCCGCACCCGCAACAGCGATGTAGCTGTTGCCCTGCTCGTCGGTTCCGATCCGGAAGCAGGAGTTACCTTCTCCGCAGAATGAGTCTTCCCAGTTGACGTCCGACATCGGTCATCTCCTCAGAGTTGGCGTGCGATGTTGTGGATGAAGTCCCGCGACTTGCCCGGCGACAGCGCGATTCCCTCCATCCAGTCCAAGTGGGCTCGGTACTTGGCCAGTTGCACGTCTGTGTGGACGAAAAGGGGTCCGTGCGAGTTGTCGATCTGCACGGTGTCGAGCTGAGGCGCCGGTCCTTCTGCGTACAGGACGGTCTGCCCGGCGCCGGGGAAAGCTCCTGCCTCAAAGGGGATGACCAGAAGCGTCACATTCACCTGTTCGGACTTCTTCAGCAAGTGATCCAATTGGGCGCGCGCCACGGCGCGGCCGCCGAACTGCATTCGCAGTGCTGCCTCGTGAACGATTCCCGTGAAGGACGGCGGCGTATCCCCGTCCAGAACCTCTTGGCGCTCCACGCGATGTGCAAGCCGCAGCGCGACCTCCCGTTCCGGCAGCTGGGGGATCACCACCCGGAAGAGGGCCAGGGCGTGATCAGAGGTCTGGAGGAGGCCCGGGATGTGCATCGAGTACGCAGCTCGCATGCGGAGCGCGTACGCCTCCAGTTCGGCGATGTCGAGCAGACCTTGAGGCAGAGCGCCTCGATATCTTTCCCACCAGCCACGTCCGCGTGGTTGCGCCATCTCGACGAGTGCGTCGATGTACTTCTCGTCCGTGCAGTCGCAGTTGCAGGCCAGCGTGCGTAGGCGGTCCGGGCTGATGGGGCGTGCGCCGGCCTCGATGTTCGAGATCTTGCCGCGGTCCACGCCGAGCAGGCCGGCCGCGAACTCGGCGGAGACGTCGGCCGATGTGCGCATCCTCCGCAGCTCGGCACCGAGCCGCTTCTGACGTTCGGTGGGAGACGTCCTTGCTGCCATGCCGTTCCTTTCCGCATGCGGTCACCGGCAGTCTGCCGCGTGCGCGTGCGATGCGACCACGAAAGGGTTCATTCACCAGAAGTAGAGGGTTATTTTGCCCCTTGAGGGCTACATTAAGTTACGCACCGCTCACACAGCGACGACGAGCCGGAAGTGCATCGCGCGGTCCTGCCCGCTACCTCCTTCCCTGGGAGAGGCAGTCCCGTGTCAGGGAGACAAGCCACTGCTCGTCCACAACGCAACCGTGAGAGCCACTCGTGCGCACCCACGCGAAAGGGAGACACCGCCAACTCACCACCCGTATCAGGGGAGTCAGCCATGCACTCATCTTCACTCGCCGCACTCTGCCCGGCCGTCGCCGAGACGCGTACGCCGGTCCCGTATCCGTATCCGTATCCCGGCAGCCCGCATCCCAACACCCAGCCGTACCCGCAGCCATATCTGCGTTCCAAGGGCCGCTCCAGCCGTGGGCTCGCGATGAGCTTTACGCTGCCCGGCGACGTCCGCAGCGCGCTCATTGGCCGTACCGCGATCGGCGCCGCTCTGAAAGCGCACGCGCTCGCCCCGTTCATCTGGCCGGCCACGCTTGCGGTCAACGAACTCATCACCGTGACCGCCAGGATGAGCCCGGGCAAGGAGCTCTACGTATCCCTGCGCCACCGGGACGACGCGCTCCGCCTCCTCGTCTGGGACCAACACCCCCACCACCTCAACCCGGACGTGGCCACACTCTGCGAGACGCGGCGTCGGCAGGCGCTCTTTCTGCTGGCAGCTGTTGTGGACGACTGGGGCGGGGAGTGGGGCGCCTGCGAGGCCAACCCGCCGCAGCGAGGAATCAAGTCGTGGGTTCAGCTGCCCCGTTGAGACTCGCGGCGATGGGCTTGCGCCCGCGCCCCGCGCGACCACGCCGCGACGCGCTCGCGCGCTGGATCGTCCAGGTCCGCGCAGCCGACCTGCCCCATCTGCACGCCTTCACCCGGGGCCTGGACCGAGACCGCGACGCTGTGACCGCCGCGTTCACGCTTCCGTACCACAACGGTGGAACCGAAGGTGTCAACACCAAGACCAAGCTGTTCGCGCGGCAGATGTGCGGGCGGGCACCTTCACCCTCCTCCGCCACCGCATTCTCCTCGGCTAGCACCACCCTCCGTCACCACCGAACGGGAGACAGGGCCGTTGACCGTACAGACCCCGATTATGCAAAGGAAGTCCAGCCGTCTCAGCAGGAAGTGCCGGCAAGGTTCCGGCGAGCGCCGGACCGCCGTCTGACTCGCCCCCGACCTTAAGGGCGGATTCACCCGGAGGTTACGGGACGACGGGAGGCTGCAGGCGTCGGCCGGCAGCCGCCCCGCGGGGCGGCCGGGCGTTGCGCGTACGTGAGGGGAGCGGCTGTCGGAGGCCACCGCCGGACATACGGCGGAACTTCGGCGGCATCCCGAAAGTCGGCGTCCTCATCGCGCGCAGACTGGACCATCAAACCGCAAGGTATGAATCGCATGAAATGTCCTGGCCGAGGGTTAGCCGATAGCACGCACCGATCGGAAGCGGCCCACTGAGTGCTGAAGCGGAGCGCTCTCGTGAGAGGCGCTGACCCGCTCGTATGCGAGCCGCTCCCGGTGCGGCCGCGGCGCTCTTTGACGGCACTTGTGTGACGGCGCTGCCACGCACCACGACGAACCGATATCGCTCGACTGCCGGTGATCCACACCCGCGTCGCCCACGGTGACATCAGCACCCGCCCCATGCGGCTCCCGCTCCTGCCGGCGCGTCCGGTCGCTGGACCTTCTTTTCGCTCCAGCACCCGTTTTTCCCGAAAAGGAGAGACACACCCGCCATGCCCGCACAGCGCCACCCCCTGCCCAAATGGGCCGATCCGCAGACCCCCACGGCGTCACTTGACGCCCAGTCCCTCAGTCGCCGCGGACTCCTGCGTCGCGTCGGTCTGTTCGGCGCCGCCTTCGCGGCCGGCTCACTGCTGTCGGCCCACGAGTGGCGGGCGCCGGACACCCGGGTGGTGCACACCTCCGACGTGTCGGAGCGCGCCGGGACGTACACCCTCACCATCCCTGTCGAGGCCGGGGACAAGTCCTTCTACCTGCGGCTGCGCGGCAGCGACGGCAAGCGCAACGGGGCGGGCTACCTGGGCGCCTCGATCGACCCCAACGGACCGATTCCGCACGTGCCGGGCGACGGCAACCCCTGGCTCGACACGTGGTTCTACCCCAACCCCATCTTCATTGAGACGGAAGGCTGAAAAGCCATGAAGAAGTTCTTCGTGCTCCTCGGGGCACTGGCCCTGGCCACCACCGGAGGAACAGCGACCGCCGTCGCCTCCTCCCCCTCCTCCGGCACGTGGACCGAGACCGGCGTCTCGTACGTCGACTCGCGCGCCGGTGGCCAGGGCCTGGCGTCCCGGAGCAACGGCAGCCTGCTGTTCCGCGGCAACGGCTCCATCCCCCAGGACCTCAGAGACCAGGGCTGGACCCACATCGGCGACCCGGAGATCGCCCGCAACCGCATCTTCGACGCCTACCAGGGCAATGGCGGCGCGACAGCCAAGATGTTCACCGTCACCACCCCGGGCGGAAAGCGCTTCGTCTACACGCACCAGCTCGAAGGCGACGAGCGGATGAACAACTCCTTCGCCGCCGTCTCTCCCGACGCGCAGTGGCTGGTCTCGGGCGAATGGGACCAGCAGGACCGGCTCCTGGTCTTCCCCGCACCGGTCTTCAACGCCCAGGCCCCCGCGGGTGGCGGCGAGCTTCCCGAGGCAGGCCGGATCTCCCTGGACCACCCGGTCCGGGACATCCAGGGCTGCGACTTCGTCTCGGCGACGCGCCTGGTGTGCGCCTCCGACGACAGCACCCTGTCGCTGTGGCCGGTGGAGCGCCCGCTGTTCCAGGTGGACCTCGACCACGCGCTCGACGGCAAGCCCGTCACCGGCCACGTCTCCGTCATCCTCCCCCTCCCGCAGCGCTCCGCCTGCGCGGGAACCGACTTCGAGACCGAAGGCGTGGACTACGACGCCCGCACTGGCACCCTGCGGGTCGAGATGATCCCGCCCGGCGAGTGCGCCGCCTCCACCGCCGTCTACACATACAGCGCGCACTGACAGCGCTACATGGACTCCGTCAAGGAGGGCATCGAGTGGTTCGAGTTGGAGTACGGCGGCGAGGTCTACAACCAGGGCGTCGGCGGCGTGGACTTCTCCAAGCAGCCCAAGCAGAACATCTCCCGCACCCGGTTCAACGTCGAACACCGCACCCTGGACACCACCACCGAGACGTCCCTCCAGCCCGATGACGTCTCCTGCCGGGACACCGGCACCCTCTACCTCGGCGGCAGCGGCAACGTGGCGGCCGCCCTGGTGCGGTGGATGCGCCGCAGGCGTCAGGACGCCACCGGCTGAACTGACCCGCGGCGATTCGCACGTTCAACACGAGAAGGGCCCCACCCCCCGAAAGGCGAGGGCTTGGGTTCTAGCGGTCCTCGCAACACTCACGATGTTGGGAGTTGCGAGGACCGTGGGCGGTAAGAGGCTCGATCCAGCGTTGAAGAGGCGTTTCCTTGAGCGGCTGGACGTTGTGGGGAGCGTGTAGGCGTAGCGGGCGTGACAGGCGAGCTGCTTGTAGAGGGAGGAGCTCTGTTCCGAGTTCAGCCACTTCAGCGGATAGGGCGCCTTGCTGAACGACTGGTCCCACAGTCGGTCGTAGCTGGTGTCGGCGGACTCGAACCCCTCCTCGGTCGGGATGACCGAGATGTCGACGTTGCCGCTGATGGTGCCGTTCTCGATGGCGCGGGCGATCTCGGTCTTCTGCACCCACTCCGTGTTCGTGTCGGCCCGGTAGCCGACGCACTCGCCCTTGCACACTGGGTGGTTGGTGTCCCCACGGTCGAACCCCGGGGACCACCACAGGGTGGTGCCGCGGCCGGAGAACGTCTGCATGACGCCCTTGATCTCGGATACGGGGAACTGGTCCGAGGTGGGGTAGCCGAAGTCGCCGCCTTCCCACCCGAACTGTCCCCACATCTCCCCGATCCGCCCCCAGACCGGGTGTGCACCGTTGGACAGGGTGGGGTGCCAGTAGACGGTGCCGCCCTCGAACTGCTGCCGCTTGCCCTGGCCGTCGGAGTTGGTCAACTCGTCGCCGACGGGGTAGCCGAGCTTGGACGTCTCCCAGCCCATCAACTCCCACTTGTCGCGGACCGCACCCCACACCGGGTGGGCCTGGGTCTCCGGGGTCCAGTAGATCGAGCCGCCCACGAAGCGGCTGTAGCGGCCCCGGCCGTCGGGGGTGGGCAGCTCATCCGTCACCGGGCACCCGAGGGGGCCGCCCTCGCCGCCCATCTCGGCATGAAGGCCAGGCCCAGACCGAAGCCGACGAGGAGGGTGCCGGGCAGCACCTGGGTGGAGGCGATGACGACCGCACCGGCCATGGGCAGCAGGGCCACGCCGACCTGGGACCATCCGGTCCGCCGGTGACATCCAGAAGCTGATGCCGGTCATGCAGGACACCGTAGCGGCGACGTCCGGCGCCGCTACGGCGAGTTGACGACTCCCGGCATCAACGAGGACGGTCCGGTGCGTTCAGCCCTCGGCCCGGGGGAGAGCGGCGAACGAATCGGGGAGGGAGTCGGCGACAGGGGTGGGGAGCCGATCCGTCGAGAGCGACGCCTTGCTCGTGGCGGCCGGGGCCTTGCCGCAGAACTCCGCCTCGATCACGTTGACGTAGAGCGATCCGTCCTGCAGCCAGTCACCGTTGACGTTGAACGTCAGCTGGTGCTTTCCGTCCTGCGTGCCGACCATCGCGGACAGGGAGCCGTTCGTACGGCCGCTCTTGCCCACCACCTTCACGCCGCAGGACAGCTGTGCGAACTCGACCCCGAGTCCGTACCCGGTCCCGTCGCCGGCCGGTACCTCGGCGAGCATTTCCTTCATCTGTGTGGGTGGCAGCAATTCGCCCCGTATCAGGGCGCGTTGGAAACGGTTGAGGTCGCCGGTGGTGGAGATGATGTCGCCGGACGCGCCCAGCCAGGTCATGTTCTGCTCGGTGGCGTCGTGGATCTCGGCGTCGGGGGTGTCCTGGTGGAAGCGGGAGTAGGCGACGGGGTGCGGGTCCGGCATCTGCGGCGCCGTGCCGGGGAACGACGTCCCGCGCAGCTTCAGCGGCCGGATGATGCGGCGGGCGGCCTCCTGCGCGTACGAATGGCCCGTCGCCTTCTCGATGACCATCCCGGCTATCACGAAGTTGGTGTTCGAGTACAACGGCGCCTTCTCCGGATCGGGTCGCGGCGGGTACTTCAGCGCGATCGCCACCAGTTCCTCGGGCGTGTGGGTGTCGTACCGGTGCTCCGGGAAGCCGGGGCCGGCGGCGTCGTGCACGAACTCGGGGTCCGAGGTGTGGTTGGCGATGCCGCTGGTGTGGTTGAGCAGTTGACGCAGGGTGATCCTGCTTCCGTCGTACCCGTTGCCCCGCACCAGGCCGGGCAGCCATGTTTCGACCGTGTCGTCCAGGCTCAGCTTCCCCTCCGCCTCCAGCTGGAGCAGGACGGTCGCGGTGAACGTCTTGGTGATGCTGGCCCCGCGGAAGTGGTCACCGGGCGAACGCTCACGGCCGGTGGCGGTGTCGGCGTGACCGGCCGCCCCGTACCAACTGTGGTTGATGTCCAGCGAGTTGGCGGCGACTCCGGGTTGTCCGCCCTTCTCGACCAGATCACGCAGCGCGGCCCCGGTCGCCTCGTGGCCGTGCGGTGACTGTGCCGACTGCGGTGGCTGTGCCGCATGTGTGGAGTGGGTGAGTGCGGGCGGGGCGAATGCGGACGCTCCCACGGCCGCGGTCACCGCCAGAGCGAGCGAGGAGATACGTGCAGCCCGTTGCCTCATGCGTCTTGCCTCCAGGTCACCGGGAGGGCAGGTGCTGCCCTCCCGGTGCCATTGACGCGCAACGCGGGCCTCAGGGTTGATCGTTGGGGCGGCTCGCCGGGGTCACCGCTTGGGTGCCTTGGCCGTGACCAGCAGGCCGGCGAGCAGGCCGGCGAGCAGGCCGGCGAGCAGTGTGAGGCCGACCGTCCACCAGAGGGCGACGGAGTACCCGCCCACGACCGCCTTGCCGATCTCGACCTTCGAGATCCGTGGTTACGGCGAGCAGTACACGATCACGTGCTCCACACCGGCATCCAGTGGGAGTTCCTGCCCGGAGAACTCGGCTTCGGGTCGGGCATCACGTGCCGGCGTCGGCTGCGGGGCTGGAACGACGCCGGGGAACAAGGGGCGTGCGACTCCCGGCTGTCGGTGTCACCAGCCGCCGTGGCCGCTGTCCCCGTGGCCGCCGCCGTGGTGGCCGGTGCCGCCCGCGCCACCCTCGGACCAGCTGCCCGGGTCCAGGTCGTGGCCGAGGCCGTGGCCGCCGGTGGTGAAGTCGGCGTAGAGGTCGCTGAGTTCGCCGATGAGTTGGCGGGTGAGGACGTCGGCGCCGGTGGTCAGTGCCGCAGCGAGTTCCTCGTCGGCGGCCGGAGCCGCTCCGGCGGTTGCGGGGGTGAGGCGGTCGGTCGCGGTGAGGGCGGCCAAACGGCGGCGGTCGGTGATGCCCCGCAGGCCGGGGTAGGCGGCAGGGGCCAGGCCCGCGGCCTGGACGAGGGCGGCGAGGGTCAGGTCGCGGTCGGCGGTGGACGTCGCGGAGCCGGAACGGACCATGCTGTCGAGGCGGGCCAGCAGCGCCCGGCGGCGCGGCAGGTCGACGGAGAGGATGTCGTGGCGCTTACGGCCGCTGGGGTCGCGCCACCGGCGGACCCGGACCGCCCTCTGGTCCTCCAGCCGGGAGAGGTACTCGGTGGCGAGGGAACGCGGTGTGCGGCGCAGCCAGTCCTTGAGGCTGGGCGGGGGCACAGTCGCGCCCAGACTGTGCAGGACGTTGTTCAGGCGGCGGTCCTCGACGCGCCGGGGGTCCGACACCTCGATCCGTCGGGGGCCGAGGGCGATCCGTCCGGCCAGGCCCAGATCCGCCAACTCCGAGGCCCGCAAGGCGAACCGGAGCCGGTCCTCGGCCCGTATCCGGATTCGCCGCCTGCCCGGGACTATCGCGAGCAGGAGCAGTTCATCCCCCGTGGTCATACGCGCCAGGGTATGCGCGGCCGTGCGCGGAGGGGAGTCCTCCGTGTACCCTCCGCGCCGGCTTCCGCAACCGGCCCCATCAGGCGCCCTCGAAGCCCAAGCGCGCGGCAAGGATTCCCGGCGCGCGGGCCGGACATTGGGCCGTCAGGCGTTGAGGTCGCGTCCGGCATCGGTCATCCCCTTGGAGTTGGCGCGCGATGTTGTTCTGCGGAGATCATTTTGATGTTGAGTACGGAGCCGCTCACGCCGGCCGGACGCGGCGACCTGCGTGCTCGGCGCGAGCCCGTCGTTCAGCTCGGCCCTGTCCGAGGCGAGCAGCCAGGACCCCGAAGGGCCACGGGTGAAGGTCAGTGTGTGGGGGAGTGAGTACTCCTCGCACTCCGGGGCTCCTTCCGCTGCTTGAGCGGAAGTGAACGGGGGGTAGAGGCGGGTGTCCTCCGTGATGTGCAGTGTCACGGCGTCACCCTCCTCGACCGCGTCGTTCACCGTCACGTCGACCGTGGCGCGGATGTACCCGCCGTCGGCCTGCCGGTAGGCGCGGCCTTTACGGACCAGCGCCGCGAATTCCGCCCGCAACTCGGTCCGCATCGACGGTGTGGCCGCGGCCGGTGGTTCGGGGGTGGGGGACTGCGCGGCGGCCCGGGTCACCAGGTCGGCGCGTTGTTGCAGGTAGCTCTGGGCGAGCTGGGACAGCCGAGCCCGGTCTGCCGCTGCGGGTGCCCGGGGAGCGACGTTCACCGATGCTGTGACGCCACCCGCGATGGCTGCCGCGGTCAGCGCCGCGGCAGCCACGCTCATACGTGATCCGCGTGCGCGCACGTGTTTCCTCCCCGGAGGTGTATGAACGGTCGGGATCGAAGATGTCCTTTGCGGGGACGACGTCAGCAGCGAGGCGAAGCCGTGTCCGAGAAGGGCCCAATCTTTGACCCGTATGCGTCGGTCGGGCGGCAGGAACGGTGCCGTAGCGCGTGAGCCGCACACCCGGCGACCCCGGCGATGTCCGTGGCGTACCCGTGCTGAACGCAGGTCCGCTCGGCCGGGCGTACCGAAATGCCGATGACTCCGGCCTCGCATAGCGTGACGAGGAACTACATAAGGTAATTGAATGGATGCGAGCGGGCTCACGGAACGTGCCACCGTCGCGAGGAGCCTGCCCGACCGCGAGTACGTGAGCGTCGACGCAGTGCGGAGCGAGTACGCCAAGCACGCGTCCTGAACACTTCGGCCGGGACGGCGACGCGGTCCCGGCCCGCTCTCCCTTGACCTGCGGAGGTCGGACGTGAATCTCGGCTTGCACTACTGGAACTACTCGACACCGGCCGACCCCGCGCTCATCGCGCCGACGCTCGCGGAGTCGGTGAGGATCGCCGAACAGGCGGGGATCTCGTCGTTCACCGTGATGGATCACTACTTCCAGATGGAGACCGGGCAGACCGTCGCCGACGACCCGATGCTGGAGGGGTACACCACCCTCGGCTACGTGGCGGCGCTCAGCGAGCGCATGACGCTCGGCCTGATGGTCACGGGTGTGATGTACCGGCACCCCGGGCTGCTGGCGAAGATCGTCACCAGTCTCGATGTGCTGTCGCGCGGCAGGGCCAGGCTGGGTATCGGCGCCTCCTGGTACGAGCGGGAGCAGTACGGGCTCGGAGTGCCGGTGGTTCCGGTCGCCGAGCGGTTCGAACGGCTGGAGGAGACGATCCTGATCTGCCTGCAGATGTGGAGTGACGACAACGGCCCGTTCCGGGGCCGTCATTACCAGCTCGCCGAGACGCTGTGCGTGCCCGAGCCGATCGGTGAGCGCCCGCCGATCATGATCGGCGGCGGAGGGGAGAAGAAGACCCTGCTCCTGGCCGCCCGCTATGCGGACGCCTGCAATCTGTTCGCCACCGACCAGGAAGAAGTGGCCCACAAGCTCGACGTGCTGCGCGCCCACTGCGCCGCGGAGGACCGTGACTACGACGCCATCGCGAAGACCGTGATGTACAACGGCCCGGTGCTGGCCAGGCCGGACGCGTTCCTCGCGGAAGCGGAGGCGTACGCGAGCCTGGGCATCAGCGAGATCCAGGTGCTGCCCGACCGGCACCCGGTCAGCTTCACCCACCAGGTCGCCGAGCACATCGCACCCGGCATCGCCGCGATGGGGTAGCCGGACAGGGCAGGACTTCGGGAGGCCGGGGTTTGCGCCCCTGGCACCGCACCGCCCGACCAGGTGTCGCCCCGTCCCCGCGGCGCTGGTGAGGCGCGGGCGGCGCGGCGCGGTCATCATGAGAGACGAGGGCGATGGCGTCTCACCCCGAACGCTTGGCGACCCTCGGACGGATGCGTGGCAGGAGAGGCTCACTATGGCTGCGACGACAGATGCAACCCCTTCAGCCCAGCCCGAGCGCCCGGGCAGGAAGGATGGGGTCTGCAGCGAGTTCACCGTCTTTACCGAGATCAAGCCGGGCCATGCTGATGCGTTGCGTGAGGATCTCGCCGCGATGGCCGACGCGGCAGCTGACGAGAACGCCCATGCGGCGGTGCGCCAGATCGGCACCCTGCATGACGCACGGCACGTGATCTTCGACAACGACACCCGGTTCATGTTCGCCAGCGTCTTCGACGGCTCCTGGGACACCTACATCGACGACTTCGCCAAGACGGTGGTCGGGGACCGCTTCGCCAAGGTCTTCTCGCACACCGCAGGGTTCCCCGGCGTCACCGATCCAGGGGTGAAGGACTGGTTCGTCGCCCACCAGGAGCCCGCGGGGGTCTTCGTCAGCGCCTATCCCGACCTGACCGTTCAGCAGATCTACAAGGACCAGCGCGTGGACGACGCGTTCCAGGCGGTGCTGGACACCCCCGAGTTCCGGGCGGCGCTGGACAACCCGGCCAACGCCGAGTTGCTGGCCACGCCGGCCTTCCAGAAGCTGATGGAGGAAGCCGCAGCCTAGAACCCGGACACAACCGACCTCTGCGCGTCATGGACCGCGCCGGCGGGTGCGAGCCGGCCGCCGCGGGGTTGTCCGGCTTGAAGACCGATGTGGAGGCACAAGCGATCATGAACGTGGCGGCAAGCGCGAGCGGAGCGGGCGTGGGCGTCGAGATCGACGACGTCCAGAGCGGGGCACTGCGTCCACGGCCTGCGCCGTACGAGGGAAGGTTCGTCTTCCTGCGTGTCGATGACCGCTACGCCGGGCGTTCCCTGCTGCGGCGGCTGCTCCCGGCGGTCGAGGGTGGTTTGCCCAGCGCGGACCCGAGCGAGGGTGCCTGGGTGGCGGTGGCGTTCACTTACCAGGGGCTGCGGGCCCTGGGGGTGCCCCAGGAGTCGCTGGACAGCTTTCCGCAGGCGTTCCGTCAGGGCATGGCCGCGCGTGCGGACCTGATCGGCGACGTGGGCGAGAGCGCCCCGGCCCATTGGGAGGCACCGTTCGGAACGGGCGACGTGCATATCGCGTTGAGTGCACTCTCTCCCGATGCGGCGCGGCTGGACAAGGCTCTGGAGCGGGCCCGCGTCGCCTACCAGGACACGCCCGGTGTCCAGGTGATCTGGCAGCAGGAGGTCCACCAGCTCCCGACCGGGCGCACCACCTTCGGTTTTCGCGACGGCATCAGCCATCCGAACATCGAGGGCCTCGGGCTGCCCGGCTCCAACCCCCAGGAAGCCCCCATCAAGGCCGGCGAATTCATCCTCGGCTACCCCGACGAAACCGGCAGTCCGCCGTCCATGCCCAGCCCCGACGTGCTGGGGCGCAACGGGACCTACGTGGCCGTGCGCAAGATTCACACCAAGGTGGCGGCCTGGCGCCGGTACCTGCGCGCGAACACCTCCAGCGCCCAGGAGGAGGCGCTCCTGGCGGCGAAGATGGTCGGGCGCTGGCCCAGCGGGGCACCGCTGACGCTGACGCCGGAGCACGATGACCCGGAGCTGGCGGCCGACCCGCAGCGCGTCAACAACTTCCTGTACCGGGAGAACGACGACCGAGGCTTCCGGTGCCCCGCCGGTGCCCACATCCGGCGTACCAACCCCCGCGATGCCACGATCATCGGCGACGCACGGATGCACCGCCTCATCCGCCGCGGCACCACCTACGGCCCGCCGCTGCCGGAGGGCGTGCTGGAGGACGACGGCGCCGACCGGGGCCTGGTCGGAGTCTTCATCGGAGCCCACCTTGAACGACAGTTCGAATTCATCAAGGCCGAGTGGGTCAACGACGGCAACTTCATCGGCTACCCCGGCGAGAAGGACCCGGTAGCCGGGCATCACGACGGAACCGGCAGCGCCACCATCCCGGAGAAGCCGGTCCGGCGCCGCCTGCGGAACCTGCCCAGCTTCGTGGTCACCCGAGGCGGTGAGTACTGCTTCCTGCCGGGTCTGCGCGCCCTGCGCTGGCTCGCCGAACTGGAGGACTGAGGCCTGTGCTACCCGGGACGCGGTCTGCCTCGCAGCCGGCCAGGAGTGCGGCGAGCGCCGTACGGAGCCCGGTGAGGTCGCGGCGGCGGGCGCCCAGGAGGTGCTGAGGGTCATATGGGTGTGCGGCGTCTGTGGGATCACTTCCTGGAGCATCCAGCCGGCGGTGGACTGGTGGCGATCCCGTTCGTGCTGATTGGGACGATCACCGTGCTGGATATCTACAGCGGGCGCGATGTCCATCTGGGCCCACTGCTGGTCATCGCGCCCGCTCTGACCGCCTCCCTCGCCGGGCCACGGCTCACTGCTCTGGCCGGGGTCCTGGCAGTGGCGGCCCAGGTGCTCATAGCTGTCTTCCTCGGCGGACTGACCACGCCCAACCACTTGGCGCAGATCATCGCGCTGACCGCGCTCTCCGCTCTGGTGGTTTTCCTGCGGCTTGTGCGGGAGCGGCGCGACCGGGCGCTGAGCCTGGCACGCTCTGTGGCGGAGACGGCTCAGCGGGTTCTGCTGCGGCCTCCGCCACGCCGGATCGGGCCGTTGCAGGTGGCATGGCTGTACATGTCCGCCGAGGACGAGGCCGAGATCGGGGGCGATCTGTTTGCGTTCGCCCGCGCCGAGCATGCCGCGACCCGGGTGGCCATCGGCGATGTCCGGGGCCATGGGCTGGCCGCCATCGGTGAGGCCTCGCTGGTGCTGGGGGCATTCCGCGAGGGCGCTCACCGGTATGCCACCCTCCCCGGGCTGGTGACTGCCCTCGAAGACAGCGTCTCCCGGAATCTGGAGGACGTGGCGGACACCGAGCACGACGTCGGCGAGCACTTCATCACCTGCCTCGTCCTGGAGATCCCCGACGACGCCCTGTCGCCCGCCGAGATGATCAATTCCGGACATCCCCCGCCTCTGCTGGTGCACGATCAGCGGGTCACGGTCCTTTATGCCCGACAGCCCCTGCCTCCGCTGGGCGTGTGCGAACGACCCATCGAGGACGACCGCATCGACGCGTTCCCCTTCGAAGGCGGTGACATGCTCGTCCTCTACACCGACGGTGTCATCGAAGCCCGCTCGCCGTCCGGGGCGTTCTACCCGCTGGCCGAACGGGTCGCCTCCTTCCCCGCCAACAACCCCGACACTCTGCTGCACCACATCCACCGCGATCTGCTCGCCCACATCGGCGGCCACCCCGCCGACGACGCCGCCCTCCTGGTCATCGAACGCACTCCTTCTCACCGGCCGCATCTCACGCCCCGTCCCACTGACGGCCATCACCGGCACCGCCCCGGCGGAGCCGGCACGTAGATCCAGGTCGACGCCGATGTCTGCCGTTGTGACTGAGACCGACCGGCAAATGGGGGGCGGCGTCGCGGGGCTGGGCACGCACTCCCCCAAGGCCTTAAGGGCCAGGGGGGACCCCCTCCGGCGTTGTCGTCAATCACCAACTTCCCCAAGCTCTCGGCTTCGCTCGAGCAGGGGAGACCCCATCGCGTTGGCTCAATCCTCCGCCTTGCAGCTGCACGCACCCAGCCCCGCTCCTTCTCCCACCCCCCCATTTGCCGGTCGGTCTGAGCCGTTTGTCCGGCTAGACGCCGGTGGTGCCGTCGACGATCTCCCGGATCACGTCGAGGTGGCCGTTGTGCCGCGCGGTCTCCTCGATCAGGTGCAGCACGATCCAGCGCAGATCGGGATACCGGCCGTCTCTGCGCGGGCGTTTGGCCGGCGTGTCCAGGTCGTGGGAGGCGACCAGTTCGCGATAGCGGGTGGTCCGTGCCTCGTACTCCGACAGCAGATCGGCGAGCGGAATGTCCACCGCGATGCGCATCTCGCGGTCGGGGTCCTCGTCCGTCCACGGCCCTTCGTCCTCGCCGCCGAGGAAGGCCACTTCGAACCAGTAGTACTCGACCCAGCTGAGGTGGTTGATCAGCCCGGAGACCGTCATCAGGGGCGAGCCGGGCAGCGGGGCGCGGCGGGCATCCTCCGGTGAGATGCCCTCGCATTTCGCGCGTGCGGTGTCGCGGGCGTAGTCGAGGAAGGTGGCCAGCTGGGTGCGCTCGTCCCATGCGGGAGGCGTATCGGTGCGTGTCATCGGCGTACACGATGTGCGATCTCCCGCCCCCTGTCCATCGCTTTGTTCCATTGGGGCCCGCCCCTGGGTCCGTGGGCCCAAGCCCGGGCGGGCGGAGCTCATTACGCTCGTACGCGACCAACCATGAGCCCACCTGACCAGGCGCCCGCCACGAGCGCTTGTCCGGCGTGCCCATGCGTACCTGGATCTGCACGCTCCACCACTTCTTGGGGTGATGTGTCGATGAGTGACGGTTTCTTCTACTCGTACCACCTCGGCTGGAGCCGCCCGGACGCCGAGTCGCTCTTCGGTGATCTCGACGCGGCAGGACTGCGGCTCAGACACCCCGTCACGAGGCGGGTCACGCTCCTCGGCCCGGGGCCGGATCCGTGGGGCACTCCGTCGTGGGTGACCAGGGAGCAGCTCGTACTCCTGGCCGGCCTGCAGCGGATCGACAGGGTCGACTTCCTGCTGTGGGTGAACAGCGGAGCCTTGGTTCCGGCGCGCATCCGGCGGATGGGGGACGGAGTCGTCGCGCTCGAATTCGGATTCGGTCGGCTGACGCGGGACGAGCAGGAGGTGGCCGCGCGGGCGATCAGGGAGGCGATAGGGAGGGCTTCCGTGCTCTGCATCGGCTTCGTGGTCGACCGGGAGGGCGCTTCCGCGGCGACCGACTGGAGCGGTGTCGTCATCAACGGAACGACATTCTTCGACAGTTGGCCCGACACGCTCGCAGTCAGGCATGAAATCGCTGCGATGCAACCGCAGTTGTCCGGAGTGGCGTCATACGACCAGTCGCCGTGGATGCTGTTCGGGAGCGAGGTCCCCAGCCGGTAGAGGGGCGGTTCCCCGGCCTTCTGCGTATCTGCAACTCCGGGTGGAATCAGCAACTTTGAGCCTCGCATTGGGTCCTGAGACCCATGCCCGAAGGGTACCGATGTGGTCGGATGCGTGGAGTGGCTGAACTGTGGCTGCACACCGGCAAGCTGGGGGACTCGTCGTGTCTGGCATAGGCGGATTTGCGGTTTCGGGCGGCGCCGGTGGGGGTGCTGCCGTGGCTCAGCAGGGCAGGCAGCCGTTGCCGCGCCCGCTGCAGGCGGTACTGATCCTCGTCCGGCTCCTCTTCGCGGCCGCGGTCCTGGGCGGCGCCGGTGTGCTGACGGTGGCGTCGGCGGTCAATGAGGTCGACGGCCAGCTGTTCGGGCTGTTGCTGTACGCGGCGCTGCCGAGCGTGACCGCATTCGTGCTCTCGCTGTATCTGCGGACCGGCGGCATCTGGATCTGGCGCGGACTCCTGGCCGTACACGTCTGGCTCACCCTCGGCGCGCTGGCGACCCTCGGCGGGGACGGCGGCGGGCGAGGCGTGACGCAGCTGGTGATGCCCGTCGCCGTCGTCGTCCTGCTGTTCCGGCCGAGCTCGCGCGACTGGTTCGAGCTGCCCCTCGAACAGCGTGTGCCGCACCGGCCGTTCAGCATCGCGCGGATGATCAAGTGGCGCCGCGACGACGGCGGTCAGACCGCGATGGAATACCTGGGCATGGTCCTGGTGGTCGTGGCTCTCATCGGTGGACTCGTCGCCACGGGCATCGGCGCCCAGCTGACCGGTCAGATGCGGAACGCGATCTGTCAGCTGACCGGAAGCGCGTGCCCTGCGCCCGGGGGCGATGTGGTGGCGGGGGACGGGAAGAACTCCGGGGGTACGGAGTCCGGGGGAGCCGGCTCGGGCTCGGGCGGATCGGACTCCGGCGGCGCGGTTGCGTCCGGTGGTACGGACTCCGCAGGGGCGGGCGCGTCCGGTGGTACGGATTCGGGTGGGGCGGCCGCGTCCGGTGGCACCGACTCCGGAGGGGCGGGCGCGGCCGGTGGCTCCAACGCGGCCGGTGGCTCCAATGCGGCCGGTGGCTCCAATGCGGCCGGTGGTTCCGACGCCGCCGGCGGTTCCGGTTCCGGCAGCTCCGGCGGAGGTGACACCGCCACTCAGGTCGACGACGGCGGCGACGACGTGGACACCTCTGGGGAACCGGACGGTGGCGACGATGTGGACGACGGCGGCAACGGCGGCGACGAGAAGCCCGGTGAGAGCTGCACCTCCGGCGTCGGGGCGTTCTTCTCCTGTGCCGCACACCAGACCGGTGGCTTCTTCGAGGGCCTGGTCGGCGACGGGCTGTGGGGCGACATCACCGGCACCTTCGACACGATCATCCACCCCGGCAAGGCGTGGAACGGCCTGAAGGACTACGGCAAGAGCCTCGGCGACAAGTGGAGCCAGGACTCCAAGGACGCCGGGGACAAGTGGTCCAAGGGCGACTACCTCGGTGCGGTCTGGGACTGGACCAAGGCGTCCGGCGGCACCGGGGTGAAGGTCCTGGACGACATGTTCATCGGCGACGACGTCCGCGACATGTGGAAGAGGGGCGACGAGGGCCAGGCGATCGGCACCGGCCTGTGGAACATCGGCTCGCTGTTCATCCCCGGCTACGGCGAGGCCAAGCTCGTCGGCAAGTTCGGAAAGCTGGGCAAGCTCGGGAAACTCGGCAAGCTCGGCGAAGTGGCCGAGAAGGCGTCGGAGGCCGCGGCCAAGGCGAAGAAGGCCGCCAAGGCGGGCGATGTCGGGGCCGCCGAGAAGGCCGCGAAGGAAGCGCAGCAGCACGCCGACGACGCGGCCGAGCAGGCCGGCCTCAAGGGCTGCACGGTCGGCATGGGCGGCCGCGTACGAGTTCCGTACGGCAGCGGTGCGGGCATGGGAATGCCCGGCTCCGGCACCGGCGTCCTGGCCGCGGCCCGCACGTCCGTGCCCGTCGGGTTCCTCACCGGAAAGTGCGACGAGGTCGACCCGGAGAAGAAGGCGGCCGCCGACGAGGCCCAGAGGCTGGCCGACGAGGCGAAGAAGGCGGCTGACGCGGCCAAGCGGAAGCAGGAGCTGGAGCGCGCCCAGAACCTTCCGAAGCCGGCCTGGTACAAGGACCTGAAGGACCCGCCGGCCGGGGCCAAGGACGGCGGGGAGGGCAACTGGAAGGAAATCAAGCCGGGCGTCTGGAGCTACCCGACCGAAATGGGTGCCCGTTATCAGGAGCAGATCTCCAAGGTGGGCCGCGGAAAGGAGTACCGGGTCCCGCTGGACAAACTCACGGGAAAGCCGGTCGACTTCGACGGCTGGGACGCCTCGCGCGGCACCTACCTCGAAGCGAAATACGGGTACAAGGGCAAGGACTACTACAACGCCGACACCGGGACGCTCACGTCGAAGGTCGCCGACCGGTGGGCGGACCAGGCGCGCCGTCAGGTCGACGCGGCACGTGGCAAGCCGGTCGAGTGGCACCTGTCCGACCCGGACGTCGCCGAGGCGGCGCGAGAGATGTTCGAGGACCGGGGCATCCCGGTTAAGGTGATCCACACCCCGGGGGACGTGACCGGCTGAACGCCGGGCGGGGTGTGGAACCGCAGACCGGAGCCCGAGGAGAACGTGTCGTGCTGAACGTGGTGGTCAACGGCGTCTGGGGCCTTCGCGGGGAATCCGTTCAGGCCGTCGCCGAACGCTGGTCCGGCACGCTCAGCGCGCTCAAGGACATCGACGGCCCGACGTTCGACGTATGGCACGAGGCCGGTGACGACCTCCCGTCCGATCCCGTGCTGGAGCCCTCGGTCCCCGCACTGGCGGAGTACATCGAGCGGAAGAACACGGGCCCCGACCTCGACGTGGTGGGCTACACGACGTCGCTGTGGGCGCAGAACCTCCCTGCGGCGCGCGTGTCCATGGCGATTCACGCGGGCAGTACCTCGCACTACGCGGTGAACTCCGTCTCGCTCGCCTTCCGGTCGCGCGAGGTGGACGAAACCGCGGAGGTGATCCGGCGCGCTCCGGAGATCCTGCGCCTCCTCGCGGAGAACTGGGAGATCGACGCCGGGCAGGTGTACGACAGGCCCCAGTATCGGGCGGTGGCCGAGCGGTTCGACCTGGCGAACAGCGACCCTCGCTGCGGCCGTGCGGTCTTTCTCTCCGCCGGCCGTGCCGCCCTCGCACCCGAGGGGCTGCCCGGCACGTACGTCCGCACCACACACGGTGGACTGGTCATCGACCTCACCCGTGGCGGTACGGAGTCCCCGGCCATCGAGACGATCATCGAGGCGAACACACGACTGCGGGCTGCCGGGGCGCTGGAAAAGCTCCCGGTGCCGTTCGACCGGGCCACGTTCTGACCCCTGCGCGCCCGTGAGCGGCGTGTCTCAGAGCCAACCCGTCAGATCCAAACCCGTCAGAGCCACCCACGCATCGCCGCGAACCCGACCAGCAGCCCCACCGCGAACACCCCCGGCACGACCGCGAACACCGCGGGCATCACCACCGGCCCCCACGCCCCCGGGCCCGCCACCGTGGCGTGCTTCGACGGGGCCGCCGGGTCGTAACTGACCCGGACCGGCGCCCCGACCTCGAAGCCGAACGGCCCAGGGGCGTGGTCGGTGAACTCGATGTCGCGGCCGTCGCGGGTACGGAACGCGAAGACGTACTCGGTGACGTGACTCCGGTCCATGCCCGGCCCCCGGTCGACCGTCCGGCGGTCCGCGCACCGGCCCTCGGCGTGTTCGCCGTGCCGGACCAACCGCAGCACCCGATGCAGACGCAGCGCCGAGCGGACGGCGAACGCACCGAGGAACAGGCCGAACAGCAGCAGGAACGTGGCCGTGCCGCCGGGCAGGATCTGCATGAACGAGCGCCCCTGATCCGCTACTTGACGGTGATCGACTCGACGAACGCGTCGAGGTCCTGCCGGCTCAGCGAGCCCTTCACCGCATTGATCCGGACCGCGAACGGCACGTCCTTCGAATCGACGCCCGCCACCACGACGCCCGTCATCTCGGTGCCCGGCGCCGGGGTCTGCTCCTTGCCGCTCGACGTGAACTCGTAGTCGATCCTGCGCGCCTCACGGGCGCTCTCCGCACCCGCCAGCCGCACGTCCGAGGTCTCCTTGCGGGTCGCCCCGATACCGATACCGGCGCCCGCCGCAGCCGCCGCCTCACCCGCGTCGTCCACGCCCGTGGCGAAGTCGAGCTGCACGGAGACCATGCCGGTGCGCAGCCCGCCCTCCTCCTTCAGCGCGACGGCGGCGTTGGCCTTGGCCCGGTCGGCCGCGGGCTGCTCCTTGTAGCCCTTCTTCCCGGGGTAGCCGACGGAGAGGCTCTTGGTGTCGAGCTTGCCCCAGCCCTCCGGGACCGCGGCGGCGTCGTCGCCGCAGCCGGTGAGCAGGGCGAGGCCGATGGCGGCGGCAGCAGCTGCGCCGATTGCCCGGGACATCTTCATCGTCGTCGTCATCGCCTATCGCCTCGTCGTCGTGCGTGGTTGCTGCGCACCGTAGCCGTACCCGGTGTACGAACTACTTCGCGCAGTAGCTGTACGGAAGGTACGAGCGCTTGTCGCCCTGCGGAGCCCCGAGGAACTGCGCGTCCGTCAGTGTCTCCTTCTTGTGCTCGTCCGAGATGGAGAATCCGAGACTCATGCCGAGCGAAACCTCGAAGCCGAACTCCTGGGCGTCCGTCTCACCGTGGTACTTCATGGTGCTCGACAGGCCGTCCTGGAACATCAGCTGGTCGAACGGGTCGGTTCCGGCGGGCTTCTGCTGCATGGAGTGGTCGCCGAACATGTACTCGAACGGGGCGGTGTTGTTGCCGGAGCCGTCCAGCCACTGCTCGGCGACGGCCCGCTTGTCCTCGGTGGCCTTGTCGGTGTCCTTGCCGAAGATGATCGAGTTCGTCCGGACCTCGATGCCGGTCTCGCCGGATGAGTCGGTGCCGCTGACCTTGCCGCCGCGCTTGTCCTTGCCCTTCTCGCCGTTGTCGCCGCTGATGTCGCCCTTGTCGGACGTCGAGCCGTTCTCGACGGTCTGGGTCATGTCGATGCGGACGATCTTGCCGGTCTTCTGGTCGCGGGTGACGGTGATCGCCCCGGTCCGGCTGTCCTTCGCGGTGGCCGTGCCGCCGAGCGGACCGGCCGAACCGCCGACCTTGCCCTCCAGGTCGAGCTTGGCGGTGTACGTGTACGACTCGTTGCCGTTGACGTCGTCCTTGGTGATGGTCACCTCGGGGGAGAACTTGGCCTTGCCGCCGAGCTTGGCACCGAGTTTGGTCTCGTCGCCCGCACTGATGGAGAGGCCGCCGTCCGCGTACACATTGAGGCCGACGGTCGAGTACGAGATCTTCTTGTCACCGATCTTGCTCTCGACGTCCTTCTTCTTGTCGGCCCACTTCATCCCGGAGTACCAGCCGCCGCCGTAGCCACCGCTGTACTTGGTGGAGGTCTCCCACATCTTCATTTCCTCGATGTCGTCCCGCATCTTCTTGGCGTCCTCCTCGCTCTTGAAGACCCAGGTGTCACCGTTGGTGATCTTGATGCCGCCGCCGACGTCCACATCGGCCTTGCCCAGCTTGCCGAGCTTGACGCCGGGGGTGCTGGCGGTGGCACCGGCCGAGGCGGCGTCCGTGAACGTCATGTAGACCAGCTTGTCGTTCTCGTCGACCTTGCCGTCCTCGTTCACATCCGTCTTGGCCTGGCTGACCTTCTGCTGGAAGCCGTACTCGTTGCCCCACTCGAACCAGCCGATCTTGACCTTGTCGCCGACGGTGTCGGAGATGCTGGAGACCTGGCACATCTTGGGCTCGTAGTCGGCGTCCGTCTTCGGCTTCGCGGTGGTGTCCCCGCCGCCGGTGGAGCAGCCGGCACCGCCGCCGCCCATCGAATTGATCGCACAGCGGATGCGTTCCCCGATCTGCCCGCCGACACCCGCCATCGCCATCGCGCCGATCATCGTGACGACGAGGATGATCACCCCGAGGTACTCCATCGCGGTGGCTCCGCCGTCCCGCCAGGAGTACGGCTGGTACGGCGCGGGCGACTGTTCCTCGCGGTCGTCCAGCAGCCGGTCGACGGCCAGCCCCACGGCCGAACCGGTCACCAGCGAGACGATCGGCATCAACGCGCCCTCGAAGCCCACGAGATGCCAGGACACGGCGAATCCGTAGGTGAGCGCGGCCAGCGGGACACCCAGGGAGGCGAGCAGCGTCAGGAGGCGGGACTCGCGCTGTTCGTCGGGCAGGACGCGGGCCGATGCCAGGACCGTGAGCACGGTCGTGATGACGTTCGGTACGTGCAGCAGGGCGAGGCGCCAGCCGAAGGACGTGAGCCGTTCGTCGGTGGCGAGCATCTCGACGAGCCCGCGCGACACCAGATATCCGGCGGCGATGTAGACCAGGGCACCGGCGGCCCAACTGCGGGTCAGAGCGAAGAACGCACCCCCGCTCGCGCCGGAACCACCACCCCCGCTCCCCGGTGGTATGTGGCCCGCGCCTCCGCTTCCCCAGCCCCCGCCACCACTCACGGTTCTTCCTCTCCGACGCCCACTTGCCATGCCTGTGCCCGTAGTTCTGCATTCGGGTGTGGGCGTGAGCGTACGGGTGTACGGGCCGGGTGACCTGGGCCCTTGGCCCCAAAGCCGGGCCCAACGGGCGTTGCCCGGTGCCGCCCGCGGGGTGCGGGGGAGCCGGGCATCGGGGAGAGGCGGTCCGGGACCAGTCCAGATCGTCCGCGAACGTTCCCGCGCGTTCGGCGACTTCCGGCTTCCGCCCGCAGCACGGCGAAGCCGACGACACCGACGACCAGCGCGCCCACGAACACGTACGGCAGCACATTCAGCGGCCGGGCCGGGACGGGCCAGGGCGTGGAAGGCGCGGGCCGCGGCCGCCAAGGCGTCGCGGCCCGCCGGCCGCCCGCCACCTCGCGGCTCAGTGCGGCAGCGGCTCACCCTGTCGTTGCCGTTCTGGGTGTCGGTCAGGGGTGGCTACCTCTGAGGGTGGAGGCGGTGAAGGGCGGGGGCCACCTGGGGCTGATCAAAGTGAGTACCTGATGCTGACGGGGCCGGGGGCAGCGGTCCATAGGCTCGGTGGTGCTCCTGACAGCGCGTCATGACTGCTCAGGGCGGAAAAGCCGAGGGAAGATGACGACGTACCGATACACCGTGGCCGAACTGCGCGGGCAACTGCGGCAGCTGGCCCTGACCGGGGCCGCGATCGCGCTGGGGGTGGCCTTCCTGATCGCCTCCGTGAGCGGGAGCGGGGCACTGGTGGACTCCTTCAGCCAGACCGCGAGCGCCGAAGTCGGGCCCGGCGACGTGCAGGTGACCCCCGCGGCGAAGGGAGCACTGGACACCGACACGGCCGCCCGAGCGCGGCAGGTGGCCGGAGTGGCCGGGGTGTCGCTGCGGCTGACCGGCCGGGGCGGGGTGCTGACCGCGGACCGGCGGCCGCTGGGCGACGCCGCGGTGGTGAGCTCGGTCGCCGCCGACCCGGCGCTGCGCTGGCAGTTGCTGAAGGACGGACGGTGGCCGAGCACCCCGGGCGAGGTACTGCTCGACGCCGACACCGCGCGGCGGATCGCCGCCGCGCCCGGCGCGGACATCCGGCTGGTCCGCGCCGACGGCGGCACCGCAACCGCCCACCTGGTCGGCACCCTGGACGGCCGCGGCGCGCCCAGCTTCGCCGGACACCCGATCATCGGCGTCCCGGACGGCGCGGTGCAGCGGTACGCCACCGGCGTCACCGCCACCCAGCTCGACGTCCGGCTTCTGCCGGGCGCCTCGCGGGCGCGCGGTGCAGAGACGCTGCGCGCCGCCCTCGGCCCCACTGCCGAGATTCGCACCCGAGACGCGGCCGTCGCCGAGGCGACCAGGCAGAGCAAGACCCTCTACGGAGTGGTGCTGATCGCCGCGCTCTCCTTCGTCCTGATCGCCCTCGCGGTAGCGCGGATGGTGGTCAGCAACACCTTCTCGGTGGTGCTGGGGCAGCGGACCCAACAGCTCGCCCTGCTGCGCTGCCTGGGCGCCGACCGAGCGCAGATCCACCGACTGATCCGCCGCCAGGGCCTGCTGCTCGGAGTGGGCGCTTCGGCCGCCGGGGCGCTGCTCGGGACCGGGCTCTGTGCAGCCGGTACGGCGTTGGTGCATACCGCCGACCTCGGGCCGGTACACCTCTCGCTCCTGCCGTCCGCGGTGACCGTCGTGTCGGCCTGCCTGTTCGGCGTCCTGCTCACCCTGCTGGCTGTCCGCGGTCCTGCCAAGGCCGCCTCGGCGGTGCCGCCGTTGGCCGCGCTCGGTGGTACGCACAGTGCGGGCGGCGGCCCAACCCGGCTGCGCGCCGCGGCGTGGTCCGCGGCCCTGCTGCTCGCGGGTGTGGCGCTGCTGGCACTCGGGGCGGTGGCCGGACCGCCGCTCTCCCTGCTCGCAGTCACGCTCGGCGCGATCTGCAGCTTCTTCGGGGTGCTGAGGCTCAGCCACCGGCTGCTGCCGGCGGTCGTCGCGGCGCTGGGCGCCCCCGCACGGCGGCTCGGCGGCACAGCCGGGCGGCTCGCCACCCAACAGCTACGGCTCAACCCCGCGCGGACCGGCGCCACCGGTTCGGCGTTGCTGCTCGGGGTGACTGTGCTGGTCAGCGCCGTCACCGCACTGGCGATCACCTCCAACTCCCTGATGCCGATGGTCTCCGCGCGCCAGCCCGGA
>NZ_JBVJWD010000004.1:0-97008 GCF_055602785.1 Streptomyces sp. NPDC037301
CCCATGAAGAACATTGTGGCCGGACACATCGCGGCCAGCACCACCGAGTTCATCGAACTGGCCCTCGGTACCCCGCTGGATCTTTGGCTGGGTGTCGAGGGCGAGAGCGAGATGGAGCGGGCAGCCCGCATGGACGCGGCCCGCGACATCCTCGCGGACAACCCCGACTTCCCCGACCGCGTCAGCCGCGTCGCCGCCGAGGCGATCGAGGCCCACGCGCCGGAACTGTTCAACGTCACCGCGCTGCCCGCCCGTCGGGCGGCTGGCCGTCGGCAGTTCCGGGGCGGGGTTGCGGCATGAGCGACCGGGTACTGCGGACGCAGTTGAGCTTGCGTTGCTGCGGGACGACGGTGCCGGAACGGACCGCCGGGCCCTGCTGGCAGTTGTACGTGGTCATCACGGGGCTGGTGAGCGAGTGGCCCGTGTTCACCTGGCCCACGTCGCACCAGGTGCCGAGCCGCGAGGAACGTGGGGCGGCGCTCGCCTCGCTCGGGTTCACGCTCGCGCACGGTGCCGAGTGGGAGTGGAGCGAGGACACCGGTCCCGGCTACCACCCGCACCCGGCGCGCGTCGTTCTCATGGCCGCCGCCAAGGTGCAGCGCGCGCCGGGAGGTGCGGCATGACGACCACGGCGCAGAACATGGATCGGCCGGCGGTTCCGCCGCTGACCCGCCCGGAACTCGGGCTCGCTGGACTCGGTGCGCTCGCCGCGGCCGGGGTCGGCGCGCTGGGCCTGATCTCCTCGTTCGACGCGGTGTCCGATGCTGCCGCACGGTGGGGGTTCGGTGAGCCGTGGATGGTCCCGGTCGGCATGGACGTGTCGATCCCGGTGTTCTCGGTGGCGAACCTGCTGCTGATCCGGATGGACATGGCTTTGGCGTGGGTGCGGTTCGTCCCCTGGGTTCTCACGTTGGTGACCTGCGGGTTGAATGTCTCGGCCGGTCACGATCTGTGGGCGAAGGTCGCGCACGGGACGATGCCGCTGCTGTGGGTGGTGTTTTCCGAGATCGGCGCCCACATCTACGCGTCCCGGATCGGTGCGGTCACCGGCCGTCGCATGGACAAGATCCGTGCCTCACGGTGGCTGTTGGCTTTTCCCTCCACGTTCGCGCTCTGGCGTCGGATGACGCTGTGGGAGATCACCTCCTACGCCGACGCACTGACCCGTGAGCGGGAACGCCTGCTGGCCCGTGCCGAGTTGCGCGAGCGGCACGGGCGCCGCTGGCGCTCGAAGACACCACGCGCCCAACGCGTTCTGCTCAGGCTCGGGGAGGCCAACCCCGCAGGCGAGCAGAACCCGCCCACCGAACCGCCCAGCGAGCCGCCCGTGAAGCCGGACCCCCAGCCCGGACCGGAGCAGGCCGCCAAGCCGAAGCCGCCCGCGAAGCCGTCCGCCCGCCGTAGCGCGAAGCCGAAGACGAAGCGGACCCCAGAAGAGATTCTGGCCGAGGCGCGGGACATCACCACGGCATGGCCGGACGCGGCACTGACCGCCGACGGCATCCGCACCGCGGTTCACGTCTCGCAGGCCACCGCCCGCGCTCTGCGCGACACGCTCAAGGCCGAACGCCAGGCCGCTGCATCCCCTGTCCTGCACAGCGTCGACCCCGGCGCCGAGCAGGACGACACCGAGACGGACGCGGAGCACGCTGGGGCGGTGGCGGCATGAGCGCGCTCTTAGCCGCACTGGCCACGGCCGGGCCGTTGACGGCCGGTTGGGCCGCCCATACATGGTGGCTGCGTGGTCGTCTGCACCGCGCCCGGCGTGACCCGCTTACCGGGCTGTGGACGCGCGACGGGTTCACCCGCCGCGCGTCCAAGCTCCTGAGCGATCCTCGGGCGGTGGTGGTCCTCGCGGACGTCGACCACTTCAAGCAGATCAACGACAACTACGGCCACGCAGCGGGGGATGCCCTGCTGCGGGCGACCGCGGACCGCCTTGCCCACTACGTCGGCCGGGCCGGTGTCGCCGGACGACTCGGGGGCGATGAGTTCGCCGCCGTCATCATCGACGACCACGGCACCGTCTCAGACCTGCTCGCCGTCCTCCACGGCGTACTCGCCCGCCCCGCAGACGGTTTGGATCCGACGGTGCACACCACGGTGTCGCTCGGCTGGGTCCGCACCGCCGACCACCCAGGCGAGGACCTCTCCGGTCTGCTGCGACGGGCGGATGAGGCGATGTACGCGGCCAAGCAAGCCAGGGCCGGGGTACGTCGGGCAGGACTCGGCAAGCTCCTCGCCACGTGGTCCGGCCGACGTGCCGGCCGACGGGGCACCGCACTCGCCGGACCACGGGACGCAGCCTGATGTCCCCCGCGTTCGGCAAGTGCTACGACCCAACCGGGGCGATGTACGGGATACCGACGTTCCCGTGGAAGTACGCCCCGGACGGCTACGCCACCCGCCGCCAACTCCGCGCCCGCGGACTGCGCCCCGGTGGCCAGCAGGTCGCCGCGCAGGTGATGCGCCGCTCCCGCAGCCGTAAAGCCGGTGTGTTGGTCGCCTACCTCTACCGCCTCGACCTGGCCAAGCCCGTACGTCCCATGACACCAAGCCGTGCGGCAGCACTCGCGAAAGCGATGCTCGCTCGCCGCACCTGCCCGCAGTGCCAGGTGGATGCCGGGTACTGCATCCCGACCTCGCTCGGCATGTGCCCCGCCTGCGCCTACCCCGAAGAACAGCGTGCCGCCTGAACTGGGTCTTGCTGGATTACGAGAGGAGGCCGGCGGCCCAGTCCCACACACCCCAATGGTTCAGGACGCGTACAAGCAATGCCAAGCCAAAAGCGGTCTGCAGTACTGACTTCGCCAGATGCGACCACGAGCAGAAGAGCCGCGGGAAGCGGCGTTGGCTTCGTGGAATCGGCTCCTCACATCTGAGACACGTGCGGTCTTTGGCCTTCGCAGCGTCTAGCGCCGTCAACTCCCCACCCATGGCGCGACCTTAGCCGAGCAAGGCCGGTCGCACACTGCCAGCCCATCGCGGCACGCGTGACTCGCACCGTGCAAGTTCGCTCAAGCGGAGTCCGGACGGTCAGCCGTCCAAAGCGCCATACGGGCCCCTTCCAACCCCAGTTGTCCGGGAAGGACAGTCAGTGAATCACGACGACGAAAGCGAACTCTTCAACCGACTCGAAGCCGACATGGCCACCACCCCCGCACCCGACTCGGTCGGGGAAGTGGTCGACCTCGACAAGGCACGGTCGGCCCGTGCCGAGTCGGCCGACCCCACCGCCGACCGGTCGGCCGACCCGGTTCACTCCCGGTCGGGTGCCGAGTCTGATGATCGGTCGGGCGACCCGACTGAGCCCGTGATGGTCGATGGTCCGGCGGAAGTCGGGCCCGGGTTCCTGGGCCGACTCATGGGCGCCAAGCGCCGGGCCATCGTCCCGTTGTGGCTGCGCTCCGGTAAGGAGTTCAAGACCGCCGCCCGCTGGGCCACGGGCCACTACGGGCACCTGGCCGGGTACCACGGGCTGCGGTCCCCGTACTACGCGGCACGGCTCGCGTTCCAGGCGCCGCGGGGTGCGGCGAAGTTCGTGGGCGGGACGATGCGGTGGGTGGCCGACCGGGAGGGCGAGCCGGTCCGACTCGCCTCTGTCCGCCGGGAGGATGCGGCCGAGTACCTGAAGCTCTCCCGCCAGCGCGATGGGCGGGTCCGACTGCGGACCCTGGTCACCGTGCTCGGCATGTTCGTCGGGCTCGGTGCCGCGCTCGCCATTTACGTCCTCGCCCCCGGCTGGCTCCAGGCCCTCTCGGTCGGGGCGGTGCTGCTCGCCCTGGGATCGGCCGGCACTCAGGCCGACGCCCCGGTCATCACTCGCGCAGTCGAGATGACGAAGGCGCCCAAGCTCACGTCCGACATCGTTCTCCGTGCCCTGGGCGCGCTCGGCATCACGGCGATCAACCAGGTGCAGAGCAAGGGGAGGGACGGGTTCACGTTCACTGCCCCGATCACCCGCGACGGCCCCGGCTGGCGTGCGGAGGGCGACCTCCCCTACGGCGTCACCGTCACCGACGTGATCGAGCGCCGCGACAAGCTCGCATCCGGTCTGCGGCGCCCGCTCGGCTGCGTCTGGCCCGAGGCCGTCCCCGACGAGCACACCGGCCGCCTGGTGCTGTGGGTCGGGGATCAGGACATGTCGACCGCCATGAAGCCCGCGTGGCCGCTGATCAAGGGCGGGTCCGTGGACCTGTTCAAGCCGGTCTCGTTCGGCACTGACCAGCGCGGGCGCTGGGTCGACATCACCCTGATGTACATCGCAGGCGTCATCGGCGCCATCCCGCGGATGGGCAAGACGTTCCTGCTCCGTCTGCTCCTGCTCATCGCCGCACTCGACACCCGTGCGGAGGTCCACACCTACGACCTCAAGGGAACCGGTGACCTCGACCCCGTCGGGGAACGGGTCTCGCACCGGCACCGGGCCGGGGACGATGACGAAGACATCGAGTACGCGCTCGCTGACCTGCGGGAACTGCGCACCGAGCTGCGGCGCCGGGCCAAGATGATCCGGTCCCTGCCGCGGGACATCTGCCCCGAGTCCAAGGTCACGTCCGAGCTGGCGAACAAGCCCAAGCTCGGACTGCACCCGATCGTCATCGGGGTGGACGAGTGCCAGGTCTGGTTCGAGCACCCCAAGCACGGCGGGGAGTTCGAAGAGATCTGCACCGACCTGGTCAAGCGCGGCCCCGCCACCGGCATCGTCCTCCTGCTGGCCACCCAGCGCCCGGACGCGAAGGCCCTGCCCACCGGCATCTCGGCGAACGCGTCGGCCCGGTGGTGCCTGAAGGTCATGGGCCAGCTGGAGAACGACATGGTCCTCGGAACGTCCAGCTACAAGCGAGGTATCCGGGCCACGATGTTCTCGTGGAAGGACAAGGGCATCCACTACTTCGTCGGTGAAGGCGCCGACGCAAGGATCGTCTCGTCCGTCTACGTCGATGCCCCCACCGCCGAGGTGATCGGACTGCGCGCCCGCCGCCTGCGGGAAGCCGCCGGAACCCTCACCGGACACGCCGCCGGGGAGTCGTTCGAGGACCGGGAATCGAGCGGCTTCGACCTGCTCGCCGACATCCTCGCGGTCGTGCCGGCCGAAGAGCCCAAGCTGTGGTCCGAGGTCGTCGTGGCCCGTCTCGCCGAGCTGCGGCCGGACGTCTACGGCGGCTGGGAGCCCGAGCAACTGGCCGCCGCGCTGAAGCCGCACGGCGTCAACACCGGACAGGTATGGGGCAAGACCGAGTCCGGGAAGGGCGCCAACCGGCGCGGTATCGAGCGCTCCCGCATCCTCGCCGCGATTGCGGAGCGTGACGGAAACCGGGACGCGGGCTGACGGATTCCGCCGCTAGACCTAGCGTCACACCCCGCTAGGTCTAGCGGCACCGCTAGCGGCCAAAACCCGCATCGATCAGGCGGCTAGTCACTAGCGCCCCACCTGCGAAAACCCTTGAAACAGGCCCAGGAGGCCCTTCATGACCCCTGCCCTGCTCGCTAGCGCACTCCTCCTACTCATCACTCTAAGTTACGCATCTCTATGTGCGGCTTCGCCATTCGGGAACTGCCGCAAGTGCCGCGGCTTCGGCCACGCCATCACGACCGACCGCAAGGGCCGGGCCAAGCGCGGCAAGGACTGCCGCCGCTGCAAGGCCACCGGCAAGCGCATCCGGATCGGCCGCCACCTCTACAACGTCGCCGCCCGCCTCCACCGCGACGGCACCCGCTAACCCACCCGAAGGGAAACCGCTGTGGTTGTCACCGTCTCGCTGGTCCTGCTGTTCGGACTGGTCCTGTTCTTCCTGCTCCGCTCCAACACCCTCGGCTGGGGCTCCGCGTTCATCGCCGTGATGTTCGGGTTCTTCCTCGCCTCCACCGGAGCCTCCGGACCCATCAACGAACTCACCACCGCCGTCATCGACGCCATCCCGGACCTGTAGGAGGCACCGCCATGAACGAACCCCTCGTCGCCCGTCACTGGGTCGCGCTCGCGGCCCCGAAGATTGCACCGGCTGTTGCCACGTCCACCGTGCTCATCCTGGGCCGGATCTGGAACGCCAACGGCGCCGAACACAGTGTCGGCAACGCCGCTCTGATGGTCGTCCTTGCCGCCGGTGCAGCAACGGCCGGCGCTTTCGCCGCGGCCGGTCGCGGTGGCGGTGACGGGGTGATCGCCGGGACCGCATTCGCCACCTCCGGCGGCCTCGCGCTCGCCGGGGTCGCCGGATACACCGACGGCCTCCCGCTCCCGCTGCTGCTGTGGGTCGTTGCCACCACGGTCGCGTACGGGATCGCCGCCCGCTACTGGCGCACCGACCGCCGCGACACCGTGGCGTACGAGCGGCAGACCACCGTCCGGCGCGAGGACCACGCCCACGTCGAGCGGGTGGAGTTGCTGCGCAGCCACACACAGATCGAGGTGGCCCGAGAATCCATGGCCTACGCCGACGCACTCGCTCAGGCACTCACCGTCCGTGCCGCCCTGCCCGGCTTCGACCCCGCCGCCCTCACCCGCGCCGGACTCCCCGAGCTCCCGACCACCAACCCATAGCTACGCCAAGGGCGGCCCCCTCTCACGCCAATGAACCGGGGCCGCCCTTGTCCAGCCAGTCACAACAGAACTGGAGACACCCAGCATGACCCAACCCACCCCTATCCGGCGAGCCGCCGACCACCAGCCGCGAGGAATGAGCACCCACCTTCGAACTGCGTTGGTACTGGCCACTGCGGGCGTGCCCGTCCTGCCCCTGAGTGCGGGGAAGAAGCCGTTCGGGAACTGCCGCACCTGCTCCGGCAACGCCTGCGGCGACCGTCCCCACATGAAGAACGCGGGCCCCTGCCAGTGCCCCGGTGTGTGCCACGGCTGGGCCGCCGCCACCACCGACCCTGCTGTACTCCACTCCCCCGCGTGGACCGGGCCGTGGCGTGAGGCTCAGGCGGTCGCCTATCACCCGGGAGGGGCGGGGCTGACCGTCGTGGATCTCGATAACGCCGACGCCGTTGCCTGGGCCCGTGCCACCCTGCCCGCCACCCGGACCGTCCCCACGACGCGCGGCGAGCACTGGATCTACCTGGGGGCGATGCGGTCGGCCAACTCCGTCCGCCCCGGCGTGGACATCAAGTCGCTCATGTCCTACGCCCGTTGGCTTGGTCCCGGTACCGGTTCAATGGTGGTTCTACCGTCTGCCGGGCGGGCCCTGGTCGTGAAGGAAGAAACCACCGCCGCGCGAGCGAGGGTGGTCTCTTCGTCTCCCCGCCAAGCCGAGTGGGACCGCAGCGTCGCCACCGGATGCCGACACACCGAACGCTACGTACGCACGGGCCTGGAACGCGGCCTCGCCCTCGTGCGATCCCGCACCGAGTCCGGCGCCGGATCGCAGGCGTACGGGGTGGCCCAGTTCCTGGCCACGCAGCACGCGTCATGCCCTGGACCCTGCGGCCTGGACACCATCGGTCAGCAGATCATCGACGCAGCCGTCTCCGTAGGCGTCCCCGAGCCGTACGCCGCGCGGGCCGTCGCGAACGGCCTGTACGGACCCCAGACCATGAGGCGAGCCTCATGACCGCGCTGGAAGAGCTGCCCGCGCCTTCCAACCCGATGGCCGTTGCCCGACGGGTCATCCCGGACTGGCAGTCCCCAAACGGGCGGCTGCTGTGCCGACGGTGGCGCGGTTCGTGGATGCGGTGGACCGGAACCTGCTGGCGTGAGCTGGACGAACAGCAGATGCGGGCCTCGCTCTACAAGCGCCTGGAGTACGCCGCCTACAGCGTTCCGGGCAAGGACGGCCAGCCCGAGATCCGTGACTGGGCCCCCACGAAGCAGAAGATCAGCAACCTGCTCGATGCTTTGGGGGCGATCACGCTCCTGCCTTCCGCCGCGGATGCCCCGTCGTGGATCGAGCAGGACACGGCGGGCAAGGACAGCAGCCCGATCGTGGCCTGTGAGAACGGCCTGCTTCGCATCCGGGACCGGACGCTGCTGCCGCACACGCCCGGCTTCTTCAACCTCGTCTCCGTCCCGTTCCATTACGACCCGTCCGCGACCGCCCCGACATGGGAACGCTTCCTGCGGCAGATCTGGCCCAACGACGGACCGGCTCTTGACGCGCTGCAGGAATGGTTCGGATACGTCCTCTCCGGCCGCACCGACCAACAGAAGATCCTGCTCATCAAGGGGCCGTCCCGCTCGGGCAAGGGCACTATCGCCCGAGTTCTCAAGGAACTGGTCGGACGCGAGAATCTCGCCGGTCCCACCCTCGCCGGTCTCGGCAGCAACTTCGGACTGTCCACACTGCTCGGCAAGCCGCTCGCCGTCATTTCCGACGCGCGCCTGTCCGGCAAGGACGGCGGGCAGGTCGTCGAACGGCTGCTGACCATCTCCGGTGAGGACACCATCGACATTGACCGCAAGTTCCGCGATCCGTGGACCGGCAAGCTCCCCACTCGGTTGATGATCCTCACCAACGAGCTACCGAACTTCGGAGACTCTTCCGGGGTCATTGCCCGCCGATTCATCGTGCTCAACATGACGGTGTCGTGGCTCGGTAAGGAAGACACCGCCCTCACTGACAAGTTGGCTGCCGAGATGCCCGGCATCCTCAACTGGGCCCTGGAGGGACTGGCCCGTCTCCAGCGCGCCGGGCGGATCACGGACCCGCCCTCATCGCAGGAAGCGGTCATCACCATGCAGGACACCGCATCGCCCACGAGTGCGTTCATTCGCGAGCGCTGCACCGTCGGCGCCGACTGCGACGTGCCCGTGGACACCCTCTGGGCGGTCTGGCGCGAGTGGGCCGAGGACAACGGCGTACGAGCGGTAGGGACGAAGCAGATGTTCGGGCGAAACCTGCTCTCAGTCGTCCCTCAACTGCACCGGGCTCGCCCCCGCGACGCGTACGGCCGGCAGGTGCCCACGTACACCGGCATCACCCTCACGCCGTCCGATCCGCGATAGCCCGTGTCGCGACTCAAGCGACTCAAGCCGTCCCGGAACGGCCCCTGAGTCGCTTGAGCCGCGACACACAGCAATGCGGACTCAACACACACCAGCGCGCATGACCGCACCGAGGAGTGCCATGGCCCGCCCCACCATGCTCAAGCTTCCCGAAGTCCTGAACGAGATCAGCATGAGCCGCGCCGCCTTCTACCGGATGCGCGCCCGCGGCCTCGCCCCGAAGCTCATCAAGCTCCCCAACGGCCAGCTCCGCGTTCGTCGAGCGGACCTGGACGACTGGCTGAGCGACTGCGAAAAGGCCGCAGCCTAACCCACCCCGTACACCGAGGGGCCCACCGTTCGCGGTGGGCCCCTCTCCTCATGGAGACCCATGCTCACGTACGACGTAGACATCTGGTCCATCCGCACCCGCAAGAATCGCCCCAAACCCTTCGAGCTGCGGTGGCGTGTCGGCGCCCGCCCTCATTCCAGAAGCTTCAAGCTCAAGGCGCAGGCAGACGGGCGCCGTTCGCAGCTCATGACAGCGCTCCGGGAACGCGAGCAGTTCGACGAGGAAACCGGCCTGCCCGCGAGCGAGCTGGCGGCGCTCAACTCCCCCACCTGGTACGAGCACGCCAAGGCGTACGTGCTCATGAAGTGGCCCAAGGCTGCCGCCAAGCACCGGGCCAGCATCGCGGAAGCGCTCGCCACGCTCACCCCCGCGTTCGTCTCCACCTCGCGCGGCGCCCCGGACGCCAAGGTGATGCGGCACGCCCTCTACGCCTACGCATTCCGTGCGGTCCGCCGCAACGACGGAACTTTCGTCAGCCGGGATGAGGTGGAGAATCCGCCGACCGATGTGGCGGCGGCTCTGGAATGGATCTCCAAGCACTCGTTGAAGGTGACGGAAGCTGCGAAGCCGGAACGGCTGCGGGTCGCCTTGGACGTCCTGGCTGTGAAGCTTGACGGCAAGCCTGCCGCGGACAACACCGCGCATCGCAAGCGGATGGTGCTCAGCAACGCCATGCGCTACGCCGTGGAGCGCGACGTGCTGACGTCGAATCCGCTCGGACGGGTCGACTGGACAGCGCCGGACAAGGAGGACGAGATCGAATTCCGCTACGTCCCCAATCCGAAGCAGGCGGCGGCGCTCATCACTGCAGTCCGTGAGCAGGGAGCCCGGGGCGAGCACCTGGCAGCATTCTTCGGCTGCCTGTACTACGCGGCCATGCGTCCTTCCGAAATTGCCGATCTACGGGCCACTGACTGCCGACTGCCCCGGGCCGGGTGGGGCGAACTCACGCTGGGAGGCAGCCGCCCGGAAGTGGGGTCCGGGTGGACCGACGACGGCTCTTCCTTCGAGCAGCGCGGACTCAAGCGCAGAGCACGCCGCGCTACTCGCCCAGTGCCGATCCCACCTGTGCTCGTGGCGATGCTGCGCGAGCACATCGAGCAGTACGGAGCGGGGCCGGACGGCCACATCTTCCGTGCGGCGCGCGGTGGTCGGGTCCGTTCCACCGAGTACTGCGAACTTTGGGAGGCTGCGCGGATCGCGGCTCTGTCCCCGTCCGAAGCAGCGTCACCGCTCGCGGCCGTTCCGTACTCGCTCCGACATGCCGGCGTATCGCTCTGGATCAATGCCGGGGTCGACCCGGTGGAAGTCGCACGACGGGCCGGACACAGCATCGCGGTGCTCTTCCGGTTCTACGCAAAGATCCTGCGGGGCCAGCAGGACCGGGCCAACCAGCTCATCGACAAGGGACTGAGCAGCGACGCCGAGGGGTGATTGGCTCTGTTCATAGGACCGGTTCCGGCTCGGCTTCGGCGATGAGTTGGGCCAGTCCGTCGTCACTCACGCACAGCACCGATCTCACGAACCGCCACCAGCAGCCGGTAACTCACCTTTACATCCGGCGAGTCTGGCTCACCGTGAAAGCAGAGACGACGGCCGACCCACGTATCAAGGACTGGGATCGGCTCGTTGCTCGCCTGGCGCATCCATGCACCCTCGTACCAGGCGATCGCACGACGGTTACAGGGCACGCATAGCACGCCACGGACACAGGCCCTGCAGTAGTTCGCTGGCCGGTGTCCCGCGGTGCAGTCGTGAGCATGGTCAAGTTCCCAGCCTTCCGGCCCCGGATCGACTGTCCCACACAAGCAGCGACCGCCCTGCAGCGCGAGGATCGCGTCCCGGGCGAACTGCGATATGCCCCGGCCATAATGCACATGGCACAGGCCGCGCGAGTAGGTGGTGCCCACGCAGGCTCCGTACCGGCATACCGGCCCCCACTCCGCCTGAGACTTCCAGCCCCGAATGGGGGTGAGCTCTTTACCGTCGTTCTTCTGCTGATAGTGGGTGGAGCAGTACCCATCCGAGGAATGCGGCCGGTCACACTGCGGATCGTCGAACCGGCACCCGGTGTACTGGCCTGCCTTCGCCTTCGCCTTGATCGGTTTCAACGCGCGCCCAGTGCGCGCCTGCTCATAGTGGGTCTTGCAAAGCAGCACGCCATCCCTCCGTGCGCTACCTGGCCGCCCGCACTCTGGAAACCAGCACCCCGCTACGACCTTGCCTGCCATCAGCACCCCTCCAGGTTCGCAGTCTGGCTTGCCCGGGAACCTACTCCCCACCTCTGACAGCGATGGCCCACTTAGAAAGCACAGAAGTGAAGCCAGAGCCCGTCCTCGTGAACAAGGCCAGGGTGATCCTGGCCCACACATGGCCCATACGGGCTGATCAATCGTGGGATTCAGGCGCTCGGGATGAGACAGGGTGAAACGCAGAAGGGGTGTCTCTCACTGAGAGACACCCCTTCTGACCAGCACCTACGCTGACCTGGGCGGTGGGTGTGGGATTTGAACCCACGGTGACATCGCTGCCACGACGGTTTTCAAGACCGTTCCCTTAGGCCGCTCGGGCAACCCACCCCGCGCCCCCGGCCCATGGACCGAGGTTGACGCGAGGACAGCCTAGCCGGTCAGCTGTCGCCCTTGCGCTCCCCCAGGGTGACTTCGGCCGTTGCCGTCTTGCCGTCGCGCTTGTAGGTCAGTGTCACCCGGTCGCCGGGCTTGTGGGTCCAGATCTCTCCGATCAGGGTCGGGCCGCTGTCGATCACGGTGTCGTCGAACTTCGTGATGACATCGCCCGCCTTGAGGCCGGCCCGGTCGGCGGGGCCGTCCTTCGCCACGGCTGCCGTACCGCCCGTGCCCTGGTCGGGAATGGCGGCACCGCCGGTCCTCTCGTCCATCGTGACCGTGGCGCCGATCACCGGGTAGACCGGCTGACCGGTCTTGATCAGCTGCTGGGCGACGTTCGCCGCCTGGTTGATCGGGATTGCGAAGCCGAGGCCGATGGAGCCCGCCTGCGTCTGACCGACACTGCTGCCGGTCGACTGGATGGCCGAGTTGATGCCGATGACCGCGCCGCGCGCATCGAGCAGCGGGCCGCCGGAGTTGCCCGGGTTGATCGAGGCGTCGGTCTGCAGGGCGCTCATGTACGAGTTGCTGCCACCGGAACCGTCGCCGGAGGCGACCGGGCGGTTCTTGGCGCTGATGATGCCCGTGGTCACCGTGTTGGACAGACCGAACGGGGCGCCGATCGCGATCGTCGAATCACCGACCGCGACCTGGTCCGAGTTGCCGAGGGCCAGCGGGGCGAGCCCCGACGGCGGGTTCTTCAGCTTCAGCACGGCGACGTCGTAGCCCTGCGCCCGGCCGACCACCTCGGCGTCGTACTTCTTGCCGTTGGAGAACGTCGCCGTGAGCTGGCCGCTGTTCGCAGCGGAGGCCACCACGTGGTTGTTCGTGAGGATGTGGCCTTCCTTGTCGTACACGAAGCCGGTGCCCGTGCCGCCCTCGCCGTCACCGCCCTGCGCATCGATGGTGACCACGCTCGGCAGCGCCTTGGCGGCCACGCCCGCGACCGTGCCGGATTCGCGCTTGAGGTCCCGCGGGTTGGCCGACGCCGCGACCGTGGTCGAGCCGTTGGAGCTGTCGTTCCGGTCGGCCGCCCAGTAGCCGAGGGCGCCGCCGATACCGCCCGCGATCAGCGCCGCCGCCGCCACCGCGGCCACCAGGCCGCCCATGCCCCGCTTGAGCGGGCCTTCGGGGGAGGCGAGCTGGGCCGGGGCACCCCAGACCGGACCGGCACCGCCGCCGTCCGCGCCGTGGTGCGCGTACGCGGGGACGGCGGGAGGGGGCGGGGGCCAGTTGGCTTCGGCGGCCGACTGGAGCCCCGGGGGAGGCGTACCCGGCACGGAAGCCATGGGGGCGGTCGCGGTGGCCGGTTCCACCGTCGGAGGGTACGGCTGCTGCGCCTGGGGCGACTGCTGCGCGGCTGCCGCGTCCGGCGTCTGCGGGTACGCCGGGGCGTCGGGCGTGCTCTCAGGTGACCCCTGAGGAGCATCGGCCGGCACTGGAGGTGCGGACGGAACGGACGGAACGGCCTCGGCCGCAGTGCCCTCGTTGCCCTCGTTCTCTGTGCTCACAGCTCTTTAACTCCTCGGTTTCACATCATTTTCGGCAAGAGATCCGCTGTGTACGTGTCCCGGGACAGCTTTTCCCAAGGCACGTCAGGCCACTGTAAGCAGGACCTGTGCATCCGCACACCAATCTTTACATCCGGCAAAACGGTCTCCCGCTACGAGGTACCCACAGCCGCGTCGCAAGGTGCGGACACCCGTGGCGCGAGCTGTACGCAGCAGTCGCTTCTCGGTGACACGATGACGCAGTGACCCACGCACGGCAGCAATCCACGCACCATTCCATCCAGGTCATTGCCCACCGAGGCGCGTCCGACGACGCCCCCGAGCACACCCTGGCCGCATACCGGAAGGCGATCGAGGACGGCGCCGACGCGCTGGAGTGCGATGTACGGCTCACCGCCGACGGCCACCTCGTCTGCGTACACGACCGCCGGGTGAATCGCACCTCCAACGGCCGGGGCGCCGTCTCCGCGCTGGAGCTCTCCGAGCTCGCCGCCCTCGACTTCGGCTCCTGGAAGGACCGCGAGGAGTCGGAGTCCCCGGACTGGGATCCGGTACCGGGGGAGCTCACCTCCGTTCTGACTCTGGAGCGACTGCTCGAACTGGTCGCCGAGACACGGGCAGCCGGGCGCCCGCTCCAGCTGGCCATCGAGACCAAGCACCCCACCCGCTGGGCCGGCCAGGTCGAGGAGCGGCTGCTGCATCTGCTGAAGCGCTTCGAGCTCGACGTCCCGCCGGCCGAAGGCCCTTCGCCGGTACGGATCATGAGCTTCTCGGCACGCTCCCTGCACCGCATCCAGGCCGCGTCCCCCACCCTGCCCACCGTCTATCTGATGCAGTTCGTCTCGCCGCGCCTGCGTGACGGGCGACTGCCGGCCGGGGCGCGGATCGCCGGCCCGGGGATGCGGATCGTACGCAGTCACCCCGGCTACATCGAGCGGCTGCACCGTGCGGGCCATCGCGCGCACGTCTGGACGGTCAACGAACCCGAGGACATCGAGCTCTGCATCGATCTCGGCGTCGAGGCAATCATCACGAACCGCCCGAAACAGGTTCTGTCACAACTGGGACGCTCTTAACATCAGTTACACGGAGTACACCGGCGCATTCGAACCGTATTCGATCGTTACGAGTGCGTCACTGGCAGGCGATTGGCCGGTTTCCGGTCCAGCCCAGGAGGGCATCCACTCCGTGGCGTGGGGCAAAGGAGGTCTCGGGGGTGGCGTTGGTGGTGGCACAGGAAGTGCCCACGTCGTCGAGCATGGCCGTACCCCATGGCCCTGCGGGCGTGGGTCGGGCACGGCACCGGATGCGCGAGCAATTGCGCAGCTACGGGATGCCGGATTCGGTCGTCGACGATGCTGTATTGATCCTTTCCGAACTACTCAGCAATGCCTGTCGGCACGGCAGGCCGCTGGGGCGACACACAGATGTGGGTGACGGCGACATCCGTGCCGCATGGCGCGTGGACAGAACAGGCGGCCTGACCGTCGAAGTCACGGACGGAGGCGGTCCGACCCGACCGATTCCGGCCACACCGTCGGTGACGGCGCGCGGCGGCCGCGGGCTCAACATCATCAGCGCGCTCGCCGAGGAGTGGGGCGTACGCGACAGTTCGTCCGGCGAGGTCACCGTCTGGGTCCTCGTCAGCGAGGGGCACGGACGGGTGTCCGGAGTACGGGGTGTGTCGGGGCTCGACGGGCCGGGCTTCGCGGACGCCTTCGACGACATGAGCTGACGTTCCCGCACGGGTACGGATGTCTGCGGTGACGGCGGCGATACGAGCGCCCCTACCGGCACACGTGTCGATGGACAGGCGTACGCGCGGGCATTCCGCAATCCCGTCTCGCCGGGCGCGCAGGCGGATGTGTCCCGGACGCGACACGGGCAGCTAGGCTCGCGGCCCAGACCGCACTGTCGCAATCGGGAGAAAGCCCACCATGGCCAAGAAGCGCCCTCAGACCAAGGCCGGGAAGCAGCAACTCAAGGACGGCGAGATCCCTGTGGTCGGGGCTCGCGAGCCCTGCCCGTGCGGTTCGGGCCGCCGCTACAAGGCGTGTCACGGCCGCGCCGCCGCCCAGGCGGTGACCGAACTCGTCCACCGCCCCTTCGAGGGCCTGGCCGGCGAGTGCGACTGGGTCGCCCTGCGAGAGCTGGTACCCGCGGCAACGGTCGAGCTGACGCTGAAGGGCGGGCTGCCCGAAGGTGTGCCCTCCGTGACTCTCGCGACGGTCCTGCCCATGGCGTGGCCGGCGCTCCGCCGCGACGACGGCTCGGTGCTGCTCGCCCTGCAGAACGACACCCCGTCCGGTGACCTCAGCCGTGACCTCGCGGACACGCTGCAGCGGGCGCTGGCCGCCGAGCCCGGTTCGCCCGTGGCCGCCCGGCGCGCACCGGCCGACGGTCCGCGGCTGCAGGACGTACTCGACCCCGATGCGGCGTTCGAGCCCGTTGTCCACTCCGGCTTCGAGTTCTGGGTTCCGGACGCGGAGAACGCCACGCCCGAGGTGTCCGCGTCCCTGGAGCGCGCGAACGAGGCGGCGATCCCGACGGCCCTGCTCTCCGGAGTGGACGCCGCGTACTGGTGCGAGACCCCGGAGAAGAACCACCTGCGCTGGGTCATGCCGCACCCCGAGGAGCAGCTCCTCGACGCGCTCGCCCGGCTGCACGCCGCAGGCACCTCCTCGCTGGGCGAGGGGACGCGGCTGGTCGGCTCCTTCCGGGCGCACGGGCTGATGGTCCCGGTCTGGGATCTGCCGAGCGCGATGGGGGCCGCGGAGTGCGAGAAGCCCGCGGCCGAGCTCGCGGAGCGGCTGACGGCGGCGCTCGCCTCGGACGCACCGCTCACCGCCGAGGAGCGGCGGGCCCGTGGCGGGCTCACCAACCGCCAAGTGACGCTCAGCTGACAGTGACAACCCCCGGGTCCGTTCGGTGATGCATGTCACAACTCGCCGTACTCACAGGTAAATCGCTGTCCTAATACGCGAGATCGAATTTGCGAACGGCAGATCTCTTGTTACCGTTCTAGAAGCCCGGTCGCTGGTGCATCCCCCGTCGCCAGCGACCGGGCATCCTCATTTCCGGGCACGGCGCACAGCGCGCGACGCGGCGCACGAGCCCGCGCACGATCCCCTCACCGATGCAACCCGGCCCTCGCCTTCACGTCGGACCCCGGCAGCCCAGCACCTGTGCACCGGCGGCAACCCGGCGCGACAGAGCCCGGATTGACGACGGGCCGCCATCGACAGCGGAGCCTCCTCCACCGACGCGCCATCGGCCCCGCCGGAGCGACCGGCCTCGAACAGAAGCCGGAACTCCCTTATGAATACCCCTTCACAGAACCATTCGAATAAATCTTCGAAGAATGCTTCGAGAAGGCCCCGGAAGATCCATCAGAAATCCCTGCACCGAAGTGCTTTGCAGCGGCAGACTTTGCATTGACCGGCATGAGATCGGGGCTGATGGAGTAGCCGGGAGAAGACGGGAGACGGCGGGCGCGGAACCGGAGCCGTGAACGCTGTCACACCCGCGATACCGATCACGCGACCTCACCTGTCGGCATCCGTCGATGCCTGTCGGCTTCGCCCGAATTCCTGACGGTCCGTCGGAGATATCAGCGGAATATGAACATCCCGGTACAGAACGCCCATTTACACCGGGAACTCAGGTCGACTCACGTCCGAACGAGTGAGCCGACCACGGATTCCGCCCCCACAGGGGCGCGGCGCACCCGCCAACCGCCCGCCGACCACTCGTCAGTAGGCGAGCCGGCTTCCGCCGTCCGGTGCGCTGTTGCTCGCCTCGACCAGTGCATCGAGCACCGCCCCCACATCCGGCAGCCACGGCGCGGCGGATCCGGGGACAGGCTCCCCCCTGTCCGGGCGCGGCCGGGAGATCGGGGAAGGAGCCCGTTCCCAGCGCACCTGCCCTGCCCCCACCTCGGACGGCGGAAGGACGAGATAGCCGCCCTCGCCGTGGAAACGCAGCGAGCTGGGCACCCGGTCCTTGGCGTGCAGCAGCTCGCCGAGCCGTTCGAGGGTGTACGGAGCGACCAGCAGCGACCACCGGGTCGGCGTCGCCACCACGGGGCCGAGCCGCGCACCCATCCGGTCCAGCTCGGCCAGCGCCCGGGCGGCCGCCACGGCCGGCAGGCTCAGCGCGCACGGAGCGCGTCCGCCGGTGGCCAGCACGATCGGGGCGGTGGGCCGGTTGGCCCACCACCAGCGCACCATGCGCTCGTCGGTGGTCGCTGCGAGGAGACCGGGATCGAAGGGGTGTGCGCCGGGTACGGCGCACTCGGGATCGGGACAGGCACAGCCACGACCACGGTCACCGCGACCACCGGCCGCCTCGAGTCCCACTCCGGGGAGCACGGGCCACTGCCATGCGGTGGCACAGGTCAGGACCGCGTCCAGTTGGGCGGGCCTCACCCTGCGCCGGAGCCGGAGCCTGCGTCGCCTTCCGAGGATCTCGCGCATGAGCGCTCGTTCCTTTCCGTTGAACGCCGAGGGTCCACATCACACCACGCGCACATCACAGCACGCGTTCATCACTTCACTGTGCGTACATGCTCTTCAAATCTGCGGTACGGGTGGGTCGTCGGTACCGAGCATGCGCTGAGCCGGGTCGAGCAGGGCGAGACGGGTCCGGACACAAGCCATGGCGAGGAGCAGCGCACGTATCGCGCCTGCCGTCCCAAGGTGCAAACCCCGCCACTCGGGGGTGGGGGGCGTGGCCGTCACAGATGAGGACGTCCGGGCCCGCTGCCAGGTTCCGGGGCGATCAGAACTGCCCCTGGTCGTCATCGATTACGTACCCAGCATGCCCGAAATGACGCTCCCTCTGGGACTTCACCCCGAGAACACCCCCTGTCGAGCACACCCAGTCGACCGCAAATAGCCGCCATAGGGTGCATTTTTTGGCCAACTTATGAGTCACTTGGACACCATAAATCCCGCAGGGACAATGCTGGACATGGCCTTACTTGTGCGTGTACATGTGGATGCAACGTGTACACGTGGATGCACTGATAGCGGCGCAGAATGACATGGGGGTTTGCGATGCTATTCGACGAAACGCACCGGTTGGAAAGCCGACTGCCATGAGCGCCCCGCACCTGCCGAAAGTGGCTGGAATCGATCCCATGGTTCCTGTTTCAGCGCACACTGCCGGTTCTCTGTCCGAAGTACCGGCCGCCCCCGGAGCGTTCATCCAGGACCGGCTGGCCGGCTGGGTCTCCGACCTCACCACGCTGCACGAACTCACCGAGCGACTGGCCAGAACCAGCACGCTCGACGACGCGCTGCACGAACTGCTGGACGCCGGAGCCGCCCTGGTCGGTGCCCGCCGCGGTCTGGTCGTCTTCGAACCGTCCGACCACCGCGGCCCCGTAAGCACCATCGGCCTCGGACTCGCCCATGCCGAGCTCGGGCACATCGAGACAGTGCCACGCAGCGCCACCTCCTACGGCCGGATCCTGGAAGGGCTCCCGGACGCCGAAGGAGCACAGACCACCCCCGATCTGCTCGGCGACACCAGCCTGGATCCCCGCCGCCGCGAGGTCGCCGCCCGGCTCGGATACGCCGCCAGCTACGCCCTGCCGCTCACCGCCGAGGCGACCGGCAGACTCGGCGCCGCCGTCTGGCTGTACGACGAACCCGCCGAACCACTGGAACGCCAGCGCCATCTCATCGGCCTCTACGCCGGATACGCCGGCGAGCATCTGGCCAGGCTGCTGGAGCTGGAGCGGGCCAGGGCAGATGTCGCCACCGTCACGGAGGAGCTGCTGCCCAGCCGACTGCCCCGGGTCACCGGCGTACAGCTGGCCGCACGCCATCGCACGGCACCGCAGGGCGGCGGCGACTGGTACGACGCGCTGGCCCTGCCGGAAGGTGCGCTCGGTCTCGCCGTGGGCTCGGTGAGCGGCTCCGGCCCGAGCGCCCTGGCCGCCATGGGCAGGCTGCGTGCCGGTCTGCGGGCGTACGCGGTGATGGAGGGCGAGGATCCGGTCGCCGTGCTCTCGGATCTGGAACTGCTGCTGCGGCTGACCGAACCCGCCCGTTCCGCAACCGCCCTGTTCGCCTACTGCGAACCCGCCCGCCGCAAGATCCTGCTGGCCGGCGCAGGCCACACCCCGCCGCTCGTGATCGGCGACCGGCGCACCGAGTTCATCGAGACCTCGGTCTCCGCACCGCTGGGCATGCTCGCCTGCTGGGAGGCGCCCAGCGTGGAGATCACTCCCGCGCCCGGCGAGACCGTGCTCCTCTACACCGACGGGCTGCTGCGCCGCACCGGCGACTCGATGGACCGGGCGTTCGCACGGCTCCACACGGCGGCGGCGTGCGTACCGAAGGCGCTGCGTGACGACGCCGGGTCCGTTGCCGACCATGTGCTGCGGACCGTGCTGCCGAACGGGCTCGACCAGGGCAACAGCACGGAGGACGTGGTCATTCTGGCCGCGCGCTTCGACTGAGCCGGCCGGCCCGCCCCGACTGCGCTGTGCAACCCGCCGCGGCCAGGCCGCGTAACAGGTCTTCCGGCCCTGTGCCCCCTTCCGTACGCCCGTACGATGGACGGGGTCCAGTGTCGTATCAAGGAGAGACAAATCGTGGCTGAGGAGCTCACCCCGGAGAACCCGGAGACCGAAGAAGAAGAGACGGTCAAGCAGCGGAAGAACGGCCTGTACCCGGGCGTCTCCGATGAACTCGCCGCGAACATGAAGTCCGGTTGGGCCGATACCGAGCTGCACGGCCTCGAACCCATCGCTCAGGCCGAGCACACCGCCGCCCGCCGCGCCGCGCTCTCCGCGCGCTTCCCCGGTGAGCGTCTGGTCATCCCCGCGGGCAAGCTGAAGACCCGCTCCAATGACACCGAGTACGCCTTCCGCGCCTCCACCGAGTACGCGTACCTCACCGGCGACCAGACCCAGGACGGCGTCCTCGTGCTGGAGCCGACCCAGGACGGGCACGAGGCGACCATCCACCTGCTGCCGCGCTCCAACCGCGAGAACGGCGAGTTCTGGCTCGACGGCCAGGGCGAACTGTGGGTCGGCCGCCGCCACTCCCTCGCCGAGGCCGAGCAGCTGCTGGGCATCCCGGCGAAGGATGTGCGCGAGCTCCCGGCCACGCTGGTCGAGGCCACCGGCCCGGTCCGTAACGTCCGCGGCCACGACGCCGGCATCGAGGCCGCGCTGACCGACAAGGTCACCGCGGAGCGCGACGAGGAACTGCGCGTCTTCCTCTCCGAGGCCCGACTGGTCAAGGACGCCTTCGAGGTCGCGGAACTGCAGAAGGCCTGCGACGCCACCGCACGCGGCTTCGAGGACGTCGTCAAGGTTCTCGACAAGGCCGAGGCGACGAGCGAGCGCTACATCGAGGGCACCTTCTTCCTGCGCGCCCGCATCGAGGGCAACGACATCGGCTACGGCTCGATCTGCGCGGCCGGCCCGCACGCCACCACCCTGCACTGGGTGCGCAACGACGGCGCGGTGCGCTCCGGCGAGCTGCTGCTGCTCGACGCCGGTGTGGAGACCGATGACCTCTACACCGCCGACGTGACGCGCACCCTTCCGATCAATGGCACGTTCACGCCGTTGCAGCGGAAGATCTATGACGCCGTGTACGAAGCCCAGGAAGCGGGCATCGCAGCCGTCAAGCCCGGTGCCGACTACCGCGACTTCCACGACGCCGCGCAGCGCGTGCTCGCCGAGAAGCTCGTCGAGTGGGGCCTGCTGGGCGACCTGTCCGTGGACAAGGTCCTGGAGCTGGGCCTCCAGCGCCGCTGGACGCTGCACGGCACCGGCCACATGCTCGGCATGGACGTCCACGACTGCGCCGCCGCGCGCACCGAGACGTACGTCAACGGAACGCTTGAGCCCGGCGTATGTCTCACGGTCGAGCCCGGTCTGTACTTCCAGACCGACGACCTGACCGTCCCCGAGGAGTACCGGGGCATCGGCGTCCGGATCGAGGACGACATCCTCGTCACCGAGGACGGCAACCGGAACCTCTCCGACAAGCTGCCGCGCCGGGCCGACGAGGTCGAGGCGTGGATGGCTCAGCTCAAGGGCTGATCCGGAACGTCCGGCAGGTCCGGCGACGGACCTCCGCGCTTCGAAGGGCGCCCCGCTCAGGACACCATGAGCAGGGCGCCCTTCCGCCATTTCAGGACCTTGTCGAAAGTCACCACGGCGCCACGGCCGGGACGGTTGCCGAAGTGGACGTGATCGGCAAGCTGCTCGATCAGACAGAGACCCCGGCCGTCCTCCGCACTGAGCGACGGGTACAGCTGGGGATCGTGCTGCTGCGCGGAAGTGCGCAGCGCGCGCCGGGCGGGGAAACCGGGCCCCGAATCGGTGACTTCGATACGGCACTTCTCGCCGTCCAGATAGGCGGTGACCCGGTACTGCCCACAGGCCGTCCCTGCGGGCTCGTCCCATACGTCCCACAGATCCCGGCCGACGCTCTGTTCTCCCTGGACCCTGTGGTCACCGCCGTGCTCAACAGCGTTGGCACAGGCCTCGCTGAGCGCGACCGAAAGGTCGAAGGAGATCTCCGGATCCACGCCCGCGGTCTCCATCGCGCCCAGCAGGAAACGACGGGCGAGCGGAACGCTCGCAGCCTCGCGCCGCAAATGGAGGGACCACCAGATGCTCATGCTCCAGCCTCCTGGCTGCGGCTCGACATACCGATACGTATTGCCGCGCAGGACCGTTCGTAAGCACAGACCGGATGTGAGACCGCTCATTCGGCGGATACCAGCACTCCGTACACCCGTGTATGCCAGACCCGGCCGATGGCCCCGACCGGTGTCCAAACCGGTCGCAGCGGCCACGGCCCGCATCCAGTCGGACGGAAGGTGACCTTCCGGACCTGCCGTACGGAGGCCCGAAGCACGGTGCGATGATGACCCCGCCATGTCTATGCCTGTCGCGCGCGCCGGAGCCGGTCTGCGGCTCCTGAGGGCCGCGGTGTTCACCGCGGTCTGTGTCGCGCTGTCCGCGGCAGGTCACTCCCTGGCTTCCTGCGCAGCCGTCCCCTGGTGGACCCTGCTCGCCGGATTCCTGGGGATCTTCGCGGTGACGGCACCGCTCGCCGGACGCGAGCGCTCACTGCCGTCCATCGCCGCCGTGCTGGCCGGCGGACAGATCGCCCTTCACACCCTCTTCGGCGTCGGTGCGCACACCACCTCGACGAACACCGCGGCGGGCGACGACTCACTGATCCGGTTCGCGGCAAGTCTCGTGTGCGGCATGGGACCCGCGCAGTTGAACGCCGCCGAAGCGCACCGCATCGTCACCGCCGCGGGCATCGACCCGGCGTCGGTGACGGCCGGCGGACACCAGCAGATGCCCTCCGCAACCGGCTCGGACCCGACCGCCCTTGCCGGCATGCTGCCCAGCCTGCCCATGCTGCTCGGCCACCTGCTGGCCGCCGTTGCCACCGGCTGGCTGCTGCGACGCGGCGAGATCGCCCTGTTCCGGCTGGCCCGGCTCTCCGCGCACAGCGCCCAGCAGATCGCGGCCGGAGCCCGGTTGCGTGCTCTGCGCGCCGCGCTCGCGCTCGTGAACGCCCTGCGCGCCGGACTTCCCGGAGGCCCGGCAACCGGGCCGCGCACCCCCCGTACCGCAGTCGACGCCCCGGCCCCGGCCACCGGGGGCCCCTTGCAGCACATGGTGATCAGGCGCGGGCCGCCACCCGTATACGCACTCGCAGCCTGACGCGACACCCTCCACTCGATGCACACACGACTCGACTCACGCACCCACCCGGTGCCATGCGAGTAGGCGTACGCACGCCGCACGTGAGGTAGAGGTGTCGCGATGCCGTCGCGCACCCGCGCGCCGGACCGCCTTTCCTTCGTGCTTCTGTGGAGAGATACCTGTCATGAACGTTTCCCGCATCGCCCTCGCCGGCGGCATCGCCGCGTCCACCGTGCTGATCCTCGCCGGTACGGCCTCCGCGCACGTCAGCGTGCAACCCCAGGGCGAGGCCGCCAAGGGCGGTTACGCCACCGTCAACTTCAAGGTCCCCAACGAGCGCGACGACGCCTCGACGACCAAGGTCGAGGTCAACTTCCCGACCGACCACCCGCTGGCCTCCGTCATGCCGCAGGCCGTGCCCGGCTGGGACATCGAGGTCACCAAGAGCAAGCTGGCCAAGCCGCTCGAGATGCACGGCCAGAAGATCAACGAGGCCGTCTCCAAGGTCACCTGGACGGCCAAGGGCGACAAGGACGAGCGCGGCATCCGCCCGGGCGACTTCCAGCAGTTCCCGCTCTCCATCGGCCAGCTTCCCGAGGACGCCGACCAGCTGGTGTTCAAGGCCATCCAGACGTACGACAACAAGGAAGTCGTCCGCTGGATCGAGGAGCAGAAGGACGGCGCCGCCGAGCCCGAGAGCCCGGCACCGGTCCTCAAGCTGACCGCGGCGACCGCCGATGAGCACAGCGCGGCCGCCGGCGCCACCGCGAAGGCAGCGGACAAGCAGACGACGGCCGCGTCGGACGAGTCCTCCAGTGACACCACGGCCCGCGTCCTCGGCATCGTCGGCATCGTCATCGGCGCCGCGGGGGTGACCTTCGGCATCCTCGCCGGCCGCCGCCGCACCGCCTGACCCACAGCCCCATCAGTCCCACCGACCCACCAGGAATCAGTGCTCCATGCGTAAGAAAACGGTGCTGGCCGCGGCGTTCGTCGCCGCGGCCGCACTCACCGTGTCCGCCTGCGGCAGCAGCGACGACGGCGCGAAGAAGCCCGTCGCCGATGTGTCCGTCCAGGCCAAGACCAAGGCCGCGACGGTACTCGACCAGCCGTTCACCAAGCCCGACCTCGTCCTCACCGACACCCACGGCAAGAAGTACGACCTCCGTGAGCAGACCAAGGGCAAGCCGACGCTGATCTACTTCGGCTACACCAACTGCCCCGACGTCTGCCCGCTCATCATGAGCAACATCGCCATCGCCAAGAAGTCCCTCCCCAAGGCCGACCAGGACAAGCTCCAGGTCGTCTTCGTGACCACCGACCCCGAGCGGGACACCCCGGCCTCACTGGGCAGCTGGCTCAAGGCCCAGGACGCCTCCTTCATCGGCCTCACCGGCGACTTCCCGACCATCCAGGCGGGCGCGCGCCAGACCGGCATCGGGATCGACGCCCCGAAGAAGGAGAAGGACGGCACGATCACCTCGATGCACGGCTCCCAGGTCATCGCGTTCTCCCCGAAGACCGACAAGGGGTACCTCATATACAGCGAGGACACCTCGCCCGACGACTACACCAAGGACCTCCCCAAGATCATCAAGGGGGAGACTCCGTGAACCGCCGCACCACTTTCGCCGGCGTCATCGCCCTCACCGCCGGGCTGACACTGGCGGGGTGCTCGTCCTCGGACAGCAAGCCCGAGCTGAAGGTGACCGGCGCGTTCATGCCTCAGCCCGTCAGCGACATGGCGGCCGGTTTCCTCGTCGTCAAGAACAGCGGCAGCACGTCCGACCGGCTCACCTCGGTCACCAGCCCGCTCTCGGACGACGTCACGATCCACGAGACGAAGAACCAGACGATGCGCATGGTGACGTCCTTCGAGGTGCCCGCGGGCGGCGAGCTGGATCTGGAACGCGGCGGGAACCACATCATGTTCATGAAGCTCAAGCAGCAGCCCAAGCAGGGCGAGAAGGTGTCCGTGGAGCTGCACTTCGAGAAGGCCGACCCGATAAAGGTCGACCTTCCCGTGAAGGAGACCACCCACAACCCGAAGAAGTAGTGAGGGACTGACTCGCCATGACAGCCACCGCCCCGCACTTCGGACCGTCCCCGTCCACTCACGCGCCACGCCGCCCACTCGCCGCGGCCGCACTCCTCGCCGCCCTTGTCGGCATGGTGTTCGGCCTGCTGCTGGGCGGCGCGGGCCCCGCGTCCGCGCATGCCGCGCTCACCGGGAGCGATCCGCAGGACGGGGCGGTGGTCGACACCGCTCCCAAGGAAGTCACTCTCACCTTCTCCGAGCAGGTCGCCATGGGCGACGACTCCATCAGGGTCCTGGACCCGGGCGGCAAGCGCGCCGACACCGGCATCGCACCGCGTGATCTGCAGAGCGGCTCCACCGTGAAGTACGGCGTCTCACTGCACACCGGGCTGCCCGACGGTACGTACACCGTCGCCTGGCAAGCCGTCTCCGCGGACAGCCACCCCGTCTCGGGCGCCTTCACCTTCTCCGTCGGAGCCCCCTCCAAGACCATCGTCGCCCTCCCGACGGACGAGGCCGGGGGCGGCCTCGTCGGCACCCTCTACGGCATCGCGCGCTACGCCGCATACGCCGGTTTCATCCTGCTGGCCGGCGGCGCCGCCTTCGTATTGGCCTGCTGGCAGCGCGGGGCGGGTGCGCGCCCCCTGCAACGCCTGGTCGTACGCGGCTGGATGACCCTCACCGCGGCCACCCTGGCCATGTTGCTCCTGCGCAACCCGTACACCGGCTCCGGGAAGCTCGCGGACGCCTTCGACCTCGACGGTCTGAAGGCCGTGCTCGACACCAAGCCCGGGGCGGCACTCGTATCCCGGCTGCTGCTGCTCGGCGCCTCCGCACTCTTCGTCGCCGTGCTGTTCGGGGCGTATGCGAAGCGCGAGGACGAACGCGAGAAGAAGGACCTCACCTTCGGTCTGGCCATCGGCGGCACCGTGATCGCCGCCGGGATCTCCGGGACCTGGGCACTCGCCGAACACGCCTCGACCGGGATCCAGCCGGGCATCGCCATGCCGGTCGACGTGCTGCATCTGCTGGCCGTCGCGGCCTGGCTGGGCGGGCTGGCGGCCCTGCTGGTCGCCCTGTACCGGACACCGGACATCGAAGCCGCGGCCGTGCGGCGCTTCTCCCGCATCGCGTTCGGCAGCGTGCTCGTACTCACCGCAACCGGGATCTACCAGTCCTGGCGCCAGGTCGGCACCTGGTCCGCGCTCACCGGCACCGGGTACGGGCAGCTGCTGCTCGTGAAGGTGGGGCTCGTTGGCGTCCTGGTCGGGATCGCCTGGATCTCGCGTCGCTGGACCGCACGGCTGATCACGAGCGGAACCGGCGGGGAGGGAGCGGAGCTCCGGGCCGACGCCAGGGACAAAGTCGAATTCGAGGAGTCCCCGGCCCCGGGTGCATCGGACGCCGTGGCCGAGGACCCCGCGCGGGCGGCCCAGCTCGCCCGGCAGAGGGCCGCCGTGGCCACCGCCGAGAAGAAGCGGATCCGCGATGCCGACCCCGACCGGTCCGGCCTCCGCCGTTCGGTGCTGGCGGAAGTAGGGGTCGCCGTGGCGCTGTTGGCCGTGACGACCGTACTGACCTCGACCGAGCCGGGACGTACCGAGGAAGAGGCGGCCCGCGCCTCGACGGCGGCAGCCGCCCCCGCGACCGAAGGCCCGGTCAATCTGACGCTGCCCTTCGACACAGGCGGCAAGAACGGCAAGGGAACGGTGCGGATGGATATCGACCCCGCCCGTACCGGTGCCAATGAACTCCACATCTGGATCAACAGCATCGACGGCAAGGCCATGGACGTCCCCGAGCTGAAGCTCGCCTTCACTCTGGGGTCCAAGGACATCGGCCCGCTCCCCGTCGTCCCTGTCCGGCTCACCGAGGGCCACTGGACCGCGAGCAACGTCCAGATCCCGATGGCGGGCGACTGGAAGGTCGCGGTGACCGTGCGTACGTCGGACATCGATCAGACGACCATCGACAAGAACGTGAAGATCGGCTGAGCAGGATCGTGAGCGGAAACAGCAACAGGAAGACCTCCGCAGGCAGCGGGGACGACAAAGCCCGTGGCCGCGGCGCCATCTCTCGGAGGCGGCTGCTCGGCAGTGCGGGCGCGGCCGGCGCGACCGGGCTGGTACTGGGTGCGGCGGGCGGCGCGACCGGCTATGCAGCGACCCGGACCGACGAGCCGACCGCTCTGACCGCGGTCGGCTCCACCCAGGTGATGTTTCACGGGAAACATCAACCGGGGATCACCACTCCGCTTCAGGCCCGCGGCCATCTCGTCGCCTTCGATCTGGCGCCCGGTGCGGGACGGAAGGAAGCGGCTGCCCTGATGCGTCGATGGTCGGCCGTGGCCCGGCGCCTGATGGCCGGCGAAGCCGCCGACAGCGGCGCGGCGGACGGCGCCGCCCATGACACCGGGATCGCGCTGGACGCCGGACCGTCCTCGCTGACCGTCACCTTCGGCTTCGGCCGCACCTTCTTCGAGCGCACCGGCCTGGTCAGCCACCGCCCACCGGGACTCGACCCGCTGCCGCCGTTCTCCTCCGACCACATCGACGCCAAGCGCTCCAACGGTGACCTCTGGGTACAGATCGGCGCCGACGACGCTCTCGTCGCCTTCCACGCGCTGCGTGCCGTGCAGAAGGAGGCCGCCCCGGCCGCCAGGGTCCGCTGGCAGATGAACGGCTTCAACCGATCCCCCGGCGCCACCGCGCAGCCGATGACCGCCCGCAATCTGATGGGCCAGATAGACGGCACCGGTAACCCGAAGCCCGCCGAGAGCGACTTCGACCGGCGCATCTTCGTACCGGCCGGGACCGATACGAAGTTCGACTGGCTGGCAGGCGGCTCGTATGCGGTCGTTCGGCGGATCAGGATGCTGCTCGACGACTGGGAGAAGCTCCCGGTGGAACGGCAGGAGCAGGTCATAGGGCGCCGCAAGAGGGACGGCGCTCCGCTGAGCGGTGGCGCCGAGACCACCGCGATGGACCTCGACAAGGCTGGCCCCGACGGCAAACTCCTGATCCCGGACAACGCCCACGCCCGGATTTCCTCCCCCGAGAAGAACAGCGGCGCGGCCATGCTGCGGCGCCCCTTCTCGTACCACGACGGCATCTCGGCGGACGGCACTCCGGACGCCGGGCTGCTGTTCATCTGCTGGCAGGCGGATCCGCTGCGGGGGTTCGTTCCGGTGCAGCGCAAGCTGGACCGCGGCGATGCCCTGTCGCCGTTCATCCGGCACGAGGCCAGCGGCCTGTTCGCGGTGCCGGGCGGTGCGGCGAACGGCGAATACGTGGGTCAGCGGCTACTGGAGTCCTGAGAGACCGGAGCACATTAGGGTGACGGTATGTCCGCCACGCGCTACGCATATCTCGGCCCTGAAGGCACCTTCACCGAGGTCGCCCTCCGTACGCTCCCGGAAGCCGCCACCCGCGAACTCGTCCCGATGGTCTCCGTACCGGTGGCTCTGGACGCGGTACGCAGTGGGACCGCCGCGGCAGCGCTCGTACCGATCGAGAACTCCGTCGAGGGCGGCATCACCGCGACGCTCGACGAGCTGACCACCGGCGAACCGCTGATGATCTACCGCGAGGTACTGCTCTCCATCACCTTCGCGCTGCTGGTGCGGCCGGGCACCAAGCTGTCCGACATCAAATCGGTCACCGCGCACCCGGCCGCGCAGCCGCAGGTGCGCAACTGGATGGCCGCCCATCTCCCGGACGCCGTATGGGAGTCGGCGGCCTCCAACGCCGACGGTGCCCGGCTGGTGCAGGAGGGACGGTACGACGCCGCCTTCGCCGGTGAGTTCGCGGCGGCGACCTACGGTCTCGAACCGCTGGTGACCGATATTCATGACGCGGTGAACGCGCAGACCCGCTTCGTCCTGGTGGGCCGCCCGGCACGGCCGGCGGCGCCGACGGGTGCGGACAAGACATCGGTGGTCATCTGGCTGGGCGAGGACCACCCCGGTGCGCTGCTCGAACTGCTCCAGGAGTTCGCGGTGCGCGGGGTGAACCTGATGCTGATCCAGTCGCGGCCGACCGGAGCCGGCATCGGGAACTACTGCTTCGCGGTGGACGCCGAGGGGCACATCGCGGACCGCCGGGTCGGCGAGGCCTTGATGGGGCTGAAGCGGATCTGCCCGAAGGTACGGTTCCTCGGCTCGTACCCGCGGGCCGGGGTGGCGTTGCAGGATGTACGACCACTGCGGGCGGGGACGTCGGACGCCGAGTTCACGGAGGCCTCCGACTGGCTGGCCCGCAATCTGGACGGCCGGGGCTGACGGCGGTCCGGGACTGTCGGCTGGTGCGCCCCGGGGCTGGTGCGCCCCGAGCCGCCGGTGCTATCTACCGCTTTTCATCATCCACAGAGTTATCCACAGGGGTGGTTCTCGACCTGGGGACAAGTCGACACTCCAATGCGACATGGTCGACATATCGCTCCAGTCGACCCAGACGCATCCACAAGTCGGTAGGTCGCCCAGGTTGCCCCGTGTCACCCGAATTCCATTGATCAACTCTTTTGGGCGGCGAATTCCCACCCGAACGAGCGTCTGAAGTGGGTTTGAACGGGGAATCCGTGAGCCCCCAAGCGGCTTTCGGAATGATCTTTTCCGATGTCCACAGATCTTCCTCACAGCCTGTGGATAACTTTGGGGAGCGTCAACACCTGTGGACAAGTGATGCCCAACTCCCCTTCCAGGCAAGGCGGATGCGTCAAGATGGCCGATACCTTCTGCCCCATTTAGGCGAATAAACTCTTTTCATTGACGATCGAGATCAACTCGGCCACGTAATACCCTCCAGCATTACCAATTCAGGCAATTCGGGCAAAGTGACACGCTTGGCAATATCGGTTCGAGCTGGAGAAGCGCACACCGGTAGCCTGGAGGGGTGATTGACCTTCGCCTGCTCCGTGAGGACCCCGACCGTGTTCGCGCCTCCCAGCGCGCCCGTGGAGAGGACGTCGCGCTCGTCGACGCCCTTCTCTCCGCCGACGAGCGGCGCAGGTCGTCCGGCGTCCGCTTCGACGAACTCCGCTCCGAGCAGAAATCGCTCGGCAAACTCATCCCCAAGGCTTCGCCCGAGGAGCGTGCCGAGCTCCTCAAGAAGGCCGAGCAGCTGAAGGCCGACGTCAAGGCGGCCGACGCGGCACAGGACGAGGCCGACGCCCAGGCCAAGAGCCTGATGCTTCGGCTCGGCAACATCGTCCACGAGGACGTGCCGGTCGGTGGCGAGGAGGACTTCGTCGTCCTGGAGACACACGGCACGATCCGTGACTTCGGGGCCGAGGGCTTCGAGCCCAAGGACCACCTGGAGCTCGGCGAGAAGCTCGGCGCCATCGACATGGAGCGTGGCGCCAAGGTCTCCGGTTCGCGCTTCTACTACCTGACGGGTGTCGGCGCGCTGCTGGAGCTCGCCCTCGTCAACGCGGCAATCGCGCAGGCCACCGAGGCCGGCTTCGTCCCGATGCTGACGCCCGCGCTGGTCCGCCCGCGCGCCATGGAGGGCACCGGCTTCCTCGGCCAGGCCGCGGAGAACGTGTACCACCTGGAGAAGGACGACTTCTACCTGGTCGGCACCTCCGAGGTCCCGCTCGCCGCATACCACATGGACGAGATCATCGAGGCCGACAAGCTGCCGCTGCGGTACGCGGGCTTCTCACCGTGCTTCCGCCGCGAGGCCGGTACATACGGCAAGGACACCCGGGGCATCTTCCGTGTCCACCAGTTCGACAAGGTCGAGATGTTCTCGTACGTCGACCCGGCGGACGCCGAGGCCGAGCACCGCAGGCTCCTGGACTGGGAGAAGCAGTGGCTCACCGCTCTCGAGCTGCCGTTCCAGGTGATCGATGTCGCCACCGGCGATCTGGGGGCCTCGGCCTCCCGCAAGTTCGACTGCGAGGCGTGGATCCCGACGCAGGGCAAGTACCGCGAGCTGACGTCCGCTTCGAACTGCGACGGTTTCCAGGCGCGCCGTCTGTCCGTCCGGATGCGCGACGGTAAGAAGGTCCAGCCGCTGGCGACGCTGAACGGCACGCTGTGCGCCGTACCGCGCACGATCGTGGCGATCCTGGAGAACCACCAGCTGGCCGACGGCTCCGTACGGGTGCCCGAGGTGCTCCGGCCGTACCTGGGCGGGCGCGAGGTTCTGGAGCCGGTCGCCAAGTGACCTTTCCGTACAAGCTCGTCGCGACCGATCTCGACGGCACTCTGCTGCGTAACGACGACACGGTCTCCGAGCGCACCCGTGAGGCATTGGCCGCGGTCACCGCGGCCGGTGCCGCGCACATCATCGTCACCGGTCGCGCTGTCCCGTGGACCCGGCACATCCTGGACGACCTGGGTTACGAGGGGCTCGCGGTCTGCGGCCAGGGCGCGCAGGTCTACCACGCGGGTGAGCGCAAGCTGCTGACCTCGCTGACGCTGGACCGGCAGCTCGCCGGTCTCGCGCTGTCCAAGGTCGAGGCCGAGGTCGGCCCGCTGGCGCTGGCGGCGAGCCGCGACGGGCTCGACGGCGAAGTGCTGGTCGGCCCCGGCTACCGCGTACAGGAAGGGCCGCTTCCGGCTGTCTTCGCGGAGGACCCGGCCGAGTTGTGGTCGGCGCCTCTGAACAAGGTCTACATCCAGCATCCCGATCTCGACGACGACGCACTGGCGAAGGCCGCGCGATCGGCCGTCGGCAACCTGGTCGACGTGGTCATGGCCGGTCCTGGTGTCGTGGAGATCCTGCCGCTGGGGCTGAGCAAGGCGACCGGACTCTCGCTGGCCGCGCGCCGGCTGGGTCTGAAGGCCGCTGACACTCTGGCCTTCGGTGACATGCCGAACGACATCCCGATGTTCGCCTGGGCACAGCGGGGTGTGGCGATGGCCAATGCGCATGAGGATCTGAAGGCCGTGGCCCAGGAGATCACCGCGTCCAACGAGGACGACGGCATCGCTGTGGTGCTGGAGCGGCTGCTCTAGTCGTACGGGCGGAGGTACGGGCGCGGGCAGTTGGAACGGCTGCTCCACTCGTACTGGTACCCCACACTGCTGTTGCGGAGGATGCGCGGATCGAACGCGCGCGGGGTTCACGGCCCCGACGACGGCTTAGCAAGCCGCTGCCTTTCCACTCGGCCAATCCTCCGGGAGGGCGGCCGCACGATGCGCAGAAACCGCCCCGGGCATCCTCTGCTCCGATCGGCACGGCGGAGTCGTGGGTGACTACTCCGGTGCCGGCTCGGGCCCGCCCTGCTGGGAACTCGACGGACTCGGACTCTCGGTCATCGTCGCGCTCCTCTCCCGGCCTGTGGCGTGCATGTCGGCGTGCGGCTGTTGCTGTCGGGGCGTGCTGCGCCGGTTCCGGCGTGTGCTGCACCAACTACTGTGACCGGAACGACCTTTCGGTGCCACCCGTTTTCCGGGCAGTACCGAAAGGCCGTGAACGGCCTTCGGATCAGCGCTGCTTGTTGCGGCGGCCCAGATCCTTCAGGTGGCGGGCGAGATCATCCATCCTTCCGTCGATACGGACGATGTCCTCGGACAGGTGGCCCAGCCGCACGCTCATGGCACCGACTACCTGATGTGTGATGTCCACCCTCCGGTCGAGGCTGTCGAGCCGGTGCGACATCCGGTTGAGGACGGGCCCGAGCTCCTGAAGCGCGCTGCCCACTCCTGCGAGGCAGCTCTCGACCCGGGTGACGCGGTGTTCGAGCGCGGCGTAGCCCGCGCGCAGGTCCTGCTCGGCGTCGAGCAGATACGTACGGACGCATCGGGCGATGTCGCTGTCGCGAAGAAGCATCGCGACGTTGAGCACGGTCCTGCGGGTGTAGAGGGTGAGCTGAGTGACGGCCTGTGGATAACTTTCGACCTCCTCACTGCTCCATAGGGACAACATGTCCCTATGGAATTCCCGCAGCTCAGAGCCGCGAAGCAGCCTGAGTCCGTTCTCTGTGACCTCGGCTCGATGCCGCTGGGTGACCTTCTTGATGACTTCTGTGGATACTTCGAAGTAACGAGCCACATCCTCTGTGCGAAGGTGAATTCCGTCCGGCAGCATGACAAGGCTCTTGACCTTGTCGAGGACGTCGACGCGCCCCATCTGCTCGACGCGCAGCGCACGCGATTCGAGCAGGGCGACTTCCATGGGCATGGACATGCCTTCCGATCGTGAAACCGACGATGGACAGCCCCGTCCGGGCTTGAAAGGCGGAGGACGCTCACGGTTGCCACTCACTCGGTGACCGACCCGGCGGGTACTCCCTCACCGGCATCGGCAATCCCTGATTTCACGAAAGCTACGACGCCACAGATTCCAGTCGCCTCCACGCACCCTGCACAACGAACCGATAACCGTACAGTTACGCGTACTACTGTCCGAAATGCGTCAACCCCCGCCCAGGAGGCGAGGGTTGACGACGATCGAAGTGATCAGAAACGGAGCACGGCAGAAGTATCCGGGGGAACCCCCGATCACTCCTCGCCGGCCAGCTTCAGTGTGCGCAGCTTCTGACCTGCGTACCAGGTCGCCACCACCGTGACCACCACCAGCAGGACCGTCGCGACCGGCAGTCCGACATCGGAGGTGATCGCGCCGGCCCCGCCGACCTTCTCGGCAACCGCGAGGGACCACTGCTGAACGCTGAGCGTGCGTGCCCCCGGCACCAGAGTGCCGAACAGGGCCTCCCACACCAGCGCATAGACGAGGCCGAAGACGACCGCGTGCCGGCTGACGGTGCCCAGCAGCAGGAACAGCGAGCTGTACGCGATCGAGGCGACCAGCGCCGCGATGGTGTAAGCCACCGCGATCTGCTGGCCGTTTCCGTTGAGGATCAGCCCCGCGATCAGCGTGGGCAGTGCGGAGAAGACCATCGTGACGGCGATGGCCACGATCAGCTTGGTGAAGATGATCGTCGGCCGCTTCACCGGCTTGGCCAGCAGATAGACGATCGATCCGTCGTCGATCTCCGGACCGATGGCGCCGGTTCCGGCGATCACGCCGATCAGCGGCACCATCGTGGCGATGGCGAAGCCGCCCAGCACATCCGAGGCGACCTGGTCATCGGCTCCGGCGAACGCCCGTACCGCCACGGCGATGATCACCAGCAGCGCCGGCAGGACGAAGAGGATGGCGGCCCGGCGCCGGCCGAGCAGGGCCCGGTAGGTGAGCCGGGCGACTGTGGGGTCGTACATGACGCTTCACAGCTCCTTTCAGGCCACTACTCAGGCCGCTACGAGATAGGAAAAGACCGATTCGAGGGACTCATCGGACGGCGAAACGGTCAGAAGGCGGATTCCGTGGTCACGTGCGACCTTCGGCAGCAACTCGGTGAAGCGTCCGAAGTCGACCGCCTGGATACGCAGGGCCTGTTCGCCCAGGTCCACCTCGATACCGGCCGTCGACGGGTCGGCGATGAGCGCGGCTGCAAGGGCGCGGTCGTCGCTGGAACGTACGAGATAGCGGTGCGGTCGGTCCGTCATCAGCCGGCGGATCTTCCGGAAGTCACCGGATGCCGCGTGCCGTCCCGCCACGATCACCTCGATGTGCGAGGCGAGTTGTTCGACCTCTTCCAGGATGTGGGAGGAGAAGAGCACGGTACGGCCCTCCGCCCCCATCCGCCGCAGCAGCGCCATCAGCTGCATCCGCTGGCGCGGGTCCATCCCGTTGAACGGCTCGTCGAGCAGCAGCACCGGCGGTTCGTGGACCAGGGCGGACGCCATCTTCACGCGCTGGCGCATGCCCTTGCTGTACGTCGAGATCTTGCGGTCCTGCGCGTACTCCATCTCGACCGTGGCCAGCGCCTTCTGCGCCGCCGCATCGCCGAGTCCCTGCAGTTCCGCATTGGCGACGACGAATTCGCGGCCGGTCAGGAAGTCGTACATCCCTTCCCGTTCCGGCACGATCCCGATCTCCTTGTACACCGCTTCATTGCGCCAGATCGGCCGGCCGTCGAGCGTGACCGTGCCGGTCGACGGGGCGAGGAAACCGGCCATCATATTGATCAGCGTGGACTTTCCCGCGCCGTTGGGGCCGAGCAGCCCGGTGACGCCCGGGCCCACCGTCACGCTCACGTCGTTGACGGCGACCACATTGCCGAACCAGCGCGAGGTGTGGTCGATCTCGATGGTGGTCACAGCCCGACCCTCCGGTAGCGGCGCATCAGTACGGCGTACGAGCCGGCGACGAGCGCGAGAACAACGAACAGATAGACCACGCCGGCCCCAGCCCCCGGGCCTTCCGCTCCGGGGAAGGCCGAATTGGCCCCGAGGAACGCGGTCTGTACACCACCGATCAGCGTGATGGGGGAGAAGAGCCCCAGCCACTCGATGGCCCCCGCTGAACCCGTCTGCCAGGCAATGGCCTGGACTGTGGAGACCGCGCCGTAGGAGATGGTCAGTACGGCGATCACCGCGGCGACACCGAAACCGCGGCGCGGTGTCAGCGCGGCCATCACCAGGCCCAGTCCGGCGAAGAGCACAGACAGCAGCGCCACCGAAACCAGCCCCTGTGCGAAGCCCTTGGTCTGCTCGGCGAAGTCGAACTTCCCCAGCAGTGCGCCCACATAGAGGATGACGAGCGGCGCCCCGGTGAGAATGAAGAGCGCGGACGCCATGGCCGTCAGCTTCGCGACGACATAGTCGACCCGCTCGATCGGCCGCGAGAAGTACAGCGGCACGCTCTTGAAGCGAAGGTCACGGGAGACGGACTGCGGGGCCTGCGCGGCGAGGAAGAGTCCGATGACGGCCTGCAGATAGATCGCGAACGCCGTGTACTTGATCGGCAGAGCCGTGGCCCCCGGGACGGCGATGGCGACCGCGACGATGATCGCCGCGACCATGCACATCACACCGAACAGCAGCATCGGCAGCACCTTGGACTTCGCGGAACGCCCCAGTCCGAAGGAACCCCGCAGGGACTGCGAGTAGAGCGAGCGCCGCGCATAGCTGCGGCCCAGCCGCGTGCCGTCGTAGGAGCGGTACCCGATGTTGTGGATCCGGGAGGTCTCGCTCCCGCTCACGGCTCCGGTCTCAGTGCTCATCACGACCGCTCCCCTTCTGCTGTACGGCCCCGACAACCGCGGACACGGTCTGCGTGACGGCTGCGGCGTGCGGTGCCTCTTCGGTACGGAAGACCTCGGCGATGTGGTGGCGCCGCTGCTCCATCCGTACGAGACCGAGCCCGAGCCCGGCGACACTGTCGCGCACGATGTCGTACGTCTCCTCGCCGGTCGCCTCGACCAGCAGGATGTGGCCCGCACCGGGCAGCCCCTGCCCATCGAGACCGTCGTGGCCCATGAGCTTGACGCCGGCCCGGGTGAGGACCTGACGCAGCGCATCGGTGCCGTCCGGGTGGGTGTCGCTGTCGGTGACCTCGACCGCGAGGGTCGTGGTGGTCTGCGTGAAGTCGCTGGTGGAGCTGGAGCGCAGAAGTGTGCCGCCATCGATGACGACGACATGGTCGCAGGTGCGTTCCAGCTCGCCCAGGAGGTGCGAGGTGACCAGGACCGAGATGCCGAAGTCCGTGTGTACGCGGCGGATCAGCCCGAGCATCTCGTCGCGGCCGACCGGGTCGAGGCCGTTCGTCGGCTCGTCGAGCAGGACCAGCTGCGGGTCGTGGACCAGTGCCTGGGCCAGTTTCACGCGCTGCTTCATGCCGGTCGAGTAGCCGCCGATGGGGCGGTAGCGCTCCTCGTACAGACCGACGTGGCGCAGTGTGTCGGCGGTGCGCTCGCGCGCTGCCGTCGGCGGCAGTCCGGACATCCGCGCCATGTGGACGACGAACTCGGTGGCCGAGACGTCCGGCGGCAGACAGTCGTGCTCCGGCATGTAGCCGACCCGTTCCCGGATGGCGGCGCCACTGGTGGCGACATCGAGTCCGAGCACCGCGGCCCGGCCTTCAGTGGCAGGAGACAGACCCAGCAGGATCTTGATCAATGTGGACTTGCCGGCTCCATTGGAACCCACCAGGCCGGTCACACCGGGTCCGATGTCCAGGGAGAGCCGGTCAAGCGCGGTCACCCGGGGGAACCGCTTGCTCAGGCTTTCGGTCGCGATCACAGTCACGCCTTCGAAGATAGTGGCGCGGACCACACCGGTCGTCAGCCCTGGCGGCTGGATCCGCATCAGACTCCAGGCGTACGGCCCCGTAGGGGGCCACCACGGGGGGGAGCCCGGAGGGCGGAGAAAGGGCCGACCCGGATTGTCCACAGGTCTCCGCACATCTCTTGACGTAGTCGCCGGACATTGTCACATTCATCGGTGTCACGTTACGGGCACGTACCGCACACGGCAGGGAACGGACGGTGGCATGGCCTCGGCAGTGAAGGACGAACCGGCCCCGGAGCTGCAGGGGTTCAGAGAAGTACAACGTCTCGCCTACGACTGCGCCGAGGCGGTCGCCGCACGGCTCACGCCGGGGGTGACCGAGCGCGAGGCCGCCCGCATGCAGCGCGACTGGCTGCGCGAGCGCGGGGTGCGGGACTGGTTCCACCTCCCCTTCGCCTGGTTCGGGGACCGCACGGCGTTCGCCGGCTTCAAAATACCCCTGCAGTTCTTCCCGACCAACCGGAAGCTGGAGCCGGGGATGCCGTTCATCCTCGACATGGCCCCGGTGTACAAGGGCTTCACAGCGGACATCGGCTACTCCGGCTGTCTCGGGCTCAGTCCCCTGCACGACAAGCTCCTGGCCGATCTGGAAGTCCACCGTGAGCTGATTCTGCGCGAGGTGCGCAAGCGGCGTTCGCTGCGCGAGATCTACGAGGACGTCGAACGCCTGATGATCAAGCAGGGCTACGTCAACAGACATCGCGCCTACCCCTTCGGCGTCATCGCCCACAAGATCGACCGCGTCGCCGAGCACCGCTGGTCCCCCAGTGTGTTCGGCTTCGGCACCCAGTCGCTCAAGGGTCTGATGAGCGACGCACTGCACAGACACCGGGACGGCTGGTCGCCGCTGTGGAGTCCATACCGCTTCTCCGACCATCCGCCGCAGCCCGGGCTGTGGGCGGTCGAACCCCACCTCGGATTCCGGGGTACGGGCGCCAAGTTCGAGGAGATCCTGGTGGTCACCGACTCCAAGGACCCCGAACAGAGCGCCTTCTGGCTGGACGACGATCTGCCGCATGTGCGGCGCTGGGCCGAGGAGAGGGTGGCGGCATGAGCCTGCCGGGAGCGCGCGAGCGCCGGGTGCGTACGGGCGGAATCGAGCTGTGTGTCGCCGAGTTGGGCGACGCGGGACGGCCGACGATCGTCCTCGTGCACGGCTACCCGGACAGCAAGGAAGTCTGGACGGATGTCGCCAGGCAACTGGCCGACCAGTGGCACGTCGTGCTGTACGACGTGCGCGGGCACGGCCGTTCCTCAGCGCCGGCACCCCTGCGCGGCGGCTTCACCCTGGAGAAGCTCACCGATGACTTCCTGGCCGTCGCCGACGCTGTGAGCCCGGACCGGCCGGTACATCTGGTCGGGCACGACTGGGGGTCCGTCCAGTCCTGGGAGTTCGTCACGGTCAAGCGGACCGAGGGCCGGATCGCCTCGTTCACCTCGATGTCCGGGCCTTCCCTGGACCATTTCGGGCACTGGATCAAGCAGCGGATGAACCGGCCCACCCCTCGCCGGGTCGGCCAGCTGCTCGGCCAAGGCGCCAAGTCCTGGTACGTCTACATGCTGCATACGCCGATCCTGCCCGAGCTCGCCTGGCGCGGCCCGCTCGGCAAGCAGTGGCCGTGGATTCTCCAGCGACTGGAGAAGGTGCCCGCGGGTGACTATCCGACACCCTCCCTGCCCGACGATGCGGCGCACGGCGCCTGGCTCTACCGCGACAACGTCCGGGCCCGGCTGCGCAGGCCCCGTACCGACGCCTATGCACATGTACCGGTCCAGCTGATCACGCCGACCGGCGACATCTTCCTTTCGGAGAAGCTGTACGACCAACTGGACCTTTGGGCCCCCCAGTTGGTACGCCGTTCCCTGCCGGGCAAGCACTGGGTGCCGCGCACCAGGCCGGACCGGCTCGCCTCCTGGATCAGTGAGTTCGTGGCAGCCAACGAGGCGGCGCGGGAGGACGGCCGGCCGGTGCAGAACACCGCGCCGACCGGGGAGTACGCGGACCGGTTCGGCGGACAGCTGGTCCTTGTGACGGGCGCGGCGGGCGGCATCGGGCGGGCCACCGCTTTCGCCTTCGCCGAGGCGGGCGCACGGGTGGTGGCCGTGGACCGGGACGCGGAGGGAGCGGCCAGGACGGCGGAGATGGCCCGGCTGATCGGCTCCCCGGCAGCCTGGGGCGAAGCGGTCGACGTCAGTGACGAACAGGCGATGGAGAAACTCGCCGAGAAGGTCGCCACCGAGTACGGCATCGTCGACGTCCTGGTCAACAACGCAGGGATCGGCCTGTCCGGCTCCTTCCTGGAGACCACGAGCGAGGACTGGAAGAATGTCCTCGACGTCAATCTGTGGGGTGTCATCCATGGCTGCCGGATCTTCGGCAAGCAGATGGCCGAACGCGGCCAGGGCGGCCATATCGTCAACACGGCTTCCGCCGCCGCCTATCAGCCTTCCCGGGCGCTGCCCGCTTACAGCACTTCCAAGGCGGCCGTGCTGATGCTCAGCGAGTGTCTGCGGGCCGAGCTCGCCGACCGGTCGATCGGGGTCAGCGCGATCTGTCCCGGCATCGTCAACACGAACATCACCGCTACGACGCACTTTGCGGGTGCCGACGCCGCGGAGGAGAAGCGTCTGCAGAAGCGGACCAGCCGGCTGTACGGACTGCGCAACTATCCGCCGGAGAAAGTCGCCGACGCGATCCTCAAGGCAGTGATGCGCAACCAGGCCGTCGTGCCGGTGACACCGGAGGCCCGCGGCGCCCGGTTCCTGTCCCGGTTCAGTCCCGGTGCGCTGCGCGGGATCGCCCGGCTGAAGCCGCCGCTGTGAGTGGCCCCGGGCAGTCGTCGGCGGTGGCCGGCCGGTCCGTCACCGAGTACCGGATCGAGGACCTGGCGCATGCGAGCGGTGCCACGGTCCGTACGATCCGTGCCTACCAGGACCGCGGCCTGCTGCCGACGCCCGAACGGCGCGGCCGGGCCAATGTGTACCGGGACACCCACCTCGCCCGCCTCCGGCAGATCGCCGATCTGCTGGATCGCGGGTACACCCTGGCCAGTATCAAGGAACTCCTGGAGGCGTGGGACACGGGCCGTGGCCTGGGCGGGGTGCTCGGGCTCGTCGCCGAGGTGCACGGCCCCTGGACGGACGAGCAGGCCGACCGGATCACCCGGTCCGAGCTGAACACCAGGTTCGGCGGCAGCCCGGACGACGAGGCGGTCGCCGAGGCGGTGGAGCTCGGCGTACTCGAACGCATCCCGGGACGGGACGACGAGTTCCTGGTTCCGAGCCCTCAAGAGCTGGCAGTGGCAGTCGAGTTGTATGCAGCCGGTGTACCGCTCAGCGCAATCTCGGGCCATCTCAGGACACTTCGCGGCCAGGTCGAGCACATCGCCTCGCGCTTCCTGGAGTTCACCACGGAGCACGTCTTCGCGCGCTATCTCGGTCATCGCCCGCCGACGGACTCGGACGCGGCAGAAGCGGCCGCCATGGTGCGCAGGCTGCGTCCACTCGCTCAGCAGACGGTGGATGCCGAACTGGCGCGTGCAATGAGGACGTTCGCCACCCGGCATCTGCGGCACCACCTCGGCTCCGACACCCCGCTCGCCTCGGAGGCCTCGACCCCCACGACGCGCCAGGTGGATCTGTCATCGGAGACGATCCGCTCCGTAGAACGACTGGTTGGTCCGGAGAACGTGTCCGCCTTCGTCGCGGCAGCGGCAGAACGCGAGGTGCAATCAAGGACATTGGATGCACTTGTCTCACCCACTGATGAAGTAACGCATATTACCCAAAGTGGTTGATTCTTCAGTGACTTGTCCACAGAATCGCCAATTGACCTGTGGATAAGCCACGTTGGTTGTGGATCAAACCTGTGGACGAAAATTGCTACAGCGAATAAAATTGCTGTAGTGAAGCGGGGTGAAATCCGGATGCGAGTGAACGACCGCCGCGGGCACTCTGACGGGATGGACGACAGACGCACCATCAAGGTGTCCAAATACCTTTCGAAACACCTGCGACACCAGCCGGAGCGGATCGGAATCACGCTCGACGCCAACGGATGGGTGACGATCGACGAACTGCTGCGCGCCACGGCCCGCAACAACTTCCCCATCAGCCGGGCCGAACTCGACCTTGTCGTCGCCACCAACGACAAGCAGCGCTTCGCCGTCGAGGACGGCCGCATTCGTGCGAGCCAGGGCCACACCGTCCCGGTCGATCTCGCTCTCCCGCCGGCCGAGCCGCCCGTGTACCTCTACCACGGCACGGTGGGCCGCGTGCTGGACGCGATCCGCAGCGAGGGTCTGCGCCCCATGGCCCGCACACACGTGCATCTCTCGCTCGACCGTGAGACGGCGACCAGGGTCGGCGCCCGGCGCGGCCGCCCCGTCGTCCTGTCGGTGGACGCGGCCGCGATGCACCGCGCGGGCCACACCTTCTATGTCAGCGCCAACGGAGTCTGGCTCACCGCTGCCGTACCGCCCGCATTCCTGCGTTTCCGCGACTGATCCCGGCGGCTGATCCCACGACCGGTCCCACCGAGGGGCGGTGTGCTTCCACGAAGACGCCCACCGGTTTTCGGACCCGTAAGGTCGTAGTCATGCGTCTGAGCACTGTGATTCTGCCCATCCACCGCTGGAGCGAGGGCCAAAAGGCCTGGCAGCACGCCGAAGAGCTGGGGTTCCACGCCGCCTACACCTACGATCATCTGGCCTGGCGGACCTTCCGCGACGGGCCGTGGTTCGGCGCGGTACCGACCCTCACCGCCGCGGCCGCCGCCACCCAGCGGCTGCGCCTGGGCACCCTCGTCACCTCTCCCAACTTCCGGCACCCCGTCACGCTCGCCAAGGACCTCATCACGCTGGACGACGTCTCCGACGGACGCGTCACCCTCGGCATCGGCGCGGGCGGCAACGGCTTCGATGCCACGACGCTGCGCCGGAGCGACGAGGAGCCGTGGACCCCGCGCGAACGGGCCGACCACTTCGATGAGTTCGTACCACTGCTCGACCAGCTGCTGCGCGAGCCCTCGGTGACATACGAAGGCCGGTTCTACGCGGCGAACGAGGCCCGGAACATCCCCGGCTGTGTGCAGCGGCCCCGGCTGCCGTTCGCAGTGGCCGCCACCGGGCCGCGCGGGATGAAGCTCGCCGCGCAGTACGGCCAGGCCTGGGTCACCACGGGCGACCCGAAGCTGTACGAAGCGGGGACCCCGGAGCAGTCCGTCGAGGCCATTCGCGGGCAGCTCACCAAGCTGGGCACGGCCTGCGAGTCCATCGGCCGGGATGTCGGCGAGCTGGACAAGATCCTTCTCACCGGTTTCACGCCGGACCGCCCGCTGCAGTCCTTCGACGCCTTCGTGGATTTCGCGGGCACCCACTTCGCACTGGGCTTCACGGAGATCGTCATTCACTCGCCGATCCCGGACTCCGACTTCGCGGCGGACGAGAAGGTCTTCGAGCGCATCGCCACCGAGGGCCTGGCCCAACTCGGCCGCTGACAGACCCCGCTCGGCTACTGACGGACCCGGCTCGACCGCCGACCTGACGGCCACGAGCGCCGGTCGGCCCGACAGTGTCGCTCGGGAACCACTGGCATATGCACAAGGCATGTTCTGCTGGCCAGGGGCGTGCATCCTCATATGTGCGCCCCTCTGCACGCCCGTGCGCCTTCGTACGCGAGAATGGGCGCGTGACCTCAGCTACCGACTCGCCTTCTCCTGCCGCTCCCCGGCTGATCGCCACCGACCTGGACGGCACTCTGCTGCGCGACGACAAGACCGTCTCGGACCGTACGCTCGCCGCGCTCGCCGCCGCCGAGGAGGCCGGTATCGAGGTCTTCTTCGTCACCGGACGCCCGGCCCGCTGGATGGATGTCGTCAGCGATCACGTCCACGGACACGGCCTGGCGATCTGCGCGAACGGCGCCGCGGTCGCGGATCTGCATGCGGACGGCAAGCTGGTCAAGGTCCGCCCGCTGGAGCGCGGCATCGCCCTCGACGTCGTGCACACACTGCGCGCCGCCGCCCCCGGCGCCTCCTTCGCCGTCGAACTGACCACCGGCATCCACTACGAACCGGCCTACCCGCCCTTCCACCTGGACCCGGGTGCCACCGTCGCCATCGCCGAAAAGCTGCTCCACGAGGAGACGCCCGGTACCGGCGCCCCCGTGCTGAAGCTCCTCGCCCACCACGCCGAACTGGCCCCGGACGACTTCCTCGCCCTGGCCCGTACGGCAGCCGGCCACCGGGCCTCCTTCACCCGGTCCAGCCCCACGGCCCTGCTGGAAGTCAGCGGCCCCGGAGTCTCCAAAGCCAGCACCCTGGCGCTCTGCTGCGCCGAGCGCGGCATCTCGCCCGCCGAGGTCGTCGCCTTCGGCGACATGCCCAACGACGTGGAGATGCTGAGCTGGGCAGGCACGTCGTACGCGATGGGCAACGCCCACCCCATGGCAATCGCCGCCGCCTCCGGCCGGACCGCCACCAACGGCGACGACGGCGTCGCGGTAGTCATCGAGCGGATCCTCGCCGAGCGCCGGACGCCCGGCGCGGCACGCTGAGGCCCGCGCCCGGCAGCGTCCCTGCCGGCCGGGCCTCTGAGTGCCCGACCGCCCTCAGATCGGCGCCTCCCACACCACCGTCGTGCCGCCCCCGTCCTCCCCGATGCCGGGCCCGAACCAGCTCGCACCGCCGAGGGATTCCGCCCGGCGCGCCAGATTCCGCAGCCCGCTGCGCCGACCGCCCTCCGGGATGCCCACCCCGTCGTCGGCGACCGACAGCCGCACCGCGTCCCTCCCGTCGGGCAGCGTGGCGGTCGCATCGACGACCACATCGATCAACGACGCCTCGGCATGCCGGAAGGCATTGGACAGCGCCTCCCGCAGCGCAGCGATCAGGTTCTTGCCGGTCAGCTCGCCGACCAGCGAGTCGACCGGGCCGAGGAAGCGGTGCGAGGGCTTGAAGCCCAGCGGGACCGCCGCCATGTTGATCTCGCGCAGGACGCGGGTGCGCAGCCCGGACGGCGCCTCGGCCGGCTCCTGCTGCAGTGCGAAGATCGCGGTACGGATCTCCTGGATGGTCACGTCCAGTTCGTCGACCGCCCGGCCGACACCCGACTGCACCTCGGGCACGACCGACCGGCGCTGGGCGCTCTCCAGCATCATCCCGGTGGCGAACAGCCGCTGGATGACCAAGTCGTGCAGATCGCGGGCGATCCGGTCGCGGTCCTCGTACACCGCGAGCCGCTCCCGGTCCCGCTGCGCCTCGGCCATCATCAGCGCGAGTGCGGCCTGCGAGGCGAACTGGGTGGCAAGGGTCCGTTCCGTCTCCGTGAACGGCCTCTCGCCGCGGGCTCGAGGGGTGGCGAGCGCGCCCAGCACCCGGCCACCGCTGTGCAGGGGCAGCAGCATGCTGGGGCCGAACTGGTGGGCCAGCGTGGTGACCATGCGGGGATCGGTGGCCGAGTCGTCCACGAAGACCGCCTCGCCGTCCAGCAGCTTCGTGACCACCGGGCTCTCCGGCCCGATGATCACCCCCAGCTGGCCAGAGGGGTCGTCCGCGGAGACGGCGACGATCTCCAGACCGCCCTCCTCGGCCGGCAGCAGCACGATCCCGGCGGCGGACGCGGCAAGATGGCGGGCCTGTTCGGCGACGACGGAGAGCGCGTCATCGGCGTCACCGCCGGACAGCAGGGCGGTGGTCACGGCCACCGAGCCGTCGATCCACCGTTCGCGCTGGCGTGCCGCCTCGTACAGCCGGGCGTTGCCGATGGCGATCCCGGCCTCCGTGGCGAGCACCCGCACCATGTGCAGGTCGTAGTCGTTGAACTCGCCCCCGTCGTCCTTCTCGGCCAGATAGAGATTTCCGAAGATCTCTCCCTGTACCCGGATCGGGACGCCGAGGAAGCTCCGCATCGGGGGATGGCCGGGCGGGAATCCGGCGAACCTCGGATCGGCCGTCAGATCGGCGAGCTTCACCGGTACCGGGTCGTGGATCAGTGCACCGAGCAGCCCCCGGTGCCCGTCGGGGCGGCGGCCGATCTCGTGCGCCACCTCGTCCGAAACTCCATACGTGACGAAATCTGAGAGCCCCGCACCCTCCTCGTCGACGACGCCGATGGCGGCGTAGCGGGATTGGGCGAGTTCCGCCGCCGTCTCACAGATCCGGTCGAGGGTGGAGTGCAGTTCGAGGCCCGTGCCGACCGAACGCATGGCTTCCAGCAGCTGCGGTACGCGGGCGGTGAGTTCGGTGGACAGGCCCTGCAGGCTGCGTGTCGCCTGTGTCGCGGCTTCGAGTGAGTCCTTCGGGTCCTGCTCTGGCATACCCCGAGACTAGTTAGTCCCTATTGGGGAGGAAAGTCGGCTATCGTGCCGCCCGGCTGATGCCCGTACGCCCACGGGGCCCTCGGGCACCCGCACGGTCTCCCGCTCGCGCTCCAACATCCGGCGCAGCGGCCCCTCCTCAGCGGCCAGACCGGCGTACGGTCCCCGCTGCACGACCCGGCCGGCGTCCAGCACCACCACCTCGTCGACTGCTTCGAGCCCTTGGAGGCGGTGGGTGATCAGCACCGTCGTACGCCCCCGGGTGGCGGCCAGCAGGTCCGTGGTCAGGGCGTCTGCGGTCGCCAGGTCGAGATGTTCCGCGGGCTCGTCCAGAACGAGTACGGGAAAGTCCGCGAGGATCGCCCGGGCCAGGGCGAGGCGCTGACGCTGGCCGCCGGAGAGGCGTGCGCCGTGTTCGCCGACAAGGGTGTCGAGCCCGTCGGGCAGCGCTTCGGCCCAGTCGAGCAGCCGTGCCCGGTCCAGAGCGGCCCGCAGTTCCTCGTCCGTCGCACCGGTACGGGCCAGCCGCAGGTTCTCCCGGATGGAACTGTCGAAGATATGGGCGTCCTGGGCGCACAGCCCGACGAACTGCCGGACCGTGTCCCCCTCCAGTGCGGAGGCATCGACACCGCCGATCCGGTACGTCCCTGCCCGTGCGTCCAGAAAGCGGAGCAGGACCTGCGCGAGGGTCGTCTTCCCGGAGCCGGAGGGACCGACGACGGCGATGCGCCGGCCGGCCGTCAGCCTCAGGTCGACGGAGTCCAGTGCGTCCCGCTCCGCCTGCGCGTACCGGGCCGACAGCCCCCGTACCTCCAGCGGGAAGGGCGATCCGGGTGTCTCGGCCGGGCTGCCGGGTTCGTGCACGGGCAGCGGGGCGTCCAGCACCTCGTACACCCGCTCCGCACTCCGCTTGACCCGCTGCCGGTACTGCACGGCGAGCGGCAGACCGGTCACGGCCTCGAAGGCGGCCAGCGGCGTGAGTACCACCACCGCGAGCTCCACGCCCGCGAGCCGCCCGTCGTGCACGGCAGGGAGGGCGACGAGTGCGGTGGCGACGACGGTGAGGCCGCCGATCAGAGCGATGAGGCCGCCGCCGAGCGCGGTGGCGGTGGCCGCGCGGGCGGCGATGCGGGTCAGGACGCTGTCGGCCTCCCGGGTCCGCTCCGAGCGGGCGGGCAGGGCGCCCGCAACGGTCAGTTCGGCGGTCCCGTCGAGCAGATCCGTGATCCGGGTGGCCAGATCGGCACGTGCGGGGGCCAGTTGGCGCTCTGCGTGGCGGGAGCAGGCGCCGCTGACCAGCGGCACTCCCGCTCCGGCCAGCAACAGCCCGGCGGCCAGCACGACGCCTGCCGCAGGCAGCAGCCAGCCGATGAATCCGGCGGTCGCCGCCCCCACGACGACGGCGGTCCCGACGGGCAGCAGCCAGCGCAGCCAGTAGTCCTGCAAGGCGTCGACGTCGGCGACGAGCCGGGAGAGCAGGTCCCCGCGCCGGGTGCGGCGCAGACCGGCCGGCGCGATGCGCTCCAGCCCTCGGTAGACCGCGACGCGCAGCTCGGCGAGCATCTTGAGCACGGCGTCGTGCGACACCAGACGCTCGGCGTAGCGGAAGACGGCCCGTCCGATGCCGAAGGCTCGGGTCGCGGTCACGGCGACCATCAGATAGAGCACCGGGGGCTGCTCGGAGGCGCGGGAGATCAGCCAGCCGGAGACGGCCATGAGCCCGACGGCCGAGCCCAGGGCGAGGCTTCCCAGCAGCAGCGCGAGTGCCAGCTGTCCGCGCTGTGCCCCTGCGGCCTCTCTGACCCGGGCCAGGACCTGACCCGAGCGCGCCGCGGTGTCCCGCAGCACCCCGGGCTCCGGCACGGCCTCACTCTCGCCGACGGGTGCGCTCGTCGGCCGTGGCACCGAGGCGAACGCCTCGGGCTTCTCCGGCCGAAGTGTCACGCCCGGTTCCAGCGTCACCACCCGGTCGGCCACCGAGAGCAGCGCCGGGCGGTGCACGACCAGCAGCACGGTCCGCCCCGCCGCCAGCCTCCGTACCGCCTCGACGATGCCCGCTTCCGTCTCGCCGTCCAGGCTCGCGGTCGGCTCGTCGAGCAGCAGTAGCGGCCGGTCGGCGAGGAAGGCCCGCGCGAGCGCGAGGCGCTGGCGCTGGCCTGCGGAGAGGCCCGCACCGTCCTCGCCGAGGAGCGTCTGCGCGCCGTCCGGCAGTTCCGCCACGAAGTCGTACGCCCCCGCGTCCCGCAGCGCCGCCCTCACGGCGCCGTCGTCCGCGTCCGGCCGGGCCAGCCGTACGTTCTCCGCGATCGTGCCTGCGAAGAGATACGGGCGCTGCGGCACCCAGGCGATCCGTTCCCGCCACTGCTCGGGTGCCAGCGTCGCCAGATCGACGCCGCCGATCCGTACCCGCCCCTCGTCGGGTGCCGTGAATCCCAGCACCACATCGAGCAAGGTGGACTTCCCGACGCCGCTCGGGCCGACCAGGGCAACGGTCTCCCCCTCGTCCACCACCAACGAGGCCCCGTCCAGCGAAGCTTCGGTACGGCCCTCATGCCGTACGGTCACCCCCTCAAGTTCCAGCCGCAGCGACTTCGGAGTGTCCTCCGTACCGCCCGGCCGGGGCTCGGTCTCCAGGACCGAGAAGATCTCCTCCGCGGCCGAGAGCCCCTCAGCGGCCGCGTGGTACTGCGCGCCGACCTGGCGGATCGGCAGATAGGCCTCGGGCGCCAGGATCAGCACCACCAGGCCGGTGTAGAGGTCGAGTTCGCCGTGCACGAGCCTCATGCCGATGGTGACGGCGACGAGGGCCACCGACAGGGTCGCCAACAGCTCCAGGGCGAAGGACGACAGGAACGCGATCCGCAGCGTCCTCAGCGTGGCCCGCCGGTACTGCGAGGTGATGGTGCGGATGGATTCGGCCTGGGCCTTGGCCCGGCCGAAGATCTTCAGCGTCGGCAGTCCGGCGACCACGTCGAGGAAGTGCCCGGAGAGCCGGGACAACAGCCGCCACTGGCGGTCCATCCGCGACTGGGTGGCCCAGCCGATCAGGATCATGAAGAGCGGGATGAGCGGCAGCGTGACCACGATGATCGCTGCCGAGACCCAGTCCTCGGTGACGATCCTGGCAAGGACCGCCACCGGGACAACCACCGCGAGTCCGAGCTGCGGCAGATAACGCGCGAAGTAGTCGTCGAGGGCGTCGACCCCACGGGTGGCGAGCGCCACCAGGGAGCCGGTGCGTTGCCCGCTCAGCCAGCCGGGCCCGAGCGCCGCGGCCCGCTCCAGCAGCCGGCCGCGGAGTTCGGACTTGACCGCCGCGCTGGCCCGGTACGCGGCCAGTTCGGTCAGCCACGAGACCAGCCCCCGGCCGAGCGCGACGACCGCGAGCATGATCAGCGGAGTCCCCAGCCCGGAGACGGCCAGTCCGTCCTCGAACCCGCCCACCACCACTTCGGCGATGAGCATGGCCTGGGCGATGACCAGCGCCGCCCCGACAACTCCGAGTGCCACCACGGCTGCCAGGAAGAGGCGGGTGGCGCGGGCGTAGCGGAGCAGGCGCGGGTCGATCGGTTTCACGTGAAACAGCCCCTAATGAGCTCGGTCGGCGGACCGGGGCCTGTCCGGCGGATCAGGGTCGGGCAGGCCCCAGGTGCGTTCAGTGCGCTTCGGCGATGTGCTGCGTACCGATGCGCTTACGGAACACCCAGTACGTCCAGCCCTGGTAGAGCAGGACGACCGGGGTGGCGATCCCCGCGCACCAGGTCATGATCTTCAGCGTGTACGGGGTGGACGAGGCGTTGGTGACCGTGAGGCTCCAGGCGTCGTTCAGCGAGGACGGCATGACGTTCGGGAAGAGCGTCAGGAAGAGCATCGCGACCGCGGCCACGATGGTCACGCCGGAGAGCGCGAACGACCAGCCCTCACGTCCCGCCGCGATCGCGCCGATCGCACCGGCCAGTGCCACCACGGTGATGATCATCGCCAGCAGGCTCCAGCCGTCGCCGTTGTCGATCTGGGTCCAGATCAGGAAGCCGAGTGCGAGCACCGCGGTGACCGGCCCGAGCTTCAGCGCCAGCTTGCGCGCCCTCTTCCGGATGTCCCCGACGGTCTTGAGCCCCGCGAACACGGCACCGTGGAAGGTGAAGAGGGTGAGCGTGACCAGTCCGCCGAGGATGGCGTACGGATTGAGCAGGTCCCAGAAGGTGCCCACGTACTCCATGTCGGCGTCGATCTTCACGCCGCGCACGATGTTCCCGAAGGCCACGCCCCAGAGCAGGGCCGGGATCAGTGAGGTCCAGAAGATCGCGTGTTCCCAGTTGGTCTGCCACTTCTCTTCGGGGCGCTTCGACCGGTACTCGAAGGCGACACCTCGCACGATCAGGCAGACCAGGATGATCAGCAGCGGCAGGTAGAAGCCGGAGAACAGGGTGGCGTACCACTCGGGGAAGGCGGCGAAGGTCGCACCGCCCGCGGTGAGCAGCCACACTTCGTTGCCGTCCCAGACGGGCCCGATCGTATTGATCAGAACCCGCCGCTCCTTGCGGTCGCGGGCCAGCAGCTTGGTGAGGACACCGATCCCGAAGTCGAATCCCTCCAGGAAGAAGTAGCCGGTCCAGAGGACGGCGATGAGTACGAACCAGACGTCGTGGAGTTCCATCTCTCAGCTCCTCTGCTCTCAGTAGGAGAAGGCCATCGGCCGGTCGGCGTCGTCATGGTCGTCGCCGCCGATCTTGGTGGGCGGGTTGAGGTCGGCCTCCGTGAGTTCCGGCGGTCCGGCCTTGATGTACTTCACGAGCAGCTTGACCTCGATCACCGCGAGCGCGGCGTAGAGCAGGGTGAAGCCGATCATCGAAGTGAGTACCTCGCCCTGCGAGGTGCCGGGGGAGACCGCGTCGCGGGTCTGGAGCACGCCGTAGACGACCCAGGGCTGGCGACCCATCTCGGTGAAGATCCAGCCCCAGGAGTTGGCGATCAGCGGGAAGAGCAACGTCCAGAGCGCGACGATCCAGTAGCACTTGGCGAGCTTCGGGCTGAGGGCCTTGTTCTTGAAGAGGACCAGATGGGGCACTTCGTCCTCACCGGTCCTCATCCCCGGCGGCAGCATGAACTTCCTTCGCGTCAGCCACAGTCCGAGGATGCCGAGGGCGAAGGACGCCATTCCGAAGCCGATCATCCAGCGGAAGCTCCAGAACGCGACCGGGATGTTGGGCCGGTAGTCGCCGGGTCCGAACTTCTCCTGCTCGGCCTTGTTGATGTCATTGATGCCGGGGACGTACGAAGTGAAGCTGTCGTCCGCGAGGAAGGACAGTACCCCCGGGATGGAGATCTCCACGGTGTTGTGGCCCTTGGCCACATCGCCGACCGCGAAGATCGAGAAGGGTGCCGAGTCCTGCCCCTCCCAGAGCGCCTCGGCGGCGGCCATCTTCATCGGCTGCTGCTTGAACATGACCTTGCCGAGCTGGTCACCGCTGATGGCGGTGAGAAGTCCGGCGATCACCACGGTGACCAGTCCGAGCCGCAGCGAGGTCCGCATCACCGGGATGTGCTTCTTGCGCGCCAGATGGAACGCGGCGATGCCGACCATGAACGCGCCCCCGACCAGGAAGGCGGCGGTGATGGTGTGGAAGAACTGGGCGAGCGCGGTGTTCTGGGTGAGCACATGCCAGAAGTCGGTGAGCTCGGCCCGGCCACGCTCCTTGTTGATCCGGTAACCGACCGGGTGCTGCATCCAGGAGTTGGCCGCCAGGATGAAGTACGCGGACAGGATGGTCCCGATGGAGACCATCCAGATGCAGGCGAGATGGATCTTCTTCGGCAGCTTGTCCCAGCCGAAGATCCACAGCCCGATGAACGTGGACTCGAAGAAGAAGGCGATCAGCGCCTCGAACGCGAGCGGGGCACCGAAGATGTCGCCGACGAACCGGGAGTAGTCGGACCAGTTCATACCGAACTGGAACTCCTGGACGATGCCGGTGACGACACCCATGGCGATGTTGATCAGGAAGAGTTTGCCCCAGAATTTCGTCGCTCTGAGGTACTTCTCGTTGTTCGTCCGCACCCAGGCGGTCTGCAGGCCGGCGGTGAGCGCGGCGAGAGAGATCGTCAGTGGGACGAACAGGAAGTGGTAGACGGTGGTGATACCGAACTGCCATCGCGCCAGGGTTTCCGGCGCCAGAGCTAGCTCCACGTCGTCTTCTCCTTAAGTCGCCGTAGTGACACCGGCAGTTTGCCCTTTTAATCCGACTAATCATGGGAGGAAACAGGACACGCTTGTGAACGCGTTCACATTCACAAGCAATTATGACGCACAGACTTTCGGGACGTTCGGGCGGGGTACCCCTCTTGGGACGTTCCGATCAATCCCCCCGAAGCAGACACACGGAAGCTCCGCGTTCCGGGCACCCCTCAGGCCTCGAACGCAAAGGCCCCGCACCTCGGCGAACGAGGTACGGGGCCCTGGGCCTTCCGGTGTGCGCAGGCGGCCTGCGCCGCTCTACAGCTCCTTGCGGTACGACTCCGTCACCTTCAGGAACAGATCGTTCGCCTCGTCCTCCCCGATCGAGACCCGCACACCCTCGCCCGCGAACGGCCTGACCACCACGCCGGCCCGCTCACACACCGCAGCGAAGTCGACGGTACGGTCCCCGAGCCGCAGCCAGACGAAGTTCGCCTGGGACTCCGGCACGGTCCACCCCTGATCCACCAGCGTCCGCTGCACCCGCTCGCGCTCGCACACCAAGGAGCCGACCCTCCCCAGAAGTTCGTCCTCGGCGCGCAGCGAGGCCACCGCCGCATCCTGCGCGAGTTGGCTGACCCCGAAGGGCACCGCCGTCTTGCGCAGCGCGGCCGCCACCGGCTCGTGAGCCACGGCGAAACCGACCCGCAGACCGGCCAGGCCGTAGGCCTTGGAGAACGTCCGCAGCACCGCCACATTGGGCCGGTCCCGGTAGATCTCGATGCCGTCCGGCACCTCGACGTCGCGGATGAACTCCCTGTACGCCTCGTCGAGCACCACCAGGACATCGCCCGGCACCCGGTCCAGGAACCGCTCCAGCTCAGCCCGGCGCACAACCGTGCCGGTCGGGTTGTTCGGGTTGCAGACGAAGATCATCCGGGTGCGGTCCGTGATCGCGTCCGCCATGGCGTCGAGGTCGTGCACCTCACCGCTGGTCAGCGGAACCTTCACCGAGGTCGCACCGCTGACCTGCGTGATGATCGGGTACGCCTCGAAGGAGCGCCAGGCGTAGATGACCTCGTCACCCGGGCCCGAGGTGGCCTGGAGCAGCTGCTGCGCCACACCGACCGAGCCGGTTCCGGTGGCGAGGTGCGAGACGGGTACACCGAAACGGTCGGCCAGCTCGTTCATCAGACCGGTGCAGGCCATGTCCGGATAGCGGTTGAAGTTCGCAGCCGCGGCCAGGGCGGACTCCATCACCCCGGGCAGCGGCGGATACGGGTTCTCGTTGGAGGACAGCTTGAACGCAACCGGTCCGCCGGCGGCAGCCGGCTTGCCCGGTACATAGGCGGGAACGCCGTCCAGCTCGGCGCGCAGCTTGGGGCTCGTCTCGCTCACCGCAGGTCCTCCTCGACCGTCTGTACACATCAATACTGCTCACCATATGAGGATTGGGCGCTGCTGCGAATGGCCGGAACATCCAATAGTCCGGAGCGACCGGGAATGGGGGGAGCGTTTCCCTCCCTGACGTGCGCCGGTGGCTCACTCCGTGGCGCGCGTCCCTCGAAGAGGTGAGATGAGACCTCTTCGAGACATCGACCTTTTAGTAGGCCCACCGGGTTCGATGCATGACATATTGCGGCTGTTCTCGCCAACGCCCTTGATTTACCAGGCATTTGGCGCTCACTGATCATGCAGAAACGTGCCTGCCAACAAGTGAATATGCGACCGGGCCAACCTCCCGTCCGCGCCCTACTATCGGCTCGCCATGACAGCAGCAGGGAAGCACCAGGTGAGCCGGGCGGAGACACCCCGGCGCGGCGGCCGGCAAGGACGAGCGGGAATCCGTGATGTGGCCGCCGCCGCCGGGGTCTCCATCACGACCGTCTCCGACGCGCTCAACGGCAAGGGCAGGCTCCCGGACGCCACCCGCCGCCATGTCCGCGAAGTCGCAGAGCGCCTGGGCTACCGCCCTTCCGCCGCGGCCCGAACCCTCCGTACCGGCAAGTCCGGCCTCATCGGCCTGACCGTGACGACCTACGGGGACGAACCTTTCACCTTCACCGAATTCGCCTACTTCGCCGAGATGGCCAGAGCTGCCACCTCCGCCGCGCTCGCCCGCGGCTACGCCCTCGTCATCCTGCCCGCCACCTCACGCCACGACGTCTGGTCGAACGTCGCTCTCGACGGCACCGTCGTGATCGACCCCTCCGACCAGGACCCGGTCGTCACGGAGCTCGTACGCCAGGGGCTGCCCGTCGTCTCGGACGGCCGGCCGGCCGGAACCCTCCCGGTCACCGCCTGGGTCGACAACGACCACCGGGCCGCCGTGCTCGACCTCCTCGACCATCTCGCCGCCGCCGGTGCCCGCCGCATCGGCCTGCTCACCGGCACCACCACCGACACGTACACCCGTCTCTCCACCACCGCGTACCTCCATTGGTGCGAGCGCGTGGGACAGGCCCCGGTGTATGAGTCCTACCCCGCCCACGACCCGTGCGCGGGTGCGGTCGCCGCCGACCGGCTGCTCGCCCGCCCGGACCGGCCCGACGCCGTCTACGGGCTCTTCGACCCCAATGGAACCGATCTGCTGGCGGCCGCCCGCCGGTACGGTCTGCGCGTCCCCGAGGACCTTCTGCTGGTCTGCTGCAGCGAGTCCACCGTGTACGCGACGACCGAGCCCCCCATCACCACGCTCTCGCTCAAGCCGCGCAGAATCGGCACGGCGGTCGTCCAGCTCCTGATCGACGCCATCGAAGGTGTGAAGCACGACGGACCGGTGGAGCAGGTCATACCGACGGAGCTCATCGTCCGGACGTCCTCGCAACGCCGTCCGCCCCGCACCACGGTCAGCGCACCGCGCTCTCCCGCCGGGGATTGATCAGGCGATTTCGGACCAAACGGTCGGTGAACCTGATGTGCGCCCGGATTCACCGCCCCTGGTGCGTCACACAGCACGATCCGCATTCCTATGATGGGCGCACGACACCGCGGACCGCCCCGACCAGCAGGGCCCGTCAGGTGTACGGCGGCGCGACGGTGGTGGAGGGGTCGATGACACAGGGGGCCGGTCAGGAACCCGTGGTGCGGACTGCGACGTTGCGTGACTTCCGCGTACCGCCCTATGCGCAGACTCCGGTGCCACCTTCACCGCCGCACCCGGGCAATGCCGTTCCGGGAGACGAGCTGCCGGAGGGGTACACACCCACCGCGCGCGACCTTCCCGTGATCAACCGCGGCGACACGGTCCAGGTGCGGGCCGTCCCCGACCCGCGGCCCGTACCGGAGCCAGGCCTCGGGCCGCTGTACGTCGTCGGCGATGTCCACGGCTATCTGGACGAACTCCACGCCGCCCTAGCCGAACAGGGCCTCATCGACGCCGAGGGCAACTGGTCCGCGGGTAATACCCGGCTCTGGTTCCTCGGCGACTTCACCGACCGGGGCCCCGACGGCATCGGCGTCATCGACCTCGTGATGCGCCTCTCCGCCGAGGCCGCGGCCGCGGGCGGCTACTGCAAGGCCCTGATGGGCAATCACGAACTGCTGCTCATCGGCGCCAAGCGGTTCGGCGACACCCCGGTGAACTCCGGCGCGGGTACAGCCACCTTCCAGGCCGCCTGGCTGCTCAACGGCGGCCAGAAGAACGACATGGAGCGTCTTCAGGACGTCCACCTCCAGTGGATGTCACGGCTCGACGCGATCGTCGAGGAGGACGGGCATCTGCTGATGCACTCCGACACGACGGCGTACCTCGACTACGGCGCCACCATCGAGGACGTCAACGACACCGTGCACGCCATTCTCACGCGTAACGACGCCAATGAGTGCTGGGACCTCTTCCGGAAGCTCACCAAGCGGTTCGCCTTCCGCGACGAGGCAGGGTCGCAGGCCGTCCGGGAGCTGATGTCGGCCTACGGCGGTCAGCGCATCGTCCATGGTCACAGCCCCATTCCGTACCTTCTCGGCGAGGTCGGCTCGGAGGACGGCGAGGACGGCTCCGGCCCCGTGGTCGAAGGCCCGCACGTGTACGCGGACGGGCTCGCCATCGCCATGGACGGTGGAGTGACCATGGCCGGAAAGCTACTGGTCGTCCAACTGCCCCTGCATGACTGACGTTCTTCTGGGAAGACGCATCCACGACCTGACCACGAAGACCGCTGGGCCGATTTCCGGAAACCCCCTGTCACCCCGTGCCGTGGGCGCTCTACCATCGGCGTATCAGTAGCAGGCTCTCCTCCGTTTCCGCCCAACTGCCCGGTCCAAGCGGGTACTCAGGCCCTACGGAGCATCGGGGGATGCACATGAACAGCGCTCCGCACCTGCTGACCGAGGACCGCCCGGAGTACGAGCGAATCCTCGACGACGCACTGCGTCACGCCCATGAACGACCGGATCTGGCCGCGGTCGGCGAGCGGCTCAACGCCGTGCAGTTGCGCACCATGGCGCTGGACGCCACGGAGCTGATCACCGCGACGGCCGCCACCGAGTACGAGCACTATGTGAAGGCCCGCGAAGAGCTGCGCGGACCGGCCGAAGGAGCAGGCCAGGATTCGGCCCCCGGGTCCGGCACTGACGGCCCGAACCAGTCGGGCGCCGGCATAGGAGCCGTCGTCACGGTCCTGGCGCCCGTGCTGGCCGGCACGGCCGCGTTCATATTCCTGCTGTCCGGCTATCTGCTGAGGCTGCTCAAACCGCCGCCGTCCTTCGCCTCCACCATGGTCGCCGCAGGCTGGTTCTTCGCGGCGGTCACGGCCGCCGCCATCCTGGCCGCCGCCGTCGGACTGCTCATCACCGCGCTGCGCAACGGGTCGACGTCGCAGCCCGCCGAGGACGCCGAGAACGAGTTGCCGGAGGATGTGGCACGCGCCAGGGAGGCATGGCGCCACGCACTGCTGGAGCGCGGCATACTGCCGTTCCTGCGGGACGCGCTCGCCGACCCCGACGCCGGCCCCGCGTCGCGCACACCGCATCGTTCGGCGAACCGCATCCCGAAGATCGGCTACAGCCGGCCGGACTTCACCAGCCCGGACGACGGCCCGGCAGCGGGCCCCCGCCCGACATTCACCAGCCCGGACTTCACCAGCCCCGACTTCGGCGGCCCCGAGCACGAGCTGGACTGAGCGGGTCCGGGCACCGGGCCCGTACCGACGACGGGACGCCGTCCCAAGAAGCCCTGGCCTCTCGAGACGGTGTCCCCTTGTGCGCGTCCCGCTCAGTCCGCGATCGGCAGATAGACCCGGTTGCCGGCCGCCGCGAACTCCTTGGACTTCTCCGCCATGCCCGCGTCGATCTCCGCCTGGGAACCGCCGTGTTCACGACGGATGTCCTGGGAGATCTTCATCGAACAGAAGGGCGGATAGCACTGGCCCGCCTCCTCCAGTGGAGAGCCGTACGCGCGTGGCGGCGTTGAGCGCGCAACGTGACCAGCTTCTCGTGGTCCTGCGGCTCGGCCAGACTCCCGCTCAGGGCCGGAAGCGACAGCAACCGCACCGGGCCCTCCACCCGCCGCCTCCCCCTCCGGTGTGACGTCCTACGATGCGTCAGTCCTCCGGCGGATCCGGATCATCGTGCGGCAAGGGAAGTCCATGCGCCTGTCCAGCTACGTCAAGAAGGCCGCCATGGGCGCGACGGCGATACCCCTCCTCGCCGGGTGCACGGGGGAACAGGGTGCGGGCGGGGCCGTGGAGCGAGCCGCGGAGAGGCCTGCCTCCTGGACGGACCTGCCGGTGCGGACGGGCGCACGGGACGTCGTCCACACGGACACCGACCACCGGTCGTACGAGGTCAGGATCACGGTCAAGAGCCTGGTCCGGGGCTCGGAGGAGGACATGCGGGGGGCGCGCGCGGACAAAGAGCTGAAGGGCATGGTCCCCCACTACCTCAGCTTCGAGGTCACCAACACCGGTCGGGAGAGGATCCCCGCTGCCTACATGGTGGACAGCAACTTCGCCCTGAACGGCACCGACTGGGCGCGCGGGGAGGAAGTCTCCGTCAGCGGCGGCAGGCCAGGCGGGGTCGACCTGCCCTGCGCGGACACCGCGCCGAAGACGCTGGCGCCCGGCAACTCGTACAACACCTGCGTGACCTACGCGCTGCCCGAGGGCGTCGGCGTGCTGTCGCTGACGCACAACGCCGACGGCTACCTCGACGAGGGCGGCGCGGTCGCCACCTGGCCCGTCGAGGGCGGCCTCGAGGCGGCGTCCGCCGGGCTGGCGGAGCCGGGCGACATCGTCCGCGTCCGGTGGGACGCCCGCGAGGACGGCGTCCTCGAACTGCCCGCCACGCTGGTGTCCGTACGCCGGGGCAGTGCGGCCGACCTCGCGGGCCTGGACCTCGACCTCAACGAGAACGAGCGGCGCGGCGTCCCGTACTACGTGTCGGTCACCTACACCAACACCGGCCCGAAAGACCTCTACGCCGACCAGGCCGACCGCGTCCGCCTGCTCACCGAGGGCGGTCGGCAGATACGGGGGAAGACCCCCTTCGTCCTCGACACGAAGATCCCCGGCTGTCCGTCCGACTGGGTCGCCCGGACGATCCCGCCGGGCGACAGTGTGACGGAGTGCAGCATCCACCTGGTGACGGACGACGGCGACAAGCCGTTCGCGGTGGGTTTCGCGGAGGCGGGCCGGCCGGGACTGGTGGCCTGGCGGGCCCCCCTCCGCTGAGGCAGCCGGGTCAGTCGGCCGACCTGCCGCCCGTCTCCGCGAGCGGCAGGTACACACGGTTGCCTGCTGCCGCGAACTCCTTCGACTTCTCCAGCATCCCGGCCTCGATCTCTTCAGGCGTCGAGCTGGCTTCACCGCCGAACTGCTCTGTGATGCTTCTACTAATCTTCATCGAGCAGAACTTCGGACCGCACATCGAGCAGAAGTGCGCCGTCTTCGCTGGCTCGGCCGGCAGCGTCTCGTCGTGGAACTCCCGAGCCGTGACCGGGTCGAGGGCCAGATTGAACTGGTCCTCCCAGCGGAATTCGAAACGGGCGTCGGAGAGCGCGTCGTCCCAGTCCTGCGCACCTGGGTGCCCCTTGGCGAGGTCCGCCGCATGGGCCGCGATCTTGTACGTGATGACGCCGGTCTTCACATCGTCCCGGTTGGGCAGGCCGAGGTGCTCCTTGGGCGTGACGTAGCAGAGCATCGCCGTGCCCCACCAGGCGATCATCGCCGCACCGATGCCCGAGGTGATGTGGTCGTACGCCGGGGCGACATCGGTGGTCAACGGGCCGAGTGTGTAGAACGGCGCCTCGTCGCAGATCTCCTGCTGCAGGTCGATGTTCTCCTTGATCTTGTGCATCGGGACATGGCCCGGGCCCTCGATCATGGTCTGGACGCCGAACCGCTTGGCGATCGTGTTCAGCTCACCGAGCGTGCGCAGTTCGGCGAACTGGGCCTCGTCGTTGGCGTCGGCGATCGAGCCGGGACGCAGCCCGTCGCCCAGCGAGTACGTCACGTCGTACATGGCGAGGATCTCGCAGAGCTCCTCGAACTGCTCGTACAGGAAAGACTCCTTGTGGTGCGCGAGGCACCAAGCCGCCATGATCGAGCCGCCGCGGGAGACGATGCCGGTCTTGCGGCGGGCGGTCAGCGGGACGTACGGCAGGCGCACGCCGGCGTGGACCGTCATGTAGTCGACGCCCTGCTCGGCCTGCTCGATGACGGTGTCCTTGTAGATCTCCCAGGTCAGCTCCTCGGCCCGCCCGTCGACCTTTTCGAGGGCCTGGTAGAGGGGAACGGTGCCGATCGGCACGGGGGAGTTGCGCAGAACCCACTCACGGGTGGTGTGAATGTTGCGGCCGGTGGAAAGGTCCATGACCGTGTCGGCGCCCCAGCGCGTCGCCCATGTCATCTTCTCCACCTCCTCCTCGATGGAGGACGTCACCGCGGAGTTGCCGATGTTGGCATTGACCTTCACCAGGAACCGCTTGCCGATGATCATCGGCTCGATCTCGGGGTGGTTGACGTTGGCCGGCAGCACGGCCCGGCCCGCGGCGATCTCCTCGCGCACCACCTCGGGTTCGACGTTCTCCCGGATTGCCACGTACTCCATCTCGGAGGTGATTTCGCCCCGTCGGGCGTACGCGAGCTGGGTCACCGGCTGCCCGTCCCGGCTCCGGCGGGGCAGGCGCGGGCGGCCGGGGAAGACCGCGTCGAGGTTGCGCAGCCCTTCCCCAAACTGTCGGCTTCGCTCGAGCAGGGGAGACCCCATTCGCGGCGAGGTGTGCTTGAGCCCGTCGTCCTCGGGGCGGGCGGGGCGGCCCGGGTACTCCTCGGTGTCGCCGCGCGCGATGATCCAGCTCTCCCGCAACGGTGCGAGCCCTCGACGGACATCGGTCTCGGTGGTGGGATCGGTGTACGGGCCCGACGTGTCGTAAAGCGTCACGTCCTTGCCGTTGGTGAGATGCACCTGACGGACCGGCACCCGGAGGTCCGGGCGTGAGCCCTGGACGTATCCCTTGTGCCAGCCGATGGACTTCCCGGCCTCGTCGCTCTGGTTCGAGGCAGGCGTGCGTGCGTCCGATGTGGTCATGAGACCTACTCCCTACGCCGGCATTACCCGGTAACAGGTTCGGCGGTCGGCGCAGCCTCTCCCGTACGGATGTACGGATATCAGCGCCCTCTCAGCCCGGTGCTCCGAGCTCCCGCGTGTGCAAAGGTTCCTCCACGCTAGCGCCCTGTCCGGCGTAATGAACAGAGGGCCCTTCTCTTCTTGCGATGATCGGCCGGTGACGTCCCCCCATACCGACCCCGAACCGCAGGGCCATCAGCACGGCCACTCACACAGCCATGGCCCTGCCGAGCCCGTCTCCAAACACCTGCGCAAGGTCATCGCGGCCGTGCTGATCCCGTTCGCCACCGCGGTCGTCGTCGGCCTGGCGGTGCTCTGGCCGGGCGGCGCGCCCCCGCACGAGCGGACCGGTGTCGGCTTCGACCGGCAGACCCAGCAGGGGAAGGTGGTGAATATCGACAAGGTGGACTGCAAGGACGTGAACGCCGCCCAGACACCCATCAGCGGCGAGACCACCCTGCCGTCGGGTAGCGGGCCCGGGCTGTGCGAGAAGGCCACCGTCGAGGTGACGACCGGTCACGACAAAGGCCGGACCTTCGTCGAGATCGTCCAGCCGGACGCACCCCGTCAGTTGCACGAAGGGCAGGGCGTGGTCGTGGCGTACGCCCCCGACGCACCCCATGATCTGCAGTACTCGGTGACGGATGTGAACCGGAAGTTCCCGATGACGCTGCTGGCCGGGATCTTCGCCCTGGTTGTGATCGCGGTGGGCAGGATGCGTGGGGTGATGGCACTGGTCGCGCTCGCCGTGTCGTTCGCCGTGCTGACCCTGTTCATCCTCCCGGCCATCCTCCAAGGCTCGAATCCACTGCTCGTCGCGGTGGTCGGGGCCAGTGCGATCATGCTGATCGCGCTCTACATGTGCCACGGCCTGACTGCCCGCACATCGGTCGCGGTGATCGGCACACTGATCTCATTGCTGCTGATCGGGCTGCTCGGATCGCTCTTCATCGGCTGGGCGAGCCTGACCGGCAACACCGACGACAGCACCGGCCTCATCCACGGCCTGTACCCGCACATCGACATGAGCGGTCTGCTGCTGGCCGGTGTCATCATCGGCTCGCTCGGGGTGCTCGACGATGTGACGGTCACCCAGACATCGGCGGTCTGGGAGCTGCACCAGGCGAACCCGACGATGGGTACTCGGGGCCTCTACCGGGCAGGGATCAGGATCGGGCGTGATCACATCGCCTCGGTCGTCAACACGCTGGTGCTCGCCTACGCGGGCGCCGCACTGCCGCTGCTGCTGCTGTTCTCGATCGCCCAGAGCAGCGTGGGTACGGTGGCCAACAGCGAGTTGGTGGCGGAGGAGATCGTACGAACGCTGGTCGGTTCGATCGGGCTGGTCGCCTCGGTGCCGGTGACGACGGTGCTCGCGGCGCTGGTCGTCTCCGCGGACCGCACAGGAGTCGGCGCGGAAGCCGGAGCTTCGGCGCCCGTACGGACCGGGAAAGGCCATCGTCGTAGGACGAAGCCTTGAACGCCTCCTTACTGAGAGCGATTCACCCATTCGGCAGGTGCTGCGTTCGACCGGCGGGCCGGTCGGCGGCGCCGTCCTCCTCAGCCGGCGTTCTGTTCCTCGGCGAGGATCCGGCCCAGGGCCTCTTCCAGGTTGCCCTCGAAGTCACCCAGCGTGCACTCCTGCCCGAGCGGCACGAGTTTGTCCGTCCGGTCGAGAAAGGCCACAAGCGGTGCCGTACCGGCCCTGAAAAGGGCGCGATCCGTGCCCACCTGAAGTCGGATATGTACATCGGACAGCCCCTCGGGCTCCGTGGGCCCGATATGCACATCACCGTCGCCACTGGGACTGTTGAGGCCGTCGAGCAGCAGCTCACGGCCGAATGCCCAGGTGACGGGGGCGTCGCCGGGCAGATGGAAGGTCATCCGGATCGCATACGGATCGCACACTTCGTACCGGAGCTCCACCGGGATCCGGAAAGAGAGTTCCTCGGAGACGAGGAAGCTCATCATGACCTCAGCTTGAACCGACTCGCGCATCGTCCAACCCCGCAGTAGATGAATCTGGCCAGGAATGATCCCCCATGGCCCTATTGACGCCATCGTGGTGCACGCGATAGCAGATCACAAGGAGTGATTTTTCAGATACTGATAGAGAACACGAACGAGCGCAAGAGGATGGCCACTTCGCCACGTAGTTGTTCGACTGCGGGGAGCAACCGATCTTCCTGCTCCAGGGGTACCGAAATCGCCATCGCGGCGGCAGTGAATCCGGCTGTGATCGGGATGGCTGCGCAGACCGTCCCCAAGGCGTACTCCTGTCGCTCGATGACAGGTTCCATTCGTTCCAACGACCGCAATCGTTCAAGAAACGCCGGGCGATCCCTCACCGAGTAGCGGGTCAGCGGCCGCACAGGGTGACGGTCCAGATGGTCCTCGCGGGCCTTCTCGTCGAGCTGGCTCAGCAGACACTGACCGATCGCATGGGCGTGACCGGTCTCCCGGAAGGACACCCACTCGTCCACTGCGGGTGTGGCGGGGTTGTCGGCGACCGCGATGAGTTCGATCTCACCCTCGCGGTAGACGGCGCAGTACACCGGTGCGCCGATGGTGTCGCGCCAGCGGCTCAGCGACTCGGTCATTCTGCTGCGACGATTCTGCAGCGAACCCTCGTCGACCAGACGCTCGGCGGCGGTCCCGAAGAGGAACACGCCGTTCTCCCGGCGCAGATAGCCCTCATGGGTCAGGGTGCGCAGCAGATGGTAGGCAGTGGGAAGGGGAAGGCCCGCTTCCCTGGCCAACTGTTTCGCGGGTGCCCCGTCTCGATGGGCGCCCACAGCTTCCAGCAGCCTCAGCGCTCGCTGGACCGAACCGATCAGCGTCGGGACAGCAGTGCTCGATGCCGTGGTCAACGGTCACCCCCAGGCATGGTGACGGGCGGTCAGCCCACCTGTGGGGGCCGCCCCCACAGACCGCCGCATGACTGGGGCCCGGAGGCCGAACGCCGTACAAACCACTGGTCAGGGTGGTAACGGACAGTAAATTCCCAGGTGGTGGCAGCGGACTGCCACCATATCGGCCGCATCCGCAAGGGGTGTCGTTTCGTCTTGCACTTAGCTCAGCTGGGCTAATCCCCCGGCCGGCTTCCGATCGTCCTACCAGTCGCTGCGCGAGGAAGAGGACGACATGAACTTGCGTACGACGAAAACGAGTCCGCCGACCAGGATCACGAAGACCAGAACCTTGAAGAGCAGACCGATCACGAACCCGACCACGCTGGCGATCAGACCGCCGAACACGACGATCGCGATGACCGGCACCGCGATCCACTTCACCCACCAGGGCATCCCCGCGAATATCTCCCGCACGGCCATCGTCCTCGCCTCGTCTCTGTGAGTTCCTGTTTCGATACCTCGATGCTAGAGGCGCAAAGGGGGCCGGCGTGGGTTCCGCAGCCCTTGAAGTCCCCTGATCGACCCCTTAGGGATCCCTGAGACAGGAGCCCCGGTCCTCCGTAAGAGCGGCTCAGCTTTCCGGCGGGGAGAAGACCACCATGACCCGCAGGTCCTCGGTGATGTGGTGGAACTTGTGGGCAACACCGGCGGGTACATACACCACGCTTCCTCTGCCCACCTGCGTGGTTTCCATGCCGACCGTGATCGAGGCGCGGCCACTGACGATGAAGTAGACCTCGTCCTCCTTGTGCGGCTGCTGCGGGTCGAGTTCGCCGGCATCCAGTGCGTACAGGCCGACGGACATGTTCCGTTCCTTCACGAACTGCAGATATGCACCGTCGTTGGCAGCCCGTTCCGCTTCCAGTTCGTCCAGTCTGAATGCCTTCATGGCCCGTCCACCCCTTGCCTCTGTCCTGCCGGTGTCCGCCACCGATCATGTCTGCCACGATCAGACACATGAAGAATTTCGTAGTCAAGACGATCGCCAACGCAGGTGCGCTGGCCGTGGCCATCTGGCTGCTCCAGGACATCACGCTGAACGGCGGCAGCACCGGGCGCAAGGCGCTCACGCTGATCGTGGTCGCCCTGCTCTTCGGTCTGGTGAACTTTGTGGTCAAGCCGATCGTGAAGCTGCTCACCCTGCCGCTCTTCATCCTCACGCTGGGGCTTATCACCCTGGTCGTCAACGCGCTCATGCTGATGCTGACCTCGTGGCTGGCCGGTCAGTTCAATCTGAGCTTCCATGTCCACGGCTTCTGGACCGCCGTGCTCGGCGGCCTGATCATCTCGATCGTGTCGTGGGCGCTGAACGTAGTCCTGCCCGACGAGGACTGACCCGGCATCTACTGAAACAGTGCAGGTCGGACCGGTGGCACACCGGGAGAGAAGCAAGGAAACGGTATGAGCACCATGGGTGACGGAACCCGGGCGGTACGGGCCGGGCTGCCCGAACCGGAGCAGTTCGAGCCCACCCTGCCCGGACCGGTCTTCGCCGCACACTTCCATCTCTCCGGTGAACCGACCAGTCCGTACACCTACGGCCGGGACACCAATCCGACCTGGACGCATCTGGAACGCGCCATCGGCGAGCTGGAGGCGCCGGGGGAGCCGGTCGAGACCACGGTCTTCGCCTCCGGAATGGCGGCGATCTCGGCCGTGCTGCTGTCCCAGGCACGCACCGGCGATGTGGTCGTGCTGCCCGATGACGGATATCAGGCGCTGCCGCTGGTGCGTGAACAGCTGGAGGCGTACGGCGTCGAGGTCCGGACCGCGCCGACCGGCGGCGATGCCCAGCTGGCGGTCCTCGAAGGAGCCAAGCTGCTGTGGATCGAGACCCCGTCCAACCCTGGGCTCGATGTCTGCGACGTACGCCGGCTCGTCGAGGCCGCACACGCGGCCGGCACTCTGGTCGCTGTCGACAACACCCTCGCCACACCGCTCGGCCAGCGCCCGCTGGAACTGGGGGCCGACTTCTCTGTGGCCAGTGACACCAAGGGCATGACCGGGCACGGAGACATCCTGCTCGGCCATGTGACCTGCCGCGATCCCGAGCTGGCAGCGGGTGTACGGCGCTGGCGCAAGGTCGTCGGCGCGATTCCGGGACCGATGGAGGCCTGGCTAGCGCACCGTTCGCTGGCCACGCTGGAACTGCGGATCGACCGGCAGTGCGCCACCGCCCTGACGCTGGCCGAGGCGCTGGGCAAGCGCCAGGAGGTGACCGGGCTGCGGTACCCCGGCCTGCCCACCGACCCTTCGTATCCGAACGCCGTGCGTCAGATGAGGCGCTTCGGCTCCGTGGTTTCGTTCGTACTGCCCGACCGCGAGCGGGCCGAGCGCTTCCTGACCGAGCTGCGGCTGGTCGACGACGCGACGAGTTTCGGCAGCGTGCGCTCCACCGCCGAGCGGCGGGCACGCTGGGGCGGTGACGCCGTACCGGAGGGTTTCATCCGTTTCTCGGTCGGCGCCGAGAGCTCGGACGACCTGGTGGCCGACGTGGAGCGGGCACTGGACGCGGCGCTGGGCGAGAGCTGATCCAACCGGCGGTACGGCGGTCCGAGCCTCCCCCCTCGTGGCTCGGACCGCCCCGGTTCCGGACGTGAAGAACCGCCTGAACAAGGCTAATTGACTCTCCGTCAGTGTCCAATCACGATAGCGACAGCGACCTATCGACATATTTATAGTTGTACGGGTCCGAAGCGGCGCGAGGGTGGGAGGGGCAGGACATGGACCTGGCCCTGCTGCGCACATTCGTCACGGTGCACCGGGCCGGTTCCTTCACCAGGGCTGCTGCCCTGCTCGGCCTCTCCCAGCCCGCGGTCACCTCGCAGATCCGCACCTTGGAGCGGCAGCTGGGCCGCCCGCTCTTCCTGCGCAGGCCCCGCGGCGTGACCCCGACGACCATCGGCGACGAACTCGCGCACCGGGCGGCGCCCCATCTGGACGCCCTGATCGAGATCGCCGAGACCGAGCTCGACGAGGAGTCGGGCGTACGGACACTGCATCTGGCCGGGCCACCCGAGTTCACGTCGATGCGTGCCCTGCCGGCGCTCTCCCCACTCATCGCCCAGGGCCTGGCTCTGCGCAGTTCGTTCTTCACCAGCGCCGAGGAGACACTGGAGGGACTGGCCGCCGGACATCATGATCTGGCCATTGCGACGGCTCGTCCGCGCGGTGGGCTGCTCACCGCGACTCCACTCTGCGACGAAGAACATGTGCTGATCGCCGCGCCGCGCTGGGCCGGGCGCCTGGGGCCCGGGGCCTTGCGGCACAAGGGGCCCGTGGTGCTGGACCAGCTGCCGGTCGTGGAGGTGCACGAGAGCCTGCCGCTCGTCTCCCGCTACTGGGCCGCCGTCTTCGACAGCCGGCCCGCTGCTGCGGGAGCCGTCATCGCGCCGGATCTCCGGGCGGTCCTGGAGTGCACGGCAGCGGGCGCCGGACTCGCCGTACTGCCGCGCTATCTGTGCGAGGGGGCGCTGGAGCGGGGCGAGGTGGTGGCGCTTCTCGACCCTCCCGTTCCTCCGCTACGCACCTATTTCGTGGCCGTGCGGACCGGCACGCTCGCGCTGCCGCACATCGCGCGGGCGCACGAGTGGCTGTTGCGCGCTGCCGCCGACTGGTGAACGCAGGGCGGTCCGGCGCGGGTCAGGTGTTTCAGAACCGGTTCCGTGGGCCACTCTCTTGCCATGACCGAACGTCCTGTGGTCAAGCGCACCGCACGTGCCATCCTGCTCGACGGCAACGACCTCATCCTCATCAAGCGCACCAAGCCCGGGGTGGATCCGTACTGGCTCACGCCGGGTGGCGGGGTCGAACCCGAGGACGCAACCGTCGTAGACGCCCTGCACCGTGAGGTGGACGAGGAGCTCGGCGCCAAGATCACCGATGTGGTCCCCTGCTTCGTCGACACCGTGGAGCACATCGAGGGCGGCGGAGTGAAGGGCGTCAAAGTGCAGCACTTCTTCGTCTGCCGCCTGGAGTCGATGGACCTGTCCCGGCGCCACGGCCCCGAGATCGAGGATCCTTGCGGGGAGTACGACGTCGTACGGGTGCCGTTCAGCCGGATGGGGATCGCTGCCGTTCATCTCGTACCGCTGTCGCTGCGGCACTACCTGGACGGCAATATCGAGGGCGTACGGGCGATGCACGCGCCCGACCTGGGCTGACCGGCCGCCGCTTCCGGATCAGGGCTGACGGCTTCCGCTACCGGGTTCAGCCGGGGCCGGCGGTCGCCAGTTCCTCGACGCAGTCGTGCCGGATGCGCTCGGCCGACACGCCGATGCCCCTGAGCACATCCACGCTGCTGCGGATCATGCCGGGCGGGCCCGAGAGATAGGCGTCGTACTCGTGCCACGGGCCGCACTGGCGCACAGCCTCGGGCAACAGCCCCTTCAGACCCCCCTCGGCTCCCGGGCCGGTGGCGACCACCGGCCGCACCTCAAGCCAGGGATAGGTCTTCTGGAGCCGCATCATCGTGTCGATGTCGTACAGGTCGTGACCGCTGCGTGCCCCGTAGAAGACCTCCACGGGACGCCGGTCGCCATGCTCCGCAACGTCCTCGACGAGTGCCTTGATGGGCCCGATGCCCGTGCCACCGCCCAGACAGAGCAGACCGGTGTGGGTGGAGTGGTCGACCGTCATCGAGCCCGAGGGCGGGCCGAGGCGCAGGATGTCGCCGGGCCGGGCCCGGTGCACCAGGGCGTTGGAGACCCAGCCGGCCGGTACCGCCTTGATGTGGAAGGTGAGCAGACCGTCCGGGCGGGGCGCCGAGGCGAAGGAATAGTGCCGCCAGTTCCGGGGCCACCACGGGGTCTCCATCGCCGCGTACTGGCCTGCGAGGAAGGGGTAGGCCTGGTCGGGACGGACCGTGAGGATCGCTATGTCGCGGGTTCTGAGGTCGTGGGAGACGACCTCGGCATGCCACCGGGAGGGAGCCCGCTGCTCGTCCTCGGCGGCCGCATCGATCATGATCTGCGATATCGCGGTGTAGGCACGGACCCACGCCGCTTCGGTCCCCGCGTCCCAGGTGGTGGTCGCGTAGCGGCTCAGCGCGCCGAGGAGCGCCTCACCCACAGCGGGATAGTGCGCAGGCAGTGTGCCGTACTTGCGGTGCCCCCGGCCCAGTTCGCCGAGATACTCTGCCAGCGCATCGGGGTCGTCCAGCCGGTCCGCCGCGGTGAGGATCGCGCGGAGAAGACGGTCGCGCTGGACATCCATCGCGACCGGAAAAAGGTCGCGCAGATCGGGGTGCCGGATGAAGAGCAGGGCATAGAAGTACGAGGTTGCCTGATCCGCGACGGGCGAGATCTCGGTCAGGGTGCGGTGGATCAGGGTCGCGTCGGGAAATCTGTCCGTTCCGTCTTCGGTCCACCCGGTGGCCGGAGCATCCATACTGTGCCTCGCCTCGAACGTCTTCTGGTCACCTTACGCACCCGCACACGGCCCGCGGCTCTTGTCTGCGGGCGTAGTCGGGTCCTGCTTGCGGTCGCCGGCCGGCTCCTGCCCGCAGTCCCTCACCCCAGCATGCCTTGCCATGAACACAGACCGGACAAATAGCGGGAAGTCCGGGTATCCGAACCGGTTTTCCCGTTACGCTCCTTTGCCTCATGGCCGAGCCGCGAATCCACAACAGTCGCTCATAGCCGCCTCATCGCGGAACTTTGCACCGACCTGGCCGAGACGGCCGCAGAGGGATGCGCGCCAACTCACCTCACCGGCAAGGCCGCAGAAGTGTGGGCACTGTACGCCGAGGCGAGTACGCGCGGTTACTCCCGCTGCCAGACGCCTGATTACCCCATTCCCGGCACCGTGTTTCACGTGAAACCACTCAAACGCTCCGCTCGCCGCAGCCTTCTCGTCGCGCATGTCGCGGTATCCGTGAGCTGGCTGGGACTGACCGTCGGACTGCTGACGCTCGGAATCACGGCCTTCCTCACCGGCGACCCCACCACCGCGCAGGCCGCCACCCGCGCCATGAAGATCTTCGCAGACTGGCTGGTCGTCCCGGTCGCCCTGCTCTCCCTGCTCAGCGGCCTCGTCCTGGCTCTCGGTACACCCTGGGGACTGGCCAGGCATCGGTGGGTCTGGACAAAGTTCTGGCTCACCCTGATCACTGCGGCGCTGTCGATCTTCTCGTTGCGCCCCGGCATCAACGAGGCGGCGACACGTGGTGCTGTCGATATCGACCTGGTGGTCGCTCCGTCGGTGGCGACGGCAACGTATCTGTTCATCACCGCGGTATCAGTGCTGAAGCCCTGGGGATTGACCCGGCGTGGCCGACGGCTGCGCATCCTGGCCGGAGCCGGTAAAGGAGTGGACGAGCGATCACCGCGTCGGACAGCCTGAGCTTCATGCTCACCCCTCTGCCCCATCCGCTCGTCGAATTGCCTGTCCGGCGTCTCACCCTGGGTGACCTGGTCGCCTGCGCCGATCTCTGCGAGGACCGCGGATGGCCACGCGATGAGCACAGATGGGGTCTGCTCCTCGCCGCAGGAACCGGCTATGGCATGGACGATCCCCGGGGCAAAGGCCTGATGGCCGCTTGTGTAGTGACCTCCTACGGCCCACGACTGGCTGCCATCGGCATGCTGCTCGTCGCCGAGCGATGCGCGCGGCAGGGAGTCGCCCGCCACTTGATGCGCCATGTGATCGACGAGGCCGCAGGCACCCCCCTCAGCCTGTACGCGACATCCGCGGGACAACCGCTCTACGAACAGCTCGGCTTCGCGGTCGTGGGCCGCGTCGAGCGGGTCACCGGGTTTTTCCGGCCGACCGGCGACGGAGCGTCCACTGCGACCGTCCGCCCGGCCACGGCGGAGGACCTGCAAGCCATGGTCCGGCTGGACACGGACGTCTTCGGCTCCGACCGGACGCATGTCCTCGCCCGGCTGCCCGCGTATGCCGACCACATCCGGGTCGCGGAGAACGACGGAAAGTTCGTCGGTTACGCAGCGACCTGGCCGAGCGCTCATACGCATGTGGTCGGCCCGCTCATCGCGCCCGACACCGACACCGCTCAGGCACTCGTCGCGTCGCTCGCAGAGGCGACGGATCTGCCGTTGCGCGCGGACATCGACGCACGCCATGCGGAGCTGCTCGACTGGTTCAAGGAGTGCGGTCTGCAAAGAAGCTCCAAAACCACGGTGATGACTTATGGAACCTCGGACCTGCCGGGCGACTGGACCCGTCGCTACGCTCCGCTGACCGTAGCGACGGGCTGACCCACGCGGCTTTGAACTGACATCGAGCGTGGCCGGCGCGAGAGTCAGGCAAGAGCCTTCACGGCAGCGGTCGCGAAGCCGTGGTCCTGGTCGGGAGCACCTCCGCCGACGCCGACGGCGCCGATGAGCCGTCCGTCGCGGTGGACCGGGACACCACCGGCGATGAAGAGCAGCGGCCGGTCGAGGGCGGTCGGCAGAGTGTGGAAGAGCCCGCCCGGCTGGACCGCGTCGACGAGGTCGGCGGTGGGGGCGTTGAGCTGAAGGGCCGTGTATGCCTTGCGGGTGCTGGTCTCACCCGCGATGAGAACGGCCCGGTCGTCCCGCCGGAAGGCCAGCAGATGGCCGCCCGCGTCGAGGATCGTGACGGCAACGGCGACACCGGCGGCTTCGGCGGCACCGCGGGCCGCTTCGATGAGCGCTTCGGCGTCCGGGGTGGTCAGCGGGGCGACGGCGACAGTGGTGGTGCTCACGGGGGTGTCTCCTTGGTGCGATGTGGTGCTGCGTGTGAGGGGAGTGGTGTGAGGGGGGTCAGCGCTGGGGCGCGGGGGTAGCGAGCGGTTCAGGACTGTGCTGGGCGACGAGTCGGCCCCGGGGGACCTTGCTGCGGCGTTCCAGAGCGCTGGAAACGACCGCAAGGACCAGGGCGGAGGCGGCCAGAGCGGCGCCGACCCAGTTGGGTGCGGTGTAGCCGAGGCCGGCTGCGATGACGAGGCCACCGAGCCATGCCGACAGCGCGTTGCCGAGGTTGAAGGCACCGATGTTGACGGCGGAGGCGAGGGTCGGAGCACCGGCTGCCTGGTCGAGCACCCGCTTCTGCAGCGGCGGCACTGTGGCGAAGCCCAGGCCCCCGATCAGCACGATGGTGACGGCCGCTGCGATCTTGTTGTGGGCGGTCAGGGTGAACAGGGCCAGAACCACGGCGAGGGCACCGAGCGACACGTACAGCATCGGCATCAAATGGCGGTCGGCGAACTTGCCGCCGAGCAGATTGCCGCCCACCATGCCCAGACCGAAGAGGACCAGGAGCCAGGTGACGGAGGACGCGGAGTATCCGGCGATCTCGGTCATCATCGGGGTGATGTAGGTGATCGCGGCGAAGACTCCGCCGAAACCGAGCACGGTCATCGCCATGGCGAGCAGGACCTGCACGTTGCGGAACGCTGCCAGCTCGTGGCGGAGCCGTACGCCCTCGGGGCGGGGCTGTTCGGGGACGAGCCTGGCCACACCGAGAAGGCCGATGACACCGAGCGCGGCGACGACGAAGAATGTGGTCCGCCAGCCGACGCTCTGTCCGATGTAGGTGCCCAGCGGCACGCCGACGACATTGGCCACGGTGAGGCCTGTGAACATCATGGCGATCGCGCCGGCCTTCTTCTGCGGGGCAACCAGATCGGCCGCCACGACCGATCCGATGCCGAAGAAGGCACCGTGAGCGAGCGAGGCGATCACGCGGCCGGCGACCATCACGCCGAAGACCGGGGCGACGGCGGAGACCACGTTGCCCACGACGAACAGCCCCATCAGCAGCATGAGCATGCGCTTACGGCTGACGCGGGTGCCGAGGACCGTCATCAGCGGTGCGCCCAGGACGACACCGAGGGCATATCCCGTGACGAGGAATCCTGCGGTCGGGATCGAGACCTGGAAGTCCGCAGCAACCTCGGGGAGCAACCCCATGATCACGAACTCGGTGGTTCCGATACCGAAAGCCCCAATGGCGAGGGCGAGGAGCGCGAGCGGCATGGGTTTCACCTTCCCTGACGATTGCATCTGCGCCTTACGAGCGTCCACAATAATTGCAGACGCTGATTAATTGCAAGCGCGGGCTATTGCGAGCGTCGCCTATCCTGGACGCAAGCAGCTCCGAGACGGGGGAGAGACCCATGACAGCTACAGACCCCGCACTGACCGCCCTCTCCCAGGGCTGGTGCGCCCTCTCCTTGCTTCACGGGAAGATCGAGGCCCGTATCGAGCGGGCGCTGCAGGCCGGCCACGGTCTCAGCGTGCGGGAGTACTCCCTGCTCGACGTCCTGAGCAGGCAGCACAACGGCCCCGGCGGCCATCTCCAGATGAAGCAGGTCGCGGACGCCGTCGTGCTCAGCCAGAGCGCCACCACCCGCCTGGTCACCCGCCTCGAGGACCGCGGACTGCTGACCCGGTATCTCTGCGACACCGATCGCCGCGGCATCTACACCGATGTCACCGAGGCCGGCCTCACCCTGCTCGCCAAGGCCCGGCCGACCAATGACACCGCGCTGCGCGCCGCACTCGACGAAGCCGCCAAGAATCCCGAACTGACCCCACTCGTCAGGGCGGTCGAAGAGCTTAAGGCCCCCGCACAGGTCGCGTGAGCCACCGCGCAGCCGCTGAGAGTCCCCCGAGCAGGCCGGGTGATGCCTCGCGCCGTCCACGTGATCTGCGTACTCTGCCGATCATGAGCGATCTGGAAATACGCCCCGCGGCCCTCGCCGACATCCCCGCGATCGTGGCCATGCTCGCCGACGATCCGCTGGGTGCACAGCGTGAGTCGCCGGACGACCTCACCCCTTACCGCGCCGCCTTCCGGCGGCTGGCCGGCGACCCGAACCAGCACGTGGTCGTCGCCGTGCGCGAGGGCCGCGTCGTCGGAACCCTGCAGCTGACGGTGATCCCTGGACTCTCCCGGTGCGGCTCGACCCGCTCGGTCATCGAAGGCGTCCGTATCCACGCCGCCGAGCGCGGCAGCGGCCTCGGCACCCAGCTGATCGAATGGGCCGTGGACGAATCCCGGCGCCAGGGCTGCCAGTTGGTCCAGTTGACGTCCGATGCGACCCGGACCGATGCTCATCGTTTCTACGAGCGGCTGGGTTTCACCGCCAGCCACGTGGGCTTCAAGCTCGCGCTCTGACGCAGTCCGGAGTCCGAGGGCTTGTCTGTGCACCGCATCAGTGACCAACAGCGCAGGATCAGGCCCGGGCGGCGGCATCTCCTGGCCCCGTCCGTACGGACCGCGTCCCCGGTGTCCGTGGCCGATGCCTTCGTCGCTCTGCACGCCACCGGCGCCGCCACCGTCTTCCTTTCCGCGTGCGCCCGGATGTCCGAGGCACAGCGAGCCGATGGTGAGCCGGTCTGGCGGCCGCTGTCCGACATCGGCCGGGATGCCACCGCCGTGGTCGAGACGGAAGCATCCCGGCTGTCGCCATGGGTGGGCCAAGCACGGATCACTCCACGCTTTCGTACCCCATTGGAAAGGGAGTTGACGGCCTGAGCCGGCCACCCCCGCCCGTTTCACGTGAAACGTGGTGCTCAGGCCCCGAGGCCCCGCCACCCGCCCTCGTCCACACCGCCGGGAACGGCCGCTGTGACGTCGTACGGCTCCCGTGTGAAGACGAACGAACCCAGGTCGAGATGGTTCACGCTGCCGTCGCCGTTCCGGACGATACGCAGCGTCTCCCCCGCGTAATAGCCGTTGAGACCGACCCAGGTGCCGTCGGGCCGTGCGGTGAATCGGGCACCGCGGCCATTGCCACGCAGGGGCTCAAGGTCCAGCCCACCGTCCGAAGTCAGTCGCAGGATGTTCGTGTTTGTGCCCCAGTACCAGGTACCGGTCAGAGCGAGCAGCTCCGCGTCCGCCTCGGGCAGCGGTCGCCAAGGCTCCGGAATGCGGGGCTCGGCCTCGGCGACGATCTTTACGAGGTCGGCGGCAACACCGCCGACAATCAGCCCCGACGTTGTGTTGGTGAGAACGACGGCCGCCACATCGTCCTCGACACTGACCCACAGGGCGGCCAGGAAGCCGGGCAGCGAGCCTGTGTGCCCGAAGAGTGTGCGGCCGTTCCTCCGCCCGAGCTGAAGCCCCAGACCGTAATTGGACTCCCAGTCACCGGACTCGGTCGGCGCCGACGGTTCGCGCATCTGCTCCACGGAGGTGGCACAGAGCACCCGGTCGTCCCCTCCGGCGAGAAAGGCCGCGAAGCGGAGGAGGTCGCCGGAGGTGGACCAGAGCTGGCCGGCCGGGGCCATCAGTCCGAGATCCTCGGTCGGCTCGGGCAGCATGACATCCGCCCAGGGATGCACGGCCCAGCCACCTGCGTGCGGCGCCTGCGGCTGGGGGCTCGTGCGGTGCATGCCCAGCGGTTCCAGGACCTCGCGTCGAAGCACCTCGGCCCAGCTCGCCCCGCGCACCTTCTCCACCAGCGCGCCCAGCAGTGTGTAGCCCGGGTTCGAGTAGTGGTGACGGCGGCCTGGAGTGTGCATCCGCGTCTGCTCGCCGAGTACATCGGCAAGCTCGGGCCTCAGTGTGCCCGGAGTCCTCTCCCACCAGGGCGCAGGTGACTCGGCGCCCAGTCCCGCGCTGTGGCCCAGGAGTTGATGGACAGTGACTCCACCGACGCCCGTGCCGGGCAGATGCTTCTCCAGCGGGTCGTCCAGATCCAGAAGTCCCTCGTCGCGCAGCCGCAGAACCAGCACGGCCGTAAAGGTCTTGGTGATTGAGCCGATCCTGAACTGGGTGTCTGCGTCGGGGGCATGGCCGTCCACGCAGCTGCGGGAGCCGCTCCAGACGGTCTGCCCCTGCCTCTGTACTGCGGCGACGAGCGAGGGCGCCCGGCCTTCTGACTGTGCGGTGGCGATGCGGTGCAGCAGAGCGCGCTGCGTACCGGGGAGCAACTGTTCAGATGCGGAGGTCATGCTCAACAACTACCCGCCGGACCCGAGCTGTGGCGAGCGCATTTCACGGCACCTGGACCGCATCCCGCCATCGCCACCAGCGGCCGGTCAGCGCGTCCGGCTATAGGCTCTGACCAGGGCGCCGTTGTCGAAGACACGAACCGAGTCCAGGGCGAACACGGTGGGCGCGAAATCAGATCCGAACATCGGCATGCCCGATCCGTAGACCAGCGGATACGTCTTGATCACCAGCTCGTCGATCTCGTCGATCAGCTCTCCGGCAAGCTGGGAGCCACCGCAGAGCCAGATTCCGAGCTCGCTGTTCTCCGCCTTGAGTCCCCGGACCCTTGCGACCACTTCGTCGGAGATGAGCTCGACATTCGGGTCGGGCCGAAGCCACCTTGAACCGGCTGGTGGGGACGGTGGTCATGCGCGTGATTCCGCCGTCCTGAACCCGTCCCGCACCGGTCGTCCGAGACCGGGAAACTCCGCAGTACGGCTGACCTGCGGTTCTTCAGCCTGCCTCACGTCATGCCATGGTGGGTTCGTCTCATGGAGCGTGCCATTTCCCTGGGGACCTCGATGGCGGTCAGGGCCCCCAGCCGGATGCATGGGAACGTGCTCGGCCAGCAGTCTCACGGTGATGTCGTTAAACGACATCCCTATGGCATCGGCCGTGAGATCACGACACGGTGCATAAGACCCCGCAGGACCGTGTAGGGCCTCGCCGCCCGTGTCCTACTGCGGCGCTGTGACCCGCGTCTTCTTGCGGTGTCTCACGCCGTGTCCAGCCGCTCAGTCTCACGATCGTGTCCAAATCCTCGGAACGGCCGCGAGGTGCAAGCCGCTGTCCCGCACCTTCTGAGTTGGCAGTCGGCAGGGCTCCCAACCTGTGCGGTTGCCAGGTGGTTTGGAGACGGGATCGGATGTCATTCCCGGACGAGTTGGCTCGTGCGGAACCGTTCGTGCTGAGGTCCCGTCCGGCTCTGGATTCACTGCTCGCTGGCAGCCTCACCGGATGGCTGCTGCCGGCCTTCGGCCAGTAGGTCCTTGGCTGTGCCGTTCCCCAGGCAGCTGGCCGGACACCCTGCGCCAGCCCCGCCGAAGTAGTTGCTCTGCAGGAGATCCTGACGTCCTTGAGCCTGCCGCCAGGGTGGGCCCGACCTCGCGGGCGATGCTCGCAGAGTGGTAGGTCAGGTGACTTCCCAGGCCGCCTCGATCATCTGGAAGATCTCGTCCACCGCGGCCTGCGGATCGTCCGTCTCACGGGCCAGCGAATAGGCGTCGATCACGAACCTCGCGATCGTCCGGCAGGCCGTTGTGGTCTGTGACAGGCCGGGATCGGCAGCGATCGCCGTTGCCAGCGACTCTGCATGACGCAGCCGCATCGACTCCTCGTACTCCCGCAGGGCACGCGACTCGTCGATCATGCGGTAGATCGGGACGGTGCCGTCCGCCGTGCAGTGCCGGACCATCTCCTGGATCTCGCGGCGCAGTGCGGGGATGAGCGGTTCGTGCGGTGCGCGGTTGGCGACCACCTGCGTGAGGCGTTGCTCGAAGTTGTCGTCCTGCTCGAATACCAGGGCCTCTTTCGAGGCGAAGTGGGAGAAGAGCGTGGTGACGGCCACGTCGGCCTCGGCAGCCACATCGCGGATGCCCACCGCGTCGTACCCGCGATCCAGGAAGAGCCGCAGGGCGGTGTCGGCGATCTTCTGTCGGGTCGCGGCCTTCTTGCGCTCACGGCGTCCGGGCGGCTCGGTCATGTCGCTGACACTATCAAATCCAAAGGAGTAACTGTTTCTAAACAACAACCGTTAGTGTTACGGTCGCTTGCATGAAGAGAGTGAGCTTCGCCGAATTCGGCGGTCCCGACGTTCTCCACCTCGAAGGCGCCGAGGAGCCCCACGCGGGCCCCGGCCAGATACGCATCGCCGTGCGGGCGGCGGGCGTGAACCCCGTCGACTGGAGAGTCCGTGAAGGCCAGTTCCAGAAGGTCCGCCCGGTCGTCCTGCCCGCCGGAGTCGGGCAGGACGCCTCCGGGGTGGTGGACGAGGTCGGCGAGGGCGTCGAAGGAGTCGAGGTCGGCGACCACGTGTTCGGGCGAGGCTCGAGCACCTATGCCGAGTTCGCCGTGCTGTCGGCCTGGGCCCGAATGCCCGAGGGGCTGACCTTCGAAGAGGCGGCCGGATACCCCTCCGTGGTGGAGACCGCGCTGCGCATCATCCGCCAGGCCGGTGTGCAGCCCGGCCAGACGCTGCTGGTCAGCGGAGCGTCCGGCGGAGTCGGATCGGCGGTGCTGCAGATCGCCCGCGACCGCGGCATCACAGCGATCGGCACGGCCGGGGCCGCGAACCAGGACTACCTGCGCAGCCTGGGTGCCCTCGCCACGACGTACGGCGAGGGCTGGGTCGAGCGGGTGCGGCAGCTCGGCCATGTCGACGCAGCGCTCGATCTGGCCGGCTCCGGCGTGATCCGCGAACTCGTCGAACTGACCGGGAACCCGCAGAAGGTGATCTCCATCGCCGATCTCGGCGCGCCGGAACACGGTGTCCGATACTCCGGCGTGACCGGGAACGTACCGGAAGCCCTCGCCGAGGCCGTCGGCCTCATCGCGCGGGGAAAGCTCCACATCCCGGTCGAGAAGTCGTACCCGCTCGCCGAGGCCGCGGCCGCGCACATCGACAGCCGGGCCGGTCACACGCGCGGGCGCCGGGTCATCGTCGTCTGAGCCGTTTCCTGCCCGGTTGCACAGCCCGGCAAGCTGCCTTCCTTCCAGCGATCCTGCCCAGACCCACCCGGCAGGTGTGCGACACGCAAGGAGCCCCATGCACACCCCTGTCACGATCATCGGCGCCGGACTCGGCGGCCTCGTCCTGGCCCGCGTCCTGCACCTCCACGGCATCCCCGTCACGGTCTACGAGGCGGAGTCCTCCCCGACGGCGCGTTCGCAGGGCGGGATGCTCGACATCCACGACCGCAACGGCCAACTCGCCCTCAAGGCTGCCGGTCTGACGGACGAGTTCCGCAGCATCGTCCTGGAGGGCCGCCAAGCGATACGGCTCCTCGGCCGAGACGGGACCGTCCTGTTCGACAAGGCCGACGACGGCACGGGCGAAAGCCCCGAGGTACAGCGCGGCGAACTGCGACAGGTCCTGCTCGACGCACTCCCCGCCGGCACCGTCCGATGGGGCCACAAGGCCACCGGCGTCCGCACCCTCACCAAGGGCCGCCACGAGGTGACCTTCGCAGGTGGCACCGCCGTCGCCACGAGCCTGCTGGTCGGCGCGGACGGTGCATGGTCACGAGTGCGACCGCTGCTCTGCGACACCACGCCCGCATACGTCGGCCGGTCCTTCGTCGAGACCCACCTGTACGACGCCGACACCCGACACCCGGCCACCGCGAAAGCGGTCGGCGACGGAACGCTTGTCGCGCTCGACCCGGACGGGAACGGGAAGTGGTTCGTGGCGCACCGGGAGAAGGACGGGACCCTCCACACCTACATCACGCTGACCAAGCCACAAGACTGGTTCGCGACCATCGATTTCACCGATGCCGCCGCAGCCGCCGCGCGGCTCGCGGAGGAGTACGACGGCTGGGCACCGGAACTCACCGCCCTGATCACCGCCGGCGAGTCCGCGCCGGTCCTGCGCCCCCTGCACGCCCTGCCGGTCGGGCACCGCTGGGACCGGGTGCCGGGAGTGACTTTGCTCGGCGACGCCGCCCACCTCTCGACCCCCAACGGCGAGGGCGCCAACCTGGCCATGCAAGACGGCGCCGAACTCGGCAAGGCTCTCGCCGCACACCCCGATGACATCGAAACCGCCCTCACCGAGTACGAACGAGGGCTGTTCCCCCGCAGCGCCGCGGCCGCCGCCGCAGTCGCCCACAACCCCACGTCCCAGGAGGTGATCAAGTTCTTCACCGAACGAGAACCAGCGGGAATCTGACAGTGCCGCAGAGGTGAGCGACTGCAAGCCCTCCTGCTGAACGACTCGCTACGTATACGGAGTTTGCCCATGTTTGCTGTGCAATACCACCGCTACGGCGGTTCCGAGGTCCTCTGCGTGGAGGAGGTCGAAGAGCCGCACGCCGGGCCCGGTCAGGTCCGCATCGCGGTGCGTGCCACCGGCGTCACTCCTGCTGACTGGTACCTGCGTTCAGGGTTGCTGCGGGACATCGCCACCCTGGACTTCCCCCATATCCCCGGCATGGATGCCGCCGGAATAGTCGACGAGGTGGGAGAGGGGGTGACCGGCACCGCCGTGGGAGACGAGGTCTTCGGCCTCGTCCCCTTCGTAGATCAGGGAGGCGCTGCAGCCCAGTACGCCGTGCTGGAGGCATGGGCACCCAAGCCCCGGTCGTGGTCCTTCGAGGAAGCGGGCGGCGCCGCAGGCAACATCGACACGGCCACGCGGGTACTGGAGGCCCTGGAAGCCGCAGAGGGCATGACTTTGCTGATCGAGGGTGCCGCCGGAGGTGTCGGCACCCTCACCGCACAACTCGCCCAGGCCCGCGGCCTCACCGTGATCGGCACCGCGAGCGAAGGCAACCACGGCTTCCTCGACCAGCTCGGCGTCGTACCGGTCACCTACGGGGCGGGGCTGGCCGATCGCCTTGCCCCACTGGCTCCGCGCGGCGTCGACGTGGTTCTGGACGCGGCCGGTAAGGGCTCTCTGGCCGAACTGGTGGCCATCGCCGGCGATCCGCACCGCGTGGCAACCATCGCGGACTTCGACGCCGACCGACACGGAGTGCGGTTCTCCCGCTCCGAAGCAGGGGAGTCGCCGGGCTGGGCAGGGCTGCCACTGGCCGCCGCTCTCGCCGACCAAGACCGCCTCACCGTCCCGCTGCACGCCGTGTTCCCGCTGAAGGAGGCCGCCACGGCTCACGACGTCAGCGCCACCGGCCATGCGCGCGGCAAGATCGTCATCACCGTGCCCTGACAGCCGTGGGCCTGGTCGGGCTCGCCGCCTACCGCCCCTTTCCGTCAGCACCTGGAAGAGGAGCTCAGCGCCCCGGCGGTCAAGCGGCGGCGGGCCCGGTCGTCGCACTCGGCCAGCAGCAGTTCCGCGACGAAACCCCGGTACGACATCTGCTCACGCGACGCGGCCCCGGTGAGATCGGGAAACTGCCCTCGGACGGTGGGGAGCCGCAGCATCCGGCATGCCTGGTCAATGACGATAGTCGCGGCTTCCTCGGACGGCCCGGGTAGGTCCCGGCGGGGCGGGAGCACCGACTCGAACGGAACCCAGGACACCGCCCCCAGTACGGACTTCCTCAGCCCGCCGCCCTCACCGTCGGCCCATTCGACATCGACCAGACCCGGATCCATCGCCACCCCCGGCTCCGCGTACCTGCCGCAAACGACCGTGACAGGTACAGAGAGAACCGGGCCAGGCAAATGGGATCAAACCCCAAGTACGAGGCAAACGCCGCCGCTCAGCGCGCGACGCAATGAGAATCCGACAGCGCAAACGAGAAGCGGTGAGAATCCGACAACCTCAGTACGACAGGACAGGCATGATTCTCACCTCCATGTCCTATTGGACACGCGGTGGACATCCCGGATGAGAAAAGGACACGGCATCTGAGAACCTACACACCGCCTGCTCAGGTCTGTGCCATGTCCACGAAGCGCGAGTAGTGGCCCTGGAAGGCCACGGTGATCGTCGCCGTCGGGCCGTTACGGTGCTTGGCGACGATCAGGTCGGCCTCGCCGGCGCGGGGGGACTCCTTCTCGTACGCATCCTCGCGGTGCAGCAGGATCACCATGTCGGCGTCCTGTTCGATGGATCCGGATTCACGCAGGTCGGAGACCATCGGCTTCTTGTCCGTGCGCTGTTCGGGGCCACGGTTCAGCTGGGAGAGCGCGATGACCGGGAGCTGCAGCTCCTTCGCGAGCAGCTTGAGGTTTCGGGACATGTCCGAGACCTCCTGCTGGCGGCTCTCCGCACGCTTAGAGCCGCCGGACTGCATCAGCTGCAGATAGTCGATGACCACGAGCTTGAGGTCGTTGCGCTGCTTGAGCCGACGGCACTTCGCCCGGATCTCCATCATGGAGAGGTTCGGGGAGTCGTCGATGTAGAGCGGGGCTGCCGAGACATCCGGCATCCGGCGTGCCAGCCGCGTCCAGTCCTCGTCGGTCATGGTGCCGGAACGCATGTGGTGCAGCGCGACTCGCGCCTCGGCCGAGAGCAGTCGCATCGCGATCTCGTTGCGCCCCATTTCGAGGGAGAAGATCACGCTGGGCAGGTTGCTCTTGATCGAACAGGCCCGTGCGAAATCCAGTGCCAGAGTGGACTTACCCATGGCCGGACGGGCCGCGATGACGACCATCTGGCCCGGGTGCAGGCCGTTCGTCAGGGCGTCGAGGTCGGTGAAGCCGGTCGGCACCCCGGTCATCTCACCGCTGCGCGAACCGATCGCCTCGATCTCGTCGAGAGCGCCTTCCATGATGTCGCCGAGCGGCAGGTAGTCCTCGCTGGTGCGCTGCTCGGTGACGGCATAGATCTCGGCCTGCGCGGAATTCACGATGTCGTCGACATCGCCGTCGGCCGCGTATCCCATCTGCGTGATCTTCGTCCCGGCTTCGACGAGCCGCCTGAGGACCGCCCGTTCGTGGACGATCTCCGCATAGTACGAGGCATTGGCCGCGGTCGGCACGGACTGGACGAGGGTGTGCAGATACGGAGCTCCGCCCACCTTGGTGATCTCGCCACGCTTGACCAGTTCAGCCGCCACCGTGATCGGGTCGGCCGGCTCCCCCTTGGCATAGAGGTCGAGGATCGCCTGGTAGACCGTCTCGTGGGCGGGGCGGTAGAAGTCGTGTCCCTTGATGATCTCCACGACGTCGGCGATGGCGTCCTTGGACAGGAGCATGCCGCCGAGGACCGACTGCTCGGCATCGAGGTCCTGGGGCGGCACCCGCTCGAAACCGGGGGAACCGCCCTCCCATCCGCTGCTCTCCCTGCCGCGTTCGTGCTGCTCGCCGCGGTCCCGGCCTTCACCGCGGCGCTGGCGGGAAACAGGCAGACGGTCACTGGGACCGGTGTCGGCCCAGGGGTCGTCCAAAGGCTCGGGAATGCTCACCGGGCCACCTCCTCCCGTCCGCTCCGCGGACCTCGCCGTGCCACTCTTTCTTACGGCACAGCACCGACAAACAAGACGCCCGACTCCGGTTCCGGCACGTCGAGTTCTGCGGGGTTTCAGGGCCGGAACGGGGTGCGGGCGCCGGACCACGGTAGGCCGCTCAGCACCGTCAGCCAATCTGGTTATCCACAGGGCATGTGGACGACGGACCAGATGCTGTGGAGAACTCTGCGGAACCTGTGCACGGAGCGGGGGACAGTACTGTGGACAAACTCATAGCACCCGCACCATCAAAGCTCTGACCTGGAGTTTCTCCATCCACGGGCTGTGGGGGAGAAAAACTTTCCGAGTCAGCACAAGATCACGACAAACAGCGCACGAGAGAATGCCGGGTAGCAATAAACGTAAGGACTGCACAGGCATTGCATCCATTACCTGTGGAAGATTAGATTGGCCCCCGTGATCCAGGCCCCGGCACCGCTGCCGCCCAGTCGTCGACGGCACGACCGCGAGATCATCTCGCTGGCCGTCCCTGCCTTCGGCGCGCTCGTCGCCGAGCCGCTCTTCGTGATGGTCGACAGTGCCATCGTCGGCCATCTCGGCACACCGCAACTGGCCGGCCTGGCCGTCGCCGCAGCGCTGTTGACCACCGCCGTCAGCGTCTTCGTCTTTCTCGCGTACGCCACCACCGCGGCAGTGGCAAGACGGGTCGGAGCGGGCGATCTGACCTCCGCGATCCGGCAGGGCATGGACGGCATCTGGCTGGCCCTACTGCTCGGCGTCTTCGTCATCGCCATCACGCTCCCCACAGCGCCCTGGTTCGTGGACGTCTTCGGCGCCTCCGACACCGCAGCCCCCTACGCCACCACATATCTGAGGATCTCCAGCCTCGGCATCCCGGCCATGCTCGTGGTGATGGCCGCGACCGGCGTACTCCGTGGCCTGCAGGACACCCGAACCCCGCTCTATGTCGCCATCGGAGGCTTCGCGGCCAACGGAGCCCTCAATGCAGGACTCGTCTACGGCGCCGGGCTCGGCATCGCCGGATCGGCCTGGGGCACTGTGATCGCACAGATCGCCATGGCCGCCGCATATCTCATCGTGGTGGTACGGGGAGCGCGTCGGCACGGCGCCTCGCTGCGGCCCGACGCCGAAGGCATCAAGGCCAGCGCCCAGGCAGGCGTTCCGCTGCTGGTCCGTACGCTGTCGCTGCGTGCCGTACTGATGATCGCCACAGCCGTCGCCGCCCGCCTGGGCGACACCGAGATCGCCGCGCACCAGATCATCCTCTCCCTCTGGACCCTGATGGCGTTCGCCCTCGACGCCATCGCCATTGCAGGGCAGGCCATCATCGGCCGTTACCTGGGAGCCGATGACGCCAAGGGCGCACGCGAGGCATGCCGCCGCATGGTCCAGTGGGGCATCGCTTCCGGGGTGGTGTTCGGGGCACTGATCGTCCTTGCCCGGCCGTTGTTCGTGCCCCTGTTCACCGGCGACCAGTCCGTTCAGGACACGCTGTTCCCGGTGCTACTGGTGGTGGCGCTGTCCCAGCCGATCGCCGGCGTGGTCTTCGTCCTGGACGGAGTGCTGATGGGTGCCGGAGACGGGCGGTATTTGGCCTGGGCCATGCTCGTCACTCTGACCCTCTTTGCCCCGGTCGCCCTGCTGGTGCCGACGTTCAGCGGCGGCCTGACCGCGCTGTGGTGGGCTATGGCCCTGATGATGACCGTCCGCATGGTGACGCTCTGGCTGCGCACCCGATCGGGCAAGTGGATCGTCACCGGAGCCACCCGCTGAGCCACCGGCCGACGCCCCGTTTCACGTGAAACGGCAAAGGGCCGTACCCCGCGGGGTACGGCCCTTCACCTGCTCTGGTGAGCTGTGCCCTTAGGCAGCAACGACCTCGATGCCGAGCTTCGCAGCGACCTCGGGGTGCAGACGCACGGACACCTGGTGTCCGCCGAGCGTCTTGATCGGCGAGCCGAGCTCGACGCGACGCTTGTCGACATCGGGGCCACCGGCAGCCTTGATCGCCGAGGCGATGTCGGCCGGGGTCACGGAGCCGAAGAGACGGCCGGCGTCGCCGGAGCGAACGGCCAGACGGACCTTCACGGCCTCGAGCTTGGTCTTGATCTCGTTGGCCTGCTCGATCGTGGCGATCTCGTGGATCTTGCGGGCGCGGCGGATCTGCGCCACGTCCTTCTCGCCACCCTTGGTCCAGCGGATGGCAAAGCCACGCGGAACCAGGTAGTTACGGGCGTACCCGTCCTTGACGTCGACGACGTCGCCCGCAGCACCGAGGCCGGAGACCTCGTGGGTGAGGATGATCTTCATGATTCGGTCACCCTTCCCTTATCGCGCGGTGGACGTGTAGGGCAGCAGCGCCATCTCACGGCTGTTCTTGACTGCCGTGGCGACGTCACGCTGGTGCTGCGTGCAGTTGCCGGTCACGCGGCGGGCACGGATCTTGCCGCGGTCGGAAATGAACTTCCGCAGCATGTTCGTGTCCTTGTAGTCCACGTACTGGGTCTTGTCCTTGCAGAACGCGCAGACCTTCTTCTTAGGCTTGCGCACAGGCGGCTTCGCCATGGTGTTTCTCCTGTGTGATCAAGAAGTGGGAGTACGAGCTGCCCTAGAAGGGAGGCTCGTCCGAGTAGCCGCCGCCGGAGCCGCCGGAGCCGCCGGAGCTTCCGCCCCAACCGCCTCCGCCGCCCTGCTGACCCCCGCCCTGCTGGCCGCCGGCAGGCGCGCTCGTGGCCCACGGGTCGTCGGCGGGAGCGCCGCCGCCACCCTGCTGGCCACCGCCACCGGGACCGCCGCCCCAGTTGCCGCCGCCCTGCTGGCCGCCGCCGTATCCACCCTGGCCGCCCTGACCACCGCGACCGGTGGTCTTGGTGACCTTGGCCGTGGCGTTCTTGAGGCTGGGGCCGACTTCCTCGACGTCCAGCTCGTAGACCGTGCGCTTGACGCCCTCGCGGTCTTCGTACGACCGCTGCTTCAGCCGGCCCTGCACGACTACGCGCATGCCTCGCTGAAGCGACTCGGCGACGTTCTCCGCCGCCTGCCGCCAGACCGAGCAGGTGAGGAACAGGCCTTCGCCGTCCTTCCACTCATTGGTCTGCCGGTCGAAGATGCGGGGAGTGGACGCGACACGGAACTTCGCGACCGCCGCACCGGACGGGGTGAAGCGCAGCTCGGGGTCGTCGACGAGATTGCCGACGACCGTGATGACGGTCTCGCCTGCCATGGGTGAACCTCTCGGCGGGGATTGCTTCTGGCTGCTTGCTGCTACTCGAACCCGATGACCGCTGAGCTAGATGCTCAGTGGATCTCGGGACGGAGGACCTTGGTCCGGAGGACCGACTCGTTCAGGTTCATCTGGCGGTCGAGCTCCTTGACGACCGCAGGCTCGGCCTGCAGGTCGATGACCGAGTAGATGCCCTCGGGCTTCTTCTTGATCTCGTAAGCGAGACGACGACGGCCCCAGGTGTCGACCTTCTCAACCTTTCCGTTGCCCTCACGGACGACGGAGAGGAAGTTCTCGATCAGCGGGGAGACAGCGCGCTCCTCGAGATCGGGGTCGAGGATGACCATCACTTCGTAGTGACGCATGTGGAACCCACCTCCTTTGGACTCAGCGGCCACGGTCGTTCCGTGGCAGGAGGGTCGTGATGCGTAAGCAACAGTGTCTCCGAGTAAAACAGCCGCCACTGACAGCACCCTCTGTCGAGAGGAAGCCGACGTGCTGGCCTGGGCAGACACCGGTGCAGACGTTACAGACTACCCGCACACCGGCTTCCGGTTGAAATCCGGTGCTCAGGAGACGCAATCTGTACACATCGGGTGTGAGCGGCGCCACGATGCGCCGCCTTTCGGCCAGGAGGTACTCCATGGCACAGGCAATTCGACCCCGTCCTCCCGTCTCCCTTCTCGCCACGGACGGCAAGACCCATCCACTCCAGGAAACCCTGGTCGCGGTGACTCTGGTCCTCGGTGCGCTCGCCTTCGTGACGGCGATGTTCCACAGCCTGCATCTGATCAGTTCGTGGGCCGGACTCATCGGGATCCTCACGGCTGCGTACGGGCAGTACGTCTCGGTGACCACGCGCGAGAGGTTCCCGCTGATCATCGGCCTGGGCGCATCCGCCATCGGGTTCTTCCTCGGCATGGCCCACGGCGGCCTCTTCGGCGGCGTGGTGGGCTGATTCGAGACAGATGCAACCAGACACAGCCGGACGTACGGGCCCGGCGCGAGGACCCCGTTCAGGGGCTTGGCGCCGCTCCCCGTACAAGGACGGGGCCGTCCGGGTCCCGGCGGGACGGACGGGCAAGGGCCCATAGGGCCAGACGGCGCGCTCCCCGGTCGCAGTAGGCTTCGGCGCGAGAGCCGGAGCCCCTGACCGATGGGGACACACCTGCCGAGGAGCGCCCCGCATGAGCCTGACCCTGAGGACCATCAGCCGAGAGCAGCATCTGGCGTACATCCAGAATCTGCCTGCGGCGAGTCACTGCCAGGTCCCGGCGTGGGCTGATGTGAAGACCGAATGGCGCTCTGAGAATCTGGGATGGTTCGACAAGAGCGGCGAGTTGGTCGGTGCCGGTCTGGTGCTGTACCGCCAACTGCCCAAGATCAAGCGGTACCTCGCGTACCTTCCCGAGGGCCCGGTCATCAACTGGCACGCCCCCAACCTGGACGACTGGCTGCAGCCGATGCTGGCGCATCTCAAGCAGCAGGGCGCCTTCTCCGTGAAGATGGGCCCGCCGGTCGTCATCCGCCGCTGGGACGCGGCCGCCATCAAGTCCGGTATCCAGGACCCCGATGTGAAGCGCCTGCGCGATGTCGAAGCCACCCACATCGAGCCGCGCGCCTTCGAAGTCTCGGACCGGCTGCGGAAGATGGGCTGGCAGCAGGGCGAGGACGGCGGCGCCGGATTCGGTGACGTACAGCCGCGCTATGTCTTCCAGGTCCCGCTGGCCAACCGATCGCTCGAAGACGTCCTCAAGGGCTTCAACCAGCTGTGGCGACGCAACATCAAGAAGGCCGAGAAGGCCGGCGTCGAGGTCGTCCAGGGCAGTTACGAGGACCTCGCCGAATGGCAGCGGCTGTACGAGATCACCGCGGTCCGCGACCACTTCCGGCCGCGCCCGCTCTCTTATTTCCAGCGCATGTGGACGGTGCTCAATTCCGAGGATCCCAACCGCATGCGGCTCTATTTCGCCCGGCACAACGGCGTCAACCTGTCCGCGGCGACGATGCTCGTCGTCGGTGGCCACGTCTGGTACTCGTACGGTGCGTCCGACAACATCGGACGCGAGGTCCGGCCCTCGAACGCGATGCAGTGGCGCATGCTGCGCGACTCGTACGCGATGGGCGCGACCGTCTACGACCTGCGCGGTATCAGCGACTCGCTCGACGAGACGGACCACCTCTTCGGTCTGATCCAGTTCAAGGTCGGTACCGGCGGCGAAGCCGTCGAGTACATCGGCGAGTGGGACTTCCCGCTCAACAAGCTGCTGCACAAGGCGCTCGACATCTACATGTCGCGCCGCTGATACGCGTCGTCCCGCTGACGAAACCGGCTTCATTCGTTTCAATGGGGACTTCGACTCCGCACACCTCCCACACACCGCAGCCACCAGAAGGGTTCCGGACCGGCCATGGCGCTCTCCCTCTACGTCGACACCGCGCGCTGGCGGGCGCACCAGAAATCCGTCCTCGACCAGTTCCCCGGCCTCATCCCGGTCTGCAAGGGCAACGGATACGGCTTCGGTCACGAGCGGCTCGCCGACGAGGCCATCCGCTTCGGTTCCGACATGCTCGCCGTCGGCACCACCTATGAGGCGGCCCGCATAAAGGACTGGTTCAGCGGCGATCTACTGGTCCTCACCCCGTTCCGCCGGGGCGAGGAGCCGGTGCCGCTGCCCGACCGTGTCGTCCGGTCCGTCTCCTCCGTGGACGGCGTGCACGCCCTGGTGGGCGCACGGGTCGTCATCGAGTGCATGAGCTCGATGAAACGCCACGGCGTCAAGGAGCAGGAGCTCGGGCAGTTGCACGCCGCCATCGAGGACGTACGCCTCGAAGGCTTCGCCCTGCACCTGCCGCTGGACCGCACGGACGGCTCGGACGCGGTCGAGGAAGTCATCGGCTGGATGGACCGGCTGCGCGCGGCCCGGCTGCCGCTGCACACCATGTTCGTCAGCCATCTGCGCGCCGAGGAGCTGGGCCGGCTCCAGCAGCAGTTCCCGCAGACCCGTTTCCGCGCCCGTATCGGCACCCGGCTGTGGCTCGGCGACCATGAGGCGACGGAGTACCGGGGCGCCGTCCTGGACGTCACGCGCGTCGTCAAGGGCGACCGTTTCGGCTACCGCCAGCAGAAGGCCGCCTCGGACGGCTGGCTGGTGGTCGTCGCCGGCGGTACGTCGCACGGTGTGGGCCTGGAGGCCCCGAAGGCCCTGCACGGTGTGATGCCGCGCGCCAAGGGTGTCGCCCGCGCGGGCCTGGCCACCGTCAACCGCAACCTGTCGCCGTTCGTCTGGGCCGGCAAGCAGCGCTGGTTCGCCGAACCGCCGCACATGCAGGTGTCGATCCTGTTCGTCCCCTCGGACGCGCAGGAGCCGAAGGTCGGCGACGAGCTGGTGGCCCATCTGCGCCACACGACCACCCAGTTCGACCGCCTCGTCGACCGGTAGAAGGCGCCGAGACGCTCTTCAGGGGGCCTCGACCCCCTGAAGAGACCCGTCTCAGTCGGCGGCCGGTCCGTGCCCCGCTCCCCATTCCACCCGCGGCCCTTCGACGGCGGGAACGGCATGCCGCGGCGGATGCGCCGCCCGCCTCAGCACGAATGCGTCCTCGGCCCCGTCGAGCACCCCGCCGGACGGATCGTCCGACCCGTCGCGCCGCACGACGTCCCGCTCCGGCATGAGGATGTCCCGTACGACAACGGCGCAGAGGTACAGCGTGCCCAGCAGATGCAGGATGATCGCCAGCTGATACCCCTCCGTGGGCAGCCCCTGGTGCTTGTCCCCGCTCGTCGTGTACGCGAGGTACATCCAGATGCCCAGGAAGTACATGACCTCGCACGTCTGCCAGATCAGGAAGTCGCGCCAGCGCGGCCTGGCCAGGGCGGCCAGGGGGATCAGCCACAGCACGTACTGCGGCGAATAGACCTTGTTGACGAGGATGAACGCTGCGACGACGAGAAAGGCGAGCTGCGCGAAGCGCGGCCTGCGCGGTGCCGCCAGCGTCAGCACGGCGATGGCCGCGCACAGCAGGGCCATCAACAGCTCCGAGACGTGGTTGACGGTCGGGGTCTCGATGGTCATGCCGGTGCGCTGGGTGATGATCAGCCAGAAGGAGCCGAAGTCGATGCCCCGTTCCTTGCTGAAACCGTAGAACTTGCTCCATCCCTCGGGCGCGAAGATCATCACCGGCAGATTCACCACCAGCCAGGAAACCGCCGCCCCGAGCGCCGCCAGGCCGAACTCCCGCCATTTGCCCGCCCGCCAGCACAGCACGAAGGCAGGCCCCAGCAGGAGCACGGGATAGAGCTTGGCGGCCGTGGCAAGCCCGATGAGGACGCCGAACGCCAGCATCCGCCCCCGGGACCACATGAGCATCGCCGCAGCCGTCAGCGCGACCGCCAGCAGGTCCCAGTTGATCGTCGCGGTGAGCGCGAAGGCGGGCGCGAGAGCGACCAGCAGTCCGTCCCAGGGACGGCGCCGGTGCGTACGGGCGACGCAGACGGCGATGATCACGGCGCAGATCATCAGCATGCCGGCGTTGACCATCCAGTACATCTGCTCGCGGTGCTGAATGGATCCGCCCGGTGTCAGCCAGGACGCGATCTGCATGAACACGCCCGTCAGTACGGGGTACTCCAGGTACTGCATGTCGCCGGGCAGCCGGTCGAAGTACGGCACGAGCCCGTCGGAGAAGCCACGTCCGACATAGAGATGCGGAATGTCCGAGTAGCAGGCGTGCGTGTACTGCGAACCGGCACCCCTGAACCACGCCCAGTTGTAGCAGGGCAGCTTCTGCACCATGCCCAGCGCGAACATTCCGAGGGCCACCAGCGCGATGACGCCCACGGGCGTGAGTGCCGTGCTGCCGAGCCGTGTCCAGCGCCCCGACCGGCCGCCGATCAGCTCACTGCCCGCCTCGGCGATCTCGTCCTGGTGAGTGGGCCGTGCGACGGGCCGTTCCTGGTGCACACTCGTGTCTTCTGCGCTTGGCATGCCGCTCATCCTGCCGTACGGGACTGTGGAAACGACGAGGGCCGCCGCACCATGTGGTGCGGCGGCCCTTGACCAGGTCCGGTCGGCCGGATCGCCGGTCTATCCGGCCGGAGGGACGTTAACCGGCCGGGCCCCCGAACCATCCGCCGTCCCCGCCCCCGTTGCCATTGCCGTTGCCGTTGCCGTTGCCGTTGCCTCCACCCGGTAGCGAGGAGGTCGGCGACGGGCTGGTGCCGGGACCGCCTGCGGCTCCGCCATTCGTAGCACCGGTGTTGGTCCCGCCGTTGTTGTTCTGGCAGTTCCAGTCCCATGCACTACAGGTGTCGCTGGGGTCGGGCGTCGGCGGGGACGGGCTCGTCGAGGGCGACTCGGGCGTCGACGCGGACGGCGAGGGCGACTCCACCGTGGTGGGCGACGGCTTGGGGCTCTGCGCGCCGCCGCCGTAGACCTTCTCACCGATCGGCCCCGGCTTCGGGAATGTCACGACCGGCTTGCCCTGCATCGCCTGCGCCATGTAGTCGTGCCAGATCTGGGCCGGGAACGAGGCACCGTGGATCGTCTTCTCACCACCCGTGCCGTACATCTTCTCGAACTTGCGGTTCGTGTTCTTCTCGTCGTCGTCCAGCCGGTACATGCTGATGGCCGTGGACAGCTGCGGGGTGTAGCCGACGAACCAGGCCGACTTGTTGTCGTCCGTCGTACCGGTCTTGCCCGCCACGTCACGGCCGGGAAGCTGCGCGGGGGTACCGGTTCCCTTCTCGACGACGTTCTTCAGGACGTCGGTGACGTTGTCGGCGATCGCGGGCTCGAAGGCGCGCTCGCGGACGTCCTTGTGCTGGTAGATGGTTTCGCCCTCGTGCTTCACCTCGGTGACCGAGTAGGGCTCGCGCTGCTGTCCGCTGGCGGCGAAGGTCGCGTACGCACCGGCCATACGGATCGCACTGGGCGAGGACGTACCGATGGAGAACGACGGCACATGTGAATCCGCCATGCTCTCGTCGTCCTTGAGACCAGCGGCAATGGCGACGTCCTTCACCTTGTCGGTGCCGACGTCCATGCCGAGCTGGACGTACGGGGAGTTGGCGGACCACTGCATCGCCTCACGAAGGGTGATGTTGCCCCTCGACTCATGGCCGTCGTTGGCCTGCAGCCACTCCTTGCCGTTCTCGTCGGTCCAGATCCGGCCGTTGTATTCCTTGATCTTCAGCTTGTCGTCAGCGTTGTAGATGCTCAGCGGCGAGACCTGCTTGCGCTCCGACAAACCCTGGTCCGCGCTGAGCGAGGGGTCGCGCTTGCCGTACTCCATCGCTGCCGCCAGCACGAACGGCTTGAAGGTCGAACCGACCTGTGCACCCGTGGGGTTGGCGTTGTTGGTGTAGTGCTTGGTCGCGTCCTGACCGCCGTAGATCGCCACGATGGCACCGGTCTTGGGATCCACCGACCCGCCGCCGAACTGGACGTGAGTATCCGTCTCAGGACGCTTCTCCGGATCGATCTTCTTGTCGTAGACCTTCTGGACCGCGGCTTCGAGCTCTTTGACCTTCTTCTTGTTGAACGTGGTGCGGATCTCGTAGCCGCCCTGGGCCAGCTTGTTCGCCGTCATACCCTTGACGTTGTTCAAAGCGTACGACTTGGCGAGGTCGACCAGGTAGCCGGTCTGACCGCCCAGCTGGGCGTCCTTCTTCGGCGGATGGGGCTCCGGGAACTTGGTGTACTTGGCGCGCTCCGCCTGCGAAAGGCGCTTGTCCTTCACCTCTTCGTCGAGGATCCACTTCCAGCGCTTCTCGGCACGCGCCCTGTTCTTCTTCGCGGTGGCCTCCGCCGCATCGACCTCGGGGGCGCCCGCCGGGTCGTAGTAGCTCGCACCCTTGAGCAGCGTGGCCAGGAAGGCACACTGGCTCGCGTTCAGATCCTGAGCGTCCTTGCCGTAGTACGTACGCGCCGCCGCCTGGATCCCCGAGGCACCTCGCCCGTAGTACGAGATGTTGAGGTAGTCACGGATGATCTCCTTCTTGTCCTTCTCATTCGTGACCTTGAGCGTGATGAAGAGCTCCTCGAACTTCCGGCTCAGGGTCTGCTCCTGAGACAGATAGGAGTTCTTCACGTACTGCTGGGTGATCGTCGAACCACCCTGGGTCTCGCCACCGGTGGCCATGTTGTAGAAAGCACGGGCGATACCCATGGGGTCGATGCCCCTGTCGTGCTCGAAAGACTTGTTCTCGGCCGAGATGACGGCGTTCCGCATGGCGGCGGGGATCTGGTCATAACCGATGATCTGGCGGTTGACCTCACCGCCCGTGGCGACCATCTGCGAGCCGTCGTCCCAGAGATAGACGTTGTTCTGCGCTGTCGCGGTGTCCTTCACCTTGGGCGTGGACACCATCGAGTACGCGATACCGGCAACGCCCATGAGCAGGCCGAGAAAGCCGATACAGAGACTCGAGACCAGCTTCCACGACGGCACCCAGCGCCGCACGCCGTACTTCCCGGCGCGCGGATAGTCGATGAAGCGCTTCTTGACAGGACGCTGACCACCGCGGCCACGCCCCCTGCCCGGGCCCTCGTGTCCGCTGTCGCCACCACCACCGCGACGACGACCACCGCCACCGCCACGGCTCCCGCCGCCGCGCTGGGCGGCTCGTCTCGCCTCGGCGCGTCCGCCGTACGGGCTGTCCCCGCCATGCGAACCGGAAGGTGACTCGGAAGTTACTCCGCGTGACGGAGCGGCGCGGCGTCCTGAGGACTGCTGGGCGGCTCGTCTGGCCGCTGCGCGCCCACCACCTTGCGGTTGCGGCGTTTTGCGACGGTGCTCGCTCATGGAACGACTACTCCTCGGGCAGGCGAGAACGCCTGGAAGCGGCAGTTGAGATCCGGTCCCCCCGAATTACGGACCAGCCCTGCGGCAGGCTCATCCGCAGTGCATCCGATTGGTCCGCGAAGACTGACGCGCACAGGCGTCTCACGGTTCCCGGTGGTCTGCATGCCGCACAGACTACGCACGGTCAAAACCCTCTTAGGGCCGAACTTCACCCCAAACAACGCAAGTCGGTGCCTACGAATTCACGATGTGACGCCGTTCACGATGCCCCCTCTTGTCGCAGCGCGACGACCGATCTATCGTCATGATGTATCGAGCCGATACATCGGCTCGGTACATCAGCTCGGCACAGGGCTCCGCAGGAGCATTCGGAGAAGGAGGAGGCGAAATTGAGCAGACGCTCAGGCATCCTCGAATTCGCTGTTCTCGGTCTGCTCCGCGAATCCCCGATGCACGGGTACGAGCTGCGCAAACGTCTCAACACCTCGTTGGGGATCTTCCGCGCCTTCAGCTACGGCACCCTCTACCCCTGCCTCAAGACGCTGGTCGCCAACGGCTGGTTGATCGAGGAGCCGGGAAGCTCCCCGGCCGACCTTCCGCCTGCTGGCGGCCGTGCGGTCGCCCCCGCCTCCTCGCTGGCCGGGCGCCGCGCCAAGATCGTCTACCGGCTGACGGCAGAAGGTAAGGAGCACTTCGAGGAGTTGCTCTCCCACACCGGACCCGACTCCTGGGAGGACGAACACTTCGCAGCCCGTTTCGCCTTCTTCGGGCAGACGGAGCACGAGGTGCGGATGCGGGTCCTGGAAGGCCGGCGCAGCCGGCTGGAGGAGCGCCTGGAGAAGATGCGGTCCTCTCTGGCGCGCACCCGCGAGCGCCTCGACGACTACACACTTGAGCTGCAGCGACACGGCATGGAGTCCGTGGAGCGCGAAGTGCGCTGGCTGAACGAGCTCATCGAGAGCGAGCGGTCGGGACGGGATCAGCGACGGTCCTCGCCCGGGAGCGAAGCTCCGCAGAACACAGCAGGAGAGGCGGACGGCCTGCCCCGGCACCGGGGTGACACCCCGCCGGATCCGTCCGACGACACCTCAAAGTGAGGTCCCCGCAGATCCGCGGGGCTTCATCGGGAACATCCATTACACACAGGGAGCAACCGGAATGGGTTCGGTTCGCGTAGCCATCGTCGGCGTGGGCAACTGCGCCGCCTCGCTGGTCCAGGGCGTCGAGTACTACAAGGACGCCGATCCGGCCGGCAAGGTGCCCGGTCTGATGCACGTCCAGTTCGGCGACTACCACGTGCGGGACGTCGAGTTCGTCGCCGCCTTCGACGTCGACGCGAAGAAGGTCGGCCTCGACCTCGCGGACGCCATCGGTGCCAGCGAGAACAACACCATCAAGCTCTGCGACGTGCCGAACGCCGGCGTCACCGTCCAGCGCGGCCACACCCACGACGGCCTGGGCAAGTACTACCGCCAGACCATCGAGGAGTCGGCCGAGGCCCCGGTCGACATCGTCCAGGTCCTCAAGGACCGTAAGGTCGACGTCCTCGTCTGCTACCTGCCGGTCGGTTCCGAGGTCGCTGCGAAGTTCTACGCGCAGTGCGCCATCGACGCCAAGGTCGCGTTCGTCAATGCTCTCCCGGTCTTCATCGCCGGCACCAAGGAGTGGGCGGACAAGTTCACCGAGGCCGGTGTCCCGATCGTCGGCGACGACATCAAGTCGCAGGTCGGCGCCACCATCACGCACCGCGTGATGGCGAAGCTCTTCGAGGACCGGGGCGTCATCCTGGACCGCACGATGCAGCTGAACGTCGGCGGCAACATGGACTTCAAGAACATGCTCGAGCGTGAGCGCCTGGAGTCCAAGAAGATCTCCAAGACGCAGGCCGTCACCTCTCAGATCCGCGACCGCGAACTCGGCGCGGACAACGTCCACATCGGTCCGTCGGACTACGTGGCCTGGCTGGACGACCGCAAGTGGGCGTACGTGCGCCTCGAGGGCCGCGCCTTCGGTGACGTTCCGCTGAACCTGGAGTACAAGCTCGAGGTCTGGGACTCCCCGAACTCCGCCGGTGTCATCATCGACGCCGTCCGCGCCGCGAAGATCGCCAAGGACCGCGGCATCGGTGGCCCGATCCTCTCCGCGTCCTCGTACTTCATGAAGTCCCCGCCGGTCCAGTACTTCGACGACGAGGCCCGCGAGAACGTCGAGAAGTTCATCAGGGGCGAGGTCGCCAACTGACGCGACCGGACACGGTGCGTCGGCGCGGCTCGGTGATGAGCGGCAACGCTCCTTCCCTTCCGCACCGTTGAGGGTCCCCGGGTAATCCGCCCGGGGACCCTCAACGTATGTGACCCTTGAGCACATGCCTGTCGTAGGTGATCTGCGCGTACTTCTGCGCCTTCGGAACTTCCGTCGTCTGCTCGCCGTACGACTTCTCTCCCAGTCGGCCGACGGCGTCTACCAGGTGGCGCTGGCGGCTCATGTCGTCTTCTCCCCGGAGAAACAGGCGTCGGCGGGAGCCATCGCCTCCGCAATGGCCGTGCTGCTGCTGCCGTACTCGCTCATCGGCCCCTTTGCCGGCGTCCTGCTGGACCGCTGGCCGCGTCGTCAGGTCTTTCTGTACGGCAACCTGCTGCGCGCCGCACTCGCCTGCTGCACCGCACTCCTGATCCTCGGCTCCGCACCCGACTGGCTCTTCTACGCCTCGGCGCTGTGTGTCACCGCGGTCAACCGTTTTGTGCTGGCCGGGCTCTCGGCCGCGCTGCCGCGTGTCGTCGACAGGGACCGGCTGGTGGTGGCGAACTCGCTCTCACCGACCGCGGGCACCCTCGCCGCCACGGCCGGCGGTGGCCTCGCCTTCATCGTGCGCCTGCTACTCGCCGACTCCGATGCGGCGGTGGTACTACTGGGCGCGGCTCTCTACCTCGCTTCGGCGCTGGCATCCCTGAGCCTTGCCACCGGGCTCCTCGGACCGGATCAGGACGGGGCCTGCATCCGGCTGAGGGAGGCTCTGGCCATCACCGCACGGGGGCTCGCCGACGGACTGCGCCATCTCGCGGGACGGAAACAAGCGACCCGGGCGCTGGCCGCCATGACCGTGCTCCGCTTCTGCTACGGGGCACTGACCGTGATGGTGCTGATGTTGTGCCGGTACGCCTGGTCCGACAGCGAATCTGAAGGCCTGGCCCTCCTCGGACTGGCTGTGGCGATCTCCGGTGCGGGGTTCTTCGCAGCAGCCGTGGTGACACCTTGGGCGGTGGGGCGGCTCGGCCGATTCCGCTGGATGGCGGTGTGCGCGGCGGCGGCCGCCGTCCTCGAACCCGCACTGGGGCTGTGGTTCATTCCCGTACCGATACTCGTCGCGGCATTCATCCTCGGACTCGTCACCCAGGGGTCGAAGATCGCGACGGACACGGTGGTGCAGACCTCGGTGGACGATGCCTTCCGCGGCCGGGTCTTCTCCCTCTACGACGTGCTTTTCAACGTGGCATTCGTGGGCGCTGCCGCAGCCTCCGCCCTGATGCTGCCCCCTGACGGTCAGTCGTTCGTGGTGGTGATCGGGGTAGGCGTGCTCTATACGGTCATCGCCGTACTGCTGTTCCGGTGGGGCCGCGCCGGCAGGCCGCTCTAGCGTGCGCGATACGTCGAGGGGGGGGGGGTTGTGTGGGAAAGGGGCACCCCAAAGAGCGGGGGGGGGGGGGGGGGGGGGGGGGGGGGGGGGGGGGGGGGGGGGGAGGGAAGGGGGGGGGGGGGGGGGGGGGGGGGGGGGGGGGGGGGGGGGGTGGTGGGGGGGGG
>NZ_JBVJWD010000004.1:97018-230869 GCF_055602785.1 Streptomyces sp. NPDC037301
TTCTCCTCCCCAAGCCATCGCCATGCGCCCGCCCCCCTGCGCGCAGAACGAACCCCCCCCCACCCCCCCCCCCCCCCCCCCCCCCCCCCCCCCCCCCCCCCCCCCCCCCGGCTCCCTCCCCCCCCCCCCCCCCCCCCCCCCCCCCCCCCCCCCCCCGGCCCTCGCCCCTGCCGGCCGAGCCTCCAGCGGTCTCAGGCCTGCGCCGCCCACCACTTCTTGAGCTTCTCGACCGCCACGTCATGCCCCATCGGCCCGTGCTCCAGCCGCAGCTCCAGCAGGAACGCGTAGGCCTTGCCGATAACCGGCCCAGGACCGACACCCAGGGTCTTCATGATCTCGTTGCCGTCGAGGTCGGGCCGGATGGCATCCAGCTCCTCCTGCTCCTGCAACTGTGCAATGCGCTCCTCAAGCCCGTCATAGGTCCGCGAGAGGGCAGCAGCCTTGCGCTTGTTCCGCGTGGTGCAGTCCGAGCGGGTCAGCTTGTGCAGTCGCTCCAGCAGAGGTCCCGCATCACGCACGTACCGGCGCACCGCGGAGTCGGTCCACTCGCCGTCGCCGTAGCCGTGGAAGCGCAGATGAAGCTCCACGAGCTTCGAGACATCCTTGACCATGTCGTTGGAGTACTTGAGCGCGGCCATCCGCTTCTTGACCATCTTGGCGCCCACCACCTCGTGGTGATGGAACGAGACGCGCCCGTCCTTCTCGAAGCGCCGCGTCCTTGGCTTGCCGATGTCATGGAGGAGAGCGGCAAGGCGCAGAACCAGATCAGGGCCGTCCGCCTCCAGGGCGATCGCCTGCTCCAGGACGGTCAGCGAGTGCTCGTAGACATCTTTGTGACGGTGATGCTCGTCACTTTCCAGACGCAGAGCGGGGAGCTCCGGCAGCACCTGCTGCGCCAGCCCCGTATCGACGAGCAGCGCCAGACCCTTGCGGGGGTTGGCGGAGAGCAGCAGCTTGTTGAGCTCCTCCCTGACCCGCTCGGCGGAGACGATCTCGATACGCCCGGCCATTTCCGTCATCGCCGTGATCACATCGGGGGCGACATCGAAGTCCAACTGCGCGGCGAAGCGAGCAGCACGCAGCATGCGCAGCGGATCGTCGGAGAACGATTCCTCGGGGGTGCCGGGAGTGCGCAGTACACGCTCGGCCAGGTCCTCAAGACCACCGTGAGGATCGATGAAGTCCTTCTGCGGAAGCGCTACCGCCATCGCGTTGACCGTGAAGTCACGACGGACGAGGTCTTCCTCGATGGAATCGCCGTAGGACACCTCGGGCTTGCGCGAGGTCCTGTCGTACGCCTCCGACCTGTATGTGGTGACCTCGATCTGGTAGCCGTCCTTCTGGGCACCCACGGTGCCGAAGGCGATCCCGACCTCCCATACCGAGTCGGCCCACGGCCGGACAATCTTCAGTACGGCCTCGGGGCGGGCGTCGGTCGTGAAGTCCAGGTCGTTCCCGAGCCTGCCGAGAAGCGCATCCCGGACCGAGCCACCGACCAGGGCGAGGCTGAATCCGGCATCCTGGAAACGGCGGGCGAGGTCGTCGGCGACCGGGGACACCCGCAGCAGTTCACTGACTGCGCGGTGCTGCACCTGGGTCAGGGCACGGGAGCTGTCTTCATTGGCGTTCGACACAACAGAAAAGGGTACGTGCCCGGACCGGCCCGGTCGTCCTGGTTTCGTCCCGCCCTGCGAGACTCTTCCGATCATGTAGCGGACTCCCCAGCACTTGGCACCCACGCACATCGTTACCATGCGGGGACGCAGCAACCGACAACCATCGACACCAGCTGACAACGACGAGGGACGGGTAGGCGCGTGGCCGAGGCGGCAGACATTCAGGGGATCGGTCCCTCTCCTGCCCGCCGGTGGCTGCGGCGCACAGCCTCCTTGATCATCGGGGCGCCGCTCGTCGCAGCTCTGCTGGCAGGACCGGCCACACCCGCCGCACAGGCCGGCGGGACCGCCAAGGCCCCGACCGGCTCCGAAACAGTCAGTGTGTCCCTGAACACCGTCGCTCCGAGCGCGCCGGTGAAGGGGGACACCCTGACCGTCTCCGGCACCGTGACCAACAGGGGCAAGGACACGATCACGCAGGCGAAGGTCGACCTGCGAGTCGGCCCGAGGCTCCTCGACAGGACATCGATCGACACCGCTGCCAAGCGCACCGGGTACGTCCTCGGCAGCGACCCCGCCCCGATCGGCGGCAAGTACACGGTGAAGTTCGCGAAGCTCCCATCCGGAATAAGCCAGGACTTCACGCTGTCCGTCCCGGTCGGCAAACTGGGGCTCGGCGACGACGGCGTCTACCAGCTCGGCGTCTCGCTGTCGGGGCAGACCTCCCGGGCCCCGTACGGGGTTCTGGGAATCCAGCGCACCTTCCTGCCGTGGCAGGAAGAGGAGCGTGACTCCAAGACGAAGGTCACCTATCTCTGGCCGCTCATCGCATCGCCCCATGTCACTGCCGAGACCGGCTCCGACGATCAGCAGACGCCTGTGTTCGCGGACGACGACCTGGCCGCCGAACTCGCTCCGGGCGGACGCCTCGAACAGCTGGTCTCGCTGGGCAGTCAGCTGCCCGTGACATGGGTCATCGACCCTGATCTACTGGCCAGCGTCGATGCGATGGCGAGGAACTACCGCGTCAAGTCCGGCGACACCACCGTCGCCGGGAAGAACCAGGCCGTCGCCAAGAAGTGGCTCACCTCGCTGGAGGCCGCGGTCTCGGACGGCAAGGTCATCGCGCTGCCGTTCGGCGACCCCGATCTGGCGTCCATCGCACACCGCGGCAAGAACGTGTCGGGCACCCTCAGCCACCTGCAGACCGCCACGGAGGTGGCCGGGACAACGGTACAGACCATCCTTCATGTGAAGCCGTCGACCGACTTCGCCTGGCCCGTCGACGGAGCGATCGACCCGTCGATCGTCGACGTCGCCACCTCGGCCGGCGCCCACAACGTGATCGCCCGCAGCGACAGCCTTCAGGAGACCGGCGGCCTGTCGTACACGCCCACCGCGGCCCGGCCGATCGGCGGCGGCACGACCGCGGTGGTCTCCGACGCCCGGCTCTCCACGGCTTTCCAGGGCGACATGTCGAAGGCGGGGAACTCCACCCTCGCCGTGCAGAAATTCCTCGCTCTGACCCTCGCTCTGACCCAGCAGGACACCGACGCGGAACGGAGCATCGTCGTCGCACCGCAGCGGATGCCGACTGTCGCCCAGGCCCAGTCGATGGCCGACGCCCTGCACGCCCTCGACGACGGACGCTGGACAGAACCCCTCGGGCTCGTGGACGCGGCCGAGGTGAAGCCGGACACGGACGCGACGACCAGCGTCCCCGGATCGTCCCAGTACCCGAAGAAGCTCCGCAGCCAGGAGCTGCCCACCCAGGCGTTCCAGGACATCAAGTCCACCCAGGTCTCGCTCAACAACTTCCAGGTCATCCTCACCCATCCCGAGCGGGTGGTGACTCCCTTCGGCAACGCGGTCAACCGCTCCATGTCGACGTCATGGCGTGGCAAGCCGCTGGAGGCCCAGCAGTACCGGGACTCGGTACGCACCTATCTGCAGGGCCTCATCAACGAGGTCCAGCTCATCTCGAAGTCGGACGTCACCCTGTCCGGCCGCAGCGCCACAATCCCGGTGACTGTGCAGAACAGACTGTTGCAGGGCGTGGACCATCTGGTCCTCCGGCTCAAGTCGGAGAACGCGACCCGGCTCAAACTGAACGACGGTGGGGCCGTGGCGGAGCAGCCGATCCGGATCGCCGGCGGCCACAGCCAGTCCGTGAAATTCGACGCCGCGGCCAACGTCAATGGCCAGGTGCAGATGACCGCACAGCTCTATACCGAGGACGGCACACCGTACGGCGGAGAGATGGCCTTCACCGTGAAGGTCTCCGAGGTCACCCCGACCGTGCTGCTGGTGATCGCCGGTGGGCTGCTCCTTCTGGTCCTCGCAGGCATCAGGATGTACACCCACCGCAAGCGCGCCAACGCGGGCGGGGACGACGGCGGCGAACCCGAGCAGCCGAGTGACCCGACCCCGGACACCGGTCCGGAAAACGGGGAGCCGTCGGGCTCGGGTGAGAAAGTGGAACGTTGAGCGATGTCTGTCGTGGCCTGTCGGCCGGGGACGATGAGGTGGGGTTTCGATGAACGCGCCGTACGACGGTGACCGCGGTCAGGGTGCGGACGGAGCCGGTTCTTCCGGCGGGCCCCCGATGCCGCCCGGACCGGGCCAGGTTCCGCCGACGCCCGATCCGTACCTCCAGACCGCGTACGACCACGATCCCTACCGGTCCCAGGATCTGTCCGTCCAGGACCCGGTGACCGAGGCGCTGTACGACCGCGCCGCGCACCCGCCGCCACCCCCTGGCACCTACCAGCAGCCCCAGCCGCTCTACCAGCAGCCGCCCGCGGCGCAGTACGCACCCGATCCGCGTATCTGGGCGCAGACCCCGCCGCCCGAGCCCGACGGCCCGTCGCGATACCTGCCGTATGGCGATGACCCGGTGACCACCCAGTTCGTCGGGGTGGACGATCTCGTCAGCCAGGCGTCCCAGGACCACGAGCAGCCGGATGCCTTCGCGCACCTGTTCCGGGACCAGGAGGGCCCGGCAGGCCCCTCCCCCGTTCCGGCGGAGCCCGAACCGGCCCCGGCACCCGCACCGCCCAAGTCCGGCGGCCGGGCCTCCGGCCTGCTGAAGTCCAGTGCGGTGATGGCGGCCGGCACGCTCGTGTCCCGGCTCACCGGATTCGTCCGCAGCCTCGTGATCACGGCCGCGCTCGGTGCGGCACTGCTCGGCGACAGTTTCACCATCGCGAACACACTGCCGACGATGATCTACATCCTCACCGTCGGTGGCGGGCTGAACTCGGTCTTCGTTCCCCAGCTCGTGCGATCCATGAAGGACGACGAGGACGGCGGCGAGGCCTATGCCAACCGCCTGCTGACTCTCGTGATGGTCGCGCTCGGTGTGATCGTCGCGATCGCGGTCTTCGCCGCTCCGTGGCTGATCCACATGATGTCGCCGACGATCGCCGGGGACGCGGCAGCCAACAGCGTCGCCGTGACGTTCGCCCGCTACTGCCTGCCGACCATCTTCTTCATGGGCGTGCATGTCGTGATGGGCCAGGTCCTCAACGCCCGCGGCAGGTTCGGCGCGATGATGTGGACCCCGGTCCTCAACAACATCGTCGTGATCTTCACGTTCGGCATGTTCATCTGGGTCTACGGCACCTCCGCCGAATCCCAGATGGGGGTCCAGACGATCCCGCCGGAGGGCGTCCGCCTGCTGGGCATCGGCACGCTGCTCGGTCTGGTCGTCCAGGCCCTGGCCATGGTCCCGTATCTGCGTGAGGCCGGCTTCCGTTTCCGCCCGCGCTTCGACTGGAAGGGGCACGGGCTCGGCAAGACGGTCAAGCTGGCCAAGTGGACCGTCCTGTTCGTCCTGGCCAACCAGGCGGGCGTGATCGTCGTCACCCAGCTCGCGACGTCGGCGGGCAAGCTGTCCGGCAAGGACGGCGCCGGCTTCCTCGCGTACTCCAACGCCCAGCTCATCTGGGGCATGCCGCAGGCGATCATCACCGTGTCGGTCATGGCGGCCCTGCTGCCCCGCATCTCCCGCGCCGCGCACGACGACGACCCGGGCGCAGTCCGCGACGACATCTCCCAAGGACTGCGGAACTCGGCCGTGGCGATCGTGCCGGTGGCCTTCATGTTCCTCGCCCTCGGTCTGCCGATGTGCACCCTGCTGTACGCCTCCGCGGGCACCGAAGCGGCCCGGTCCATGGGCTTCATCCTCATGGCCTTCGGTCTCGGTCTGATCCCGTACTCCGTGCAGTACGTGGTGCTGCGAGGCTTCTACGCCTACGAGGACACCCGGACGCCCTTCTACAACACAGTCATCGTCGCCGCGGTCAACGCGGCCGCCTCGGCCCTCTGCTACGTGGTTCTGCCCGCCCAGTGGGCCGTAGTCGGCATGGCTGCCTCGTACGGACTCGCCTACGCCGTCGGCGTGGGCATCGCCTGGCGACGGCTGCGCAACCGGCTGGGCGGCGATCTGGATGGCGCCCACGTCGTACGCACCTACGCCCGTCTGTGCCTCGCTGCCATCCCGGCAGCGGTGCTCGGCGGCGGCGTCGGCTTCGCTGTTCTCCTGGGCCTCGGCGAAGGCGCCTTCGGGTCGCTCGTCGCGCTGATCTGTGGTGGGGCCGTTCTGCTGGGCGTCTTCTTCGTCGCCGCCAAGCGGATGCGGATCGAAGAGATCAACGGCATGGTCGGCATGGTCCGCGGGCGGCTCGGACGCTGAGAATCACCGGCCGCACAACCATCACCGCCCTTTGCGTGTCGTGCATAGCGCCGGAGTGTGGGCACAATTGGCGTGACTGTGCAGAGCTGGCTGGCATCGCGCAACGGATGGGGAGGCAGGAACGACGGTGGCGGAACGTAGCACGGCTGCCGTCGACGTGGCCGACAACAGCGGTGATGAACCGCTGGCCGCCAAGGCGGACGAGGCCACGACCGACGGGACGGCAGAAGCTCAGGACCCAACGGGCACAAAGCCGCAGGACACGGACGGTGAGCGCATCAGCATCGAGGCCACCCTGGCGACCCCGGATCTGCACAGCGGGCACAAACTCGCCAGACGCTACCGGCTCGAAGAGTGCGTCACCCGTCTGGACGGATTCAGCAGCTGGCGCGCTGTCGACGAGAAACTGCGCCGCGCGGTGGGCGTGCATCTGCTCCCCGCCGACCACCCCCGAGCCCGCTCCGTGCTGGCCGCAGCCCGCTCCTCCGCTCTGCTCGGCGACCCACGCTTCGTGCAGGTACTCGACGCGGTGGAGGAGGACGATCTCGTCTATGTCGTCCATGAATGGCTCCCCGACGCCACCGAGCTCACGTCTCTGCTGGCCGCGGGGCCGATGGACGCGTACGACGCGTACCAGCTCGTCAGCCAGGTATCCCAGGCCATGGCAGCCGCACATCGAGAAGGTCTCGCACATCTGAGGCTGACCCCGGGCGCGGTGCTGCGGAGCTCGACCGGGCAGTACCGGATCCGCGGCCTCGCGGTGAACGCCGCCCTGCGGGGCATCACCAGCGACGGCCCGCAGCGCGCGGACACCGAGGCCATCGGCGCCCTGCTCTACGGCGCCCTGACCCAGCGCTGGCCGTACGAGACCGATGCCTACGGCTTGTCCGGGCTTCCCAAGGGAGTGGGGCTGATCGCCCCCGACCAGGTTCGGGCCGGTGTTCACCGCGGTCTTTCCGAGCTCGCCATGCGCGCACTCGCCAATGACGGCGCCACTGCCTCCCGGCAGGAGCAGCCGTGCACCACCCCGGACGAGCTGGCCAAGGCCGTTGCCGCGATGCCCCGCATCCGCCCTCCGGAGCCCACTTTCACGGCACCCCCGGAGTACCAGCGCACGACCTACCAGCAAGGCACCTACGGACGCCCGCCTGCAAGCCCCGGCGCCGCTACGCAGCCCGTGATCGCCGTGCCTCCGGCCCCACTCCAGAGCCGCACCGGCAAGGTCCTCAAGTGGGCGGTGTCCGCACTGCTCATCGCCGCGCTGGGCCTCGGCAGCTGGCAGCTCGCCGAGACGCTCCTCGACCGCAGCAACGACTCTGGGAGCGACGACACCACGCAGACAACCCCGAAGAACGAGGGCAACAAGGCTCCGGCCCCTCTCAAGCCGCTGCGGATAGCCGGTGCGACAGAGTTCATGCCCAGCGGTTCGGGGATGAAGCCGGAGGACGCGCCGAAGGCCGTCGACGGCGATGCGAGTACCGCTTGGGTCACGTACCGCTACCAGGGCTACGCCAACTTCGGCAACATCCCGAACCGCCGGGACGGCAGCGGCATAATCGTCGATCTGGGCAGTGTTCAGGACGTCAACGGCATCAAGGTCGAGATGTTCCGCAGTGGGCAGAAGGCCGAAGTGCTCGCGGCCGACGCGAACGCCTCCGCCCCGTCATCGCTCTCGGACTTCTCTCAGCGCCTCACCAAGCTCGGAACAGTGGGGGGCGAGCTGAAGGAGTCCCTCGCCAAGCCCGTGCGTACCCGCTACGTGCTGATCCACATCACGGAGCTGCCGTCGGACGGGACGTCTGACGGCTTCCGCGGCGGAATCTCGGAGATCTCGGTACTCGGCTGATGCGAAGGGCCGGTGGGAACCCCCACCGGCCCTTCGCACACCGGCCGGCGACCAGGACGATCCCGTACGGTGTGCCTGCCGCCCACTGCCCCTGCTCACTCGAATCGTGATAGACAGACGCACCTTGACGCAGAGAGAGGGAGGGAGGGGGAGGTGGCCGCCGAGCCGTCGGAACCACTCAGCGACTCAGACCTCCTCGCTCGCCATGTGGCCGGTGAACCCGACGCTTTCGGCGAGCTCGTACGGCGCCACCGTGACCGGCTGTGGGCCGTGGCACTGCGGACCCTGGGCGACCGCGAGGAAGCCGCCGACGCCGTCCAGGATGCGCTGGTCTCCGCCTTCCGGGCCGCCCATACCTTCCGCGGCCAGTCCGCCGTCACCACCTGGCTGCACCGCATCACCGTCAATGCCTGCCTCGACCGGGTCCGCAAGGCAGCCACCCGCAAGACCTCGCCGGTCGATGACACCGAACGGTTCGACCAACTCCTCGAACCGCACGAGTCCGCGGAAGCCCCGGCGGAGCGCCGGGACCTGCACCGCGAGCTCCTGGCCGCACTCGACACTCTCCCCGCCGAGCAGCGTGCCGCCCTGGTCCTCGTGGACATGCAGGGATACCCCGTGGCCGAAGCGGCTCGCATCCTCGACGTACCGACAGGCACCGTGAAGAGTCGCTGCGCGCGGGGCAGAGCCCGGCTGGCCCCTCTGCTCGCTCACCTCCGCAGTGAAAGCACAGGAGCCGAGGAACCCGACTTGGGAAGGAACCGGACGCCTCGCGCATCCGTCCCACCCGCATCGGTGCCGAGGGACGCCGGTACAAGCGATCCTGCTGGAGTGAAGGGCGGAGGTGGGCGCGCATGACATCAACGACCGACACGGCCTGGCACCCGGACGTCTCGGAGATCTCCGATCTCACGGAGGGGCTGCTCCCGCCGTCACGTGCGGCAGAGGTACGCAGTCATGTGGACGACTGTGAGCTCTGCGGCGATGTCCATTCCTCACTCATGGAGATCCGCGAGCTGCTCGGCACCGTGCCCACGCCACAGCACATGCCCGACGATGTCGCGGACCGCCTCGACGCCGCGCTCGCCGCCGAGGCTCTCAGCACCGCGGCGCCCGTCGGAGCGGTGCATGTTTCACGTGAAACAGAACCCTCTGTGACACAGAAGCCGGAAACGGAGCTCAGTCTCCGGGACCGCCCTGCCGGGCGTCCCCGGGCTACCACCGGTCCCGGCCGTCGGCCGGCCCGGCGCCGCAACACAGCCGTGCTCGGCACCGCTCTCGGTGCAGCCGTGGTCGGTGTGGGCGTCTTCATGCTGCAGAACGTCCAGCCGTCCCAGGAGGATGCCAGCCTCAAGGCGGCGGACCGGGGCTCCAGCTCCGCAGCGAAAGGTGCAGGAACCTTCTCGGCCTCCACCCTCGAAGGCCGGGTCCAGACGCTCCTTCTGAGCGCGGGCACGGAGCCGTCGAGTACGAACGGCACCAGCACCGAGAAAAAGGCGCCGTCCGTCGACATTCAGTCGACGCCCAAGAGCGACTCTCCCGGCTCCGAGTCGCCTCGAACACCGTTGCGCGCACCTGTCGTTTCCGTCCCGCTCTGCGTGGAGCAGGGCATCGGGCGGAAGACCGCGGCCCTCGCCGCGGAGGAAGGCACCTACGAGGGCACGAATGCCTTCCTCGTCGTCCTGCCGCATCCCTCCGACGTGACCCGCGTCCAGGCATATGTCGTAGACGCGGCCTGCGTCCGGGAAAAGCCCGCCGCCAAGGGGAAGCTACTGCTGACCCGCGCCTACGCGCGCCCCTGAGAATCGCGCCGGACGCGGCCCCGGCACGTCGGGAATGCATCCCCCGTAGGATCCGTTGGGTGGGGTGAGAGTCGTTGAACCGACCCCAGTAGGCGTGGACAGTAGGCAGTCTGCAGAGACGAGGAAGAAACCCGTGAGCGACGTCCGTAATGTGATCATCATCGGCTCCGGCCCTGCGGGCTACACGGCCGCCCTTTACACCGCACGCGCCTCGCTGAAGCCGCTGGTGTTCGAGGGCGCCGTCACCGCCGGCGGTGCGCTGATGAACACCACCGACGTGGAGAACTTCCCGGGCTTCCAGGACGGGATCATGGGCCCGGAGCTCATGGACAACATGCGCGCCCAGGCCGAACGCTTCGGCGCCGAGCTCGTCCCCGACGATGTCGTCTCCGTGGACCTCACCGGAGACATCAAGACGGTCACCGACACGGCCGGCACGGTGCACCGCGCCAAGGCCGTCATCGTGACGACCGGCTCCCAGCACCGCAAGCTCGGCCTGCCCAATGAGGACGCCCTCTCCGGGCGCGGCGTCTCCTGGTGCGCCACCTGTGACGGCTTCTTCTTCAAGGACCAGGACATCGCCGTGATCGGCGGCGGCGACACCGCGATGGAGGAGGCGACCTTCCTCTCCCGCTTCGCGAAGTCGGTCACCATCGTCCACCGTCGCGACTCGCTGCGTGCCTCCAAGGCCATGCAGGACCGCGCTTTCGCCGACCCGAAGATCAAGTTCGCCTGGGACAGCGAGGTTGCTGGAGTGCACGGGGAGCAGAAGCTGTCCGGCCTGACCCTTCGGAACACCAAGACCGGCGAGACGTCCGGGCTCGCGGTGACCGGCCTGTTCATCGCGGTGGGCCATGACCCGCGCACCGAACTCTTCAAGGGGCAGCTCGACCTCGACGAGGAGGGCTACCTCAAGGTCGAAGCTCCCTCGACGCGCACCAACCTCACCGGTGTCTTCGGCGCCGGTGACGTCGTCGACCACACCTACCGGCAGGCCATCACCGCTGCCGGCACGGGTTGCTCGGCCGCTCTCGACGCCGAGCGCTTCCTCGCCGCGCTCGCCGACGACGAAAAGGCCGCTGCGGCTACCGTCTGATCCACGCCTCACCCCCACACCCCAAGTAGTTAAGGAGGTCGCCGTGGCCGGCGCCCTGAAGAACGTGACCGATGACTCCTTCGACGAGGTCGTCCTGAAGAGCGACAAGCCTGTGCTGGTGGACTTCTGGGCCGCGTGGTGCGGTCCGTGCCGCCAGATCGCGCCGTCTTTGGAGGCCATCGCTGCTGAGCACGGCGACCAGATCGAGATCGTCAAGCTCAATATCGACGAGAACCCGGACACGGCCGCCAAGTACGGCGTCATGTCCATCCCGACCCTGAACGTCTACCAGGGTGGCGAGGTCGCCAAGACCATCGTTGGCGCCAAGCCGAAGGCCGCGATCCTCCGCGACCTCGAAGGCTTCATCGGCGAGTAGGACCGTGGTCCGCTGTTTCACGTGAAACGGGTCCATCCCCTCGGGGGATGGACCCGTTTCACGTTGTCATGGGCTCTCGGATCAAAGAGGCCGCAGCGCCGGCTCCTTCTGGACGGCACCCAGCAACCGGTCCAGCGCCAGCTCGACGTCCTCCTTCCAGGAGAGCGTCGTACGCAGTTCCAGTCTCAGCCGCGGATGAACGGGATGGGGCCGTACAGTCTTGAAGCCGACCGCGAGGAGATGATCTGCCGGAAGCACACAGGCAGGCTCCTTCCACCGGGCGTCGCCGAAAGCCTCGATCGCCCTGAATCCCCGACGCAGCAAGTCCTTGGCGACGGTCTGCACCATGACTCGGCCCAGGCCCTGTCCCTGGTATGCCGGCACAATCCGGGCAGTCATCAACTGCACGGCATCGGGGGAGACGGGGCTCGTCGGAAAAGCCGTCGAGCGCGGCACGTAGGCAGGCGGTGCATAGAGAACGAAGCCCGCCGGCACATCGTCGACATAGACAACGCGGCCGCACGATCCCCACTCCAGCAGAACGGCCGAGATCCATGCCTCTTTCTCCAGCTCGGGCGTTCCCGCCTTTACTGCAGCTTCCCCACTGACCGGATCAAGCTCCCAGAAGACGCACGAGCGGCAACGCCTGGGGAGATCGGAAAGGTTGTCCAGTGTGAGCGGTATGAGCCGACGCCCCATGAAGGCTGTTCCTCGCTTCCTTCGCCCGCCGCACCGCGTGCGGCAGTCAGTGCACTCCGTTCAAGGAGCAGGCTGCCGACGAACCCTCCGACAGCCCCCAGGCCCAGCCCCACTGTCACCAGTCGGCTGCGGCTCACTGATCGCATGGCCCTCCCTCCGCCGAGGTGGCTCAAGCCGATGTGCCATACCAGAACGCATCGTATCCACCCAGCGATGAAGCCGACACCGAGAGAAAGCAAAGGGCGGGCTGTATTCCGGTATCCCCCGGAACACAGCCCGCCCCCAGTCCATCGGCAGAGGTCAGCTCTCGTCGCCCTCGGCAGGATCTTCAGAGGAGGCCCGATCCAGCACGCGCCCCTCACCCGGTGCCAGGCTGCCGAGAATGCGGTCCAGATCCTCCATCGATGCGAACTCGACGACGATCTTTCCCTTCTTCTGGCCGAGGTCGACCTTCACCCTGGTCTCGAAGCGGTCCGAGAGCCGGGAAGCAAGATCGGACAGCGCAGGCGACACCCGGCCACCGGCCCGCAGCCCCTTGGCCTTGGCAGTGCTCGTGGGACTGGAGCCCATGAGGGTCACAATCTCTTCGACCGCACGCACCGACAGCCCCTCGGCCACAATGCGATGTGCCAGCCTGTCCTGCTCCTCCGAGTCGTCCACGGACAACAGCGCCCGTGCATGACCGGCCGACAGCACCCCGGCCGCGACCCTCCGTTGGACCGGATGCGACAGCCTCAGCAGTCGCAGCGTGTTGGACACCTGGGGGCGGGAACGCCCGATCCGGTCAGCCAGCTGATCATGCGTGCACTTGAAGTCCTTGAGCAGCTGGTCGTACGCGGCTGCCTCCTCCAACGGGTTCAGCTGAGCCCGGTGCAGGTTCTCCAGGAGCGCGTCCAGGAGAAGCTTCTCGTCGTCCGTGGCCCGGACAATGGCGGGGATCCGCTCCAGACCGGCCTCACGGCAGGCCCTCCAGCGCCGCTCGCCCATGATGAGCTCATAGCGCTCCGGACCCATCTTCCGCACCACGACGGGCTGGAGAAGGCCCACCTCCTTGATGGAGGTCACCAACTCGGCAAGCGCGTCCTCGTCGAATACCTCACGGGGCTGACGAGGATTCGGGGTGATGGAGCCGAGAAGAACCTCGGCAAAGTACGCTCCTGCGGCTCCCGCAGATTCTGCCGCGGCCTCGGGCTCCGAAACCGGCGCACTCGGCTCCGGCACAACCGGAGCGGGCGCAAGCGTGGCCACCTTCGCAGCGGCCACTCCCCGCTCTGCCGTCATGACAGGACCCGCCCCAGGAGAGGCCGAGCCCACCCCCGTGGACGGCACCTGCTTCTCCTGCGGAGCGGCGGGGATCAGGGCACCTAGCCCACGCCCCAACCCTCTTCGACGCTCACTCACTGGATCCCCTCCGAAATGCTCTGCTGACTGTTCCCACTGCCCGTGTGGGCCTGCTGGGCCTCGTACTGCACCCCTACACCCCGCAGGGCGATCTCACGCGCCGCTTCGAGGTACGACAGCGACCCACTCGAACCCGGGTCGTAGGTCAGTACAGTCTGCCCATAGCTCGGTGCCTCCGAAATCCGCACCGACCGCGGAATGCTCGTCCGCAGCACTTCCTTACCGAAGTGGCTGCGCACCTCCTCCGCGACCTGCGAAGCGAGCCTGGTCCTGCCGTCGTACATGGTGAGCAGAATCGTCGACACATGAAGATCGGGGTTGAGATGCCCCCGCACCAAATCCACATTGCGCAGCAGCTGCCCCAGTCCTTCCAGTGCGTAGTACTCGCACTGGATAGGGATCAGCACCTCGGCACCGGCGACCAGGGCATTGACCGTCAGCAGACCGAGCGAAGGCGGGCAGTCGATGAGGATGTAGTCCAACGGCTGCTCATATGCCTGGATCGCCCGCTGCAGTCGACTCTCCCGCGCCACCAGCGACACCAACTCGATCTCCGCACCGGCGAGATCGATAGTGGCGGGGGCGCAGAAGAGGCCTTCGACGTCCGGAACAGGCTGAACCACCTCGGAGAGCGGCCTGCTCTCCACCAGGACGTCATAGATGGAGGGGACTTCGGCATGGTGATCGATACCCAGAGCCGTGGAGGCGTTCCCCTGCGGGTCAAGGTCGACCACCAGAACACGTGCACCGTGAAGCGCGAGCGAGGCGGCAAGATTGACCGTCGTGGTCGTCTTGCCCACCCCACCCTTCTGGTTGGCCACCACCATGACGCGCGTCCGGTCAGGACGGGGCAGGCCCTCGCCGGCGCGGCCAAGGGCCTCGACCGCCAGCTGGGCCGCGCGACCGATGGGTGTGTCATCCATCGGCGGCGGTGTTTCACGTGAAACACCCTCCCCCGCCGATTCGGTTCGGGGACCGGGGACCGGATCGGTCATCGGTCCCGCGATGTTGGCGTCGGACCGCAAGGATTCACTCTCCTCGACTTCAGGCTCACAATGAGCAGAGCCTGCCATGCTTTCGGGGTCGTGAACCAGCGAGGCCCGCTCTTCTGTGGATGAATCCACTTCTGTGGACAACTCCGTAGCCCTAACGGGCCTGCGGTGCCGCGGCGCGGCAGCCGCGCGACCGCGGCTGATGATCCCATGCAGCAGAGAGCGACGTTTCACGTGAAACACGATGCCCCTGCAGCCTAGCTACAGGGGCACGACACTCCGCGTGGGGTATGTATGGCCGCTTGTCGGGAGCATCGCCGACAGGCAACCAAACTGTATGTAATGGTCGATTTCGCAGCGTGACCAGACGCGTCAGCGACGACGCCTCGTGCGGCTCGTCCTCGCGGCCTTGGCCCTCTTTGCGGCGAACCTCACACCGCCCGGGCTCTCCCCGACCACCACACGCACCACCGTGGACATCGGATCGACAACGCCCTCTCCGACGTGCAACACCTCGGTCTCCACCACGCCGAGCTTACTCAAGGCCGCACGGGCGCCGACGATCTCCTCTTCGGCTGTATCCCCCTTGAGCGCCAGCATCTCTCCGTATGGACGCAGTAGCGGAACTCCCCAGCCGGCCAGCCGATCGAGCGGCGCCACAGCCCGAGCCGTCACAACGTGAACCGGCTGAAGCGTCCCTAGAACCTCCTCGGCCCGACCACGTACAACCGTCACATGGTTCAGGCCCAGCAGCTCGACGACTTCCTGGAGGAAATTCGTCCGCCGGAGCAAGGGCTCAAGCAAGGTGATCTTAAGATCCGGACGCACCAGCGCCAGCGGGATACCCGGAAGCCCCGCACCGGAGCCCACATCGCAGACCGTGACGCCTTCAGGCACGACCTCGGAGAGCACCGCGCAGTTCAGCAGATGCCGCTCCCACAGCCGCGGCACCTCACGCGGACCGATCAACCCCCGCTTCACCCCGGCATCCGCCAGCAGTTCCGCGTACCGGACAGCCTCTGGGAAGAACTCACCGAAAACTGCCCGCGCCCCTTCGGGCGCCTGGGGAAGCTCTACTTCCGCCGTCACGGGAACCGTCCTTCCATACCGCACTACCGCACTGTGGGTGGCTGACTATCAGGCTGACAAAGATCGGCCCCGCCTGCGAACAGACGGGGCCGACAGAACAAGGTTCCGGTCAGGCCGGGAGAACGACGACGAAGCGCTGCGGCTCCTCGCCCTCGGACTCGCTGCGCAGACCAGCGGCCGCGACCGCATCGTGCACAACCTTGCGCTCGAACGGCGTCATCGGGTCCAGCTTCACCGGCTCACCGGTGCTCTTGACCTCGTCCGCGGCCTTGGCACCCAGCTCGGCGAGCTCAGCCCGCTTCTTGGCCCGGAAGCCCGCGATGTCCAGCATCAGCCGACTCCGGTCACCGGTCTCCCGGTGCACAGCAAGCCGCGTCAGCTCCTGGAGCGCCTCCAGCACCTCACCGTCGCGGCCCACGAGCTTCTGCAGATCACGTGCCGAGTCGCTGATGATCGAGACCGCGGCCCGGTCCGCCTCGACGTCCATGTCGATGTCTCCGTCGAGATCGGCGATGTCGAGCAGGCCCTCGAGGTAGTCCGCTGCGATCTCGCCCTCCTGCTCAAGGCGGGTCAAGGTGTCGCTGCCCTCAGCGGCCGTGGAGGTGGTGCCTTCCGTCACGGATGGACTCCTTCTTACTTCTTGGACGGGTGCTTGGGCCGCTGCGGGCCCTTGCGCTGTCCGGACTTGGCTTGGCGTGAGGAGCCGGACGCGGGCTTGCCCGCCGGCTTGGGCTTGTCGTCCTGCGATGCGTCCGGCTTCTGCAGAGAGGTCTTGGATCCCGACTCGGTTGAGTCGGTGTCCTTGGCCCCCGCCTGCTGGGCAGCACCGGTCTGACGCTGGGCCTTGGTCTGGCGCTTGGGCTGCTGACGCCGCTGCGCGGCTCCGCCCTCGGACTCGGCAAGAGCCGTATCGCTCTTGATCACCGTGCCGTCCTCCTGGGCGGCGAAGCCCAGCTTGGCAAGTCCAGTGATGAACTTCCGCTCGATGTCATTGCGATCCGAGCCCTTGGACACGATCCGCTTGACCGTATTGCGCTTGGTCCTGCCGCGAACGTCACCGTGAGCGGTGACGCTCTTCAGCAGACGTCCCAGGTACTGGTCCTGCGCCTTGCTGCCCGGGGTCGGGTTCTGGTTGATCACGTACATCTGCTGACCCATGGTCCAGACGTTGGTGGTCAGCCAGTAGACGAGGACACCGACGGGGAAGTTGATGCCCATGACGGCGAAGATCAGCGGGAAGATGTACATCAGCATCTTCTGCTGCTGCATGTAAGGCGTCTTGACCGTCAGGTCGACGTTCTTCGTCATCAGCTGGCGCTGGGTGAAGAACTGCGACGCCGACATCATCACGATCATGACCGCGGTGACGACCCGGACGTCGGTCAGCGAGGCACCGAGCGCACGGACCGTCGCTTCGCTGTCCATGAACTTGGCAGCGAGCGGAGCACCGAAGATGTGTGCCTGACGGGCGCTGTCGAGCAGCGGCTGGTCGATGACACCGATCGTCTTGCCCGAGGCGATGGCCGAGAGCACGTGATACAGGGCGAAGAAGAACGGCGACTGCGCCAGGATGGGAAGGCACGAGGAGAGCGGGTTGGTGCCCGTCTCCTTGTACAGCTTCATCATCTCTTCGGACTGACGCTGCTTGTCGCTCTTGTAGCGCTCCTGGATCGCCTTCATCTTCGGCTGGAGCACCTGCATGTTGCGGGTCGACTTGATCTGCTTGACGAACAGCGGGATCAGGCAGATCCGGATCAGCACCACCAGGGACACGATGGACAGGCCCCAGGCCCAGCCCGTGTCATCGCCGAAGATCGCTCCGTACAACGTATGGAACTGAACGATGACCCATGAAACAGGCCAGGTGATAAAGCTGAACAGACTGGCAATCGTGTCCACTAATCAGGCTCCTTGAGCTTTGGGCGAGGTCTCTGAGGCCGGGCTAGGGGGTTCGGAGACCGTCCCCCCAGGAGGCACATCAGCGGCGGAGTCCCCGCCCTTGCTGCCACGTATTGCATTACGCAGCAGTTCGTGCCAACGCGGGCGTTTGCGTGGCGGGACGTGATCCACGCCGCCGGGTGACCACGGATTGCATCGCAGGATGCGCCAGGCCGTCAGCGCAGTTCCCTTGATCGCTCCGTGCCGGTCGATCGCCGTATATCCATAGTGGGAACACGACGGGTAGTAACGGCAGACAGGCCCGAGAAGTGGGCTGATCGTCCACTGATACAGCTTGATAAGAGCCAGCAGCGGGTACTTCATCGCGCGCCCCCTCCCAGCAGCCGCTGCAGAGCGGCGTCCAGGTCTCGGGCCAGCTGTTCATGGTCGGCGTTGCCCGCTCCGGGCAACGCTCGTACGACAACCAGGCTACCGGGGGGCAGCAGGGCCAGTCGCTCGCGGACCAGATGGCGAAGCCTGCGCTTCACCGCTGTGCGTACAACCGCTCCACCCACAGCTTTGCTGACAACGAAACCCGCACGCGGCGGGGGAGCGTTCTCCCCAGTCACGTGCGGGTCCGTTGCACCGCTGCGTAGATGAACGACGAGAAGCGGGCGGCCGGCCCGGCGTCCTCGACGTACTGCGGTCGCGAAGTCCTCGCGCCGCCTCAGCCGATTCTCGGTAGGCAGCACGTCATGACCTGTAAGCGATCAGGCGGACAGGTTGGCGCGACCCTTGCCACGGCGGGACGCGAGGATCGCGCGGCCGGCACGGGTGCGCATACGCAGCCGGAAGCCGTGGGTCTTCGCGCGACGACGGTTGTTCGGCTGGAAGGTGCGCTTGCTCACTCGGGGGCTCCAGAAATGACTCGTGTGTTGGCGGGACATCGCCTGGCTGTCACCGTGCGCCCACGAGAGACTCGCGTAAACGCCCTAGTGCACCGCTTCACAATCACAGATCGTGATCTTTGCCCATCGGAGGCAGGCGGCAGCAGCCATCGACAACTCGACCTGGTCACGGTACGCGCGGCTACGCCATCCGGTCAAACCGGCTCCACAGCACCCCCCACTGTGCACAGCCTGTGGACAACAACTTGAACCACGCGGGTCGGCCTGACTACCGTGGTTGAACTCCGGTTCTTTTTCTTCCTGCCTGCCGGTCCTCACCCATCCCGACCCATCCCGTCCCGAGAACCACACATTCGTGGGACCAGCGAGAGAGCGTGCCTTGTGGCTGATGTACCTGCCGATCTTGCCGCAGTGTGGCCACGAGTTCTGGAGCAACTCCTCGGGGAGGGCCAGCAGGGCATCGAGCCGAAGGACAAGCAGTGGATCGAGCGCTGCCAGCCGCTCGCGCTGGTCGCCGACACGGCGCTGCTCGCCGTCCCCAATGAATGGGGCAAGCGAGTCCTGGAAGGCCGGCTCGCGCCGCTCATCAGCGAGACGCTGAGCCGCGAGTGCGGCCGTCCGATCCGCATCGCGATCACCGTCGACGACTCCGCGGGCGAACCTCCGAGTCCGCCCGCGCCTCCGATGCACCAGTCCCAGCAACCTCAGCAGCACCGCTACCAGGGACCGCAGCACGACGAGCGTCAGCACAATGACGCATACGACGGATACGGACACCGGCCCTCCGACGACGGCATGCCGACCGCCAGGCCCGCCTACCCCGACTACCAGCAGCAGCGCCCCGACCCCGGCGCGTGGCCGCGCACCCAGGAGGACCTCTCCTGGCAGCAGCCCCGGCTCGGCGGATTCCAGGACCGCGACACCTCGGCGGAACAGTGGCGCGAGCCGTACGCCGGCGGCCGCCCCCAGCAGCCGCAGCACGACTACCGGTCGCTGCCGCCCGAGCGTCAGAGTTACGAGCAACAACGCTCCGAGCGCCACGACATGCAGGACCCCCAGCACCGCCAGGGCGGTACCGGCACCGGACGGCCCGGCGGCGCCACCGGGCCGATGGGCGCGCAGCCCGCTCCCACGCCCGGCCCCGGCGAGCCGGCGGCCCGGCTGAATCCGAAGTACCTCTTCGACACCTTCGTCATCGGTGCGTCCAACCGATTCGCGCACGCCGCAGCGGTCGCCGTCGCCGAAGCACCCGCCAAGGCCTACAACCCGCTCTTCATCTATGGGGAGTCCGGACTCGGCAAGACCCACCTGCTGCACGCCATCGGGCACTACGCCCGCAGTCTCTACCCGGGCACCAGGGTGCGGTACGTGAGCTCCGAGGAGTTCACCAACGAGTTCATCAACTCGATCCGCGACGGCAAGGGCGACACCTTCCGCAAGCGCTACCGCGATGTGGACATCCTGCTGGTCGACGACATCCAGTTCCTGGCGAGCAAGGAGTCGACGCAGGAGGAGTTCTTCCACACCTTCAATACGCTCCACAACGCCAACAAGCAGATCGTGCTTTCCTCGGACCGGCCGCCCAAGCAGCTGGTGACCTTGGAAGACCGGTTGCGGAACCGTTTCGAGTGGGGTCTGACCACTGATGTGCAGCCACCGGAACTGGAGACGCGGATCGCGATCCTCCGCAAGAAGGCGGTGCAGGAGCAGCTCAACGCCCCGCCGGAGGTATTGGAGTTCATCGCCTCCCGCATCTCCCGGAACATCAGGGAGCTGGAGGGGGCGCTGATCCGGGTCACGGCCTTCGCCAGTCTCAACCGCCAGCCGGTGGACCTCGGGCTGACCGAGCATGTGCTGAAGGATCTGATCCCGGGTGGCGAGGACTCGGCTCCGGAGATCACGGCGACGGCCATCATGGCGGCGACCGCGGACTACTTCGGTCTGACGGTCGACGATCTCTGCGGAACTTCGCGCAGCCGCGTGCTGGTGACAGCCCGGCAGATCGCCATGTACCTCTGCCGGGAGCTGACCGATCTCTCGCTGCCCAAGATCGGTGCGCAGTTCGGCGGCCGCGACCATACGACGGTGATGCACGCGGACCGGAAGATCCGTGCGCTGATGGCGGAGCGACGCTCCATCTACAACCAGGTCACCGAGCTCACCAACCGCATCAAGAACGGCTGACGGACCACCGGCACACGCTCTCCGTACGCGCCGAAGGGCGCCTGGGGAACCCTCACAGGGTTCCCCAGGCGCCCTTCTCCGTTGCCCAAGGCTTGCCCGAAGCCCTTCCGGAGGGCGTCCCGGAGGGCTTCCAGATGCCGCTCCGAAGTCCTCCGGAAGCCGTCCCGCCCCCTCCTGAAGCCTTCCCCTAGCCCTTCAGGAGCCCCGAAGGGCCCCTCCGAACCCGGCCTCTGAGGCTCCGACGCAGTCGCGGTGTTCGAATACCCGGCGCCGGCCGTCCGTTCTCCACAGATCTGGGGAGATTTTCCTCTCCACAGCCTGGGGATCCGGAAGTTGTCCATATTGCTTCCACAGGGGCGACTGTCGATACTCCATCAGGCCAGGTCAAGGGCCTGGGGATTTGTGGTCAACAGTGATCCACAGCCTGTGGACAAAATATTCGTCCACAGAGAGCCGATGATGTTGTCCACCGGCGGCCCACAGCCCGGGCCATGTTGTCCCCAGCTTCCTTGAACTTCTCCACACCCCTGTCCACTGTTCGGCAACGCGACACCGCCCTTCACTGCGCCGAGTGAAAGGCGTCACACCAAGAGGGCAGGTTGGGCTGTGGGGAACGTGGGTAAAGCTGGGGACAGCCCTGGGGAGAACTCCCCCTGTCCTGTGCATCGGGTGTGCAGAACTTTCGTGTGTCCACAGAAGCACCGGGTTGTCCACCGGTGCCGCCCACAGGGTCGGTGGACAAAAAACTGGGCCTGACCTGCGAAAACGACGTTATCCACGGTTTCCACAGGCCCTACTACTACTGCCACCTAGAGTTAGCCCGGAATCCGCTTCGAAGTGGGGCCTGTGCACAACTCGGCGCCGGAGCTCTCCGAACCTCTTGTCGCGACTTGACCCCGAGCAGCACCGAGTGTCGGTGCCGTACGTCAGACTGGTCCCCGGCGTCCTCCCGCTGTCATCGGTGGGAGACCCGATCAGACGACGAAGGCCAGCAGGGCGAGCGAGCAACAGCAGGAGGCGGTTCCGGTGAAGATCCGGGTGGAGCGCGATGTACTCGCGGAGGCTGTGGCCTGGGTGGCCCGTAGCCTCCCGGCCCGTCCGCCGGCGCCCGTTCTTGCGGGCCTTCTGCTGAAGGCTGAGGACGGCGCCCTCAGCTTCTCCAGCTTCGACTACGAGGTCTCGGCCCGGGTCTCGGTGGATGCCGAGGTCGACGAAGACGGCACGGTGCTGGTCTCCGGCCGGCTGCTCGCGGACATCTGCCGCGCCCTTCCCAACCGCCCGGTGGAGATTTCCACAGACGGTGTACGGGCCACCGTGGTCTGCGGCTCCTCGCGATTCACACTCCACACCCTTCCGGTGGAGGAGTACCCGGCGCTGCCGGAGATGCCGACCGCGACCGGCACGGTCCCGGGTGAGGTCTTCGCCTCGGCCGCCGCCCAGGTCGCCATCGCCGCGGGTCGTGACGACACGCTGCCGGTCCTGACCGGTGTGCGGATCGAGATCGAGGGCGAGACCGTCACCCTGGCCTCCACCGACCGTTACCGCTTCGCGGTCCGCGAGTTCCTCTGGAAGCCGGAGAACCCGGATGCCTCGGCCGTCGCCCTGGTGCCCGCCAAGACGCTGCTGGACACCGCCAAGGCGCTGACCAGCGGCGACACGGTGACTCTGGCGCTGTCCGGCTCGGGTGCCGGTGAGGGCCTGATCGGTTTCGAGGGTGCGGGCCGGCGTACGACCACGCGACTGCTCGAAGGCGATCTGCCGAAGTACCGGACACTGTTCCCCACAGAGTTCAACTCGGTCGCGGTCATCGAGACCGCTCCGTTCGTCGAGGCCGTCAAGCGTGTGGCTCTCGTTGCCGAGCGGAACACTCCGGTGCGGCTCAGCTTCGAGCAGGGTGTGCTGATCCTGGAGGCGGGTTCCAGTGACGATGCACAGGCTGTGGAGCGGGTCGACGCGGTGCTGGAGGGTGACGACATCTCGATCGCCTTCAACCCGACCTTCCTGCTGGATGGGCTGAGCGCGATCGACTCCCCGGTCGCCCAGCTCTCGTTCACGACGTCCACCAAGCCTGCGCTGCTCAGCGGCCGTCCGGCCGTGGATGCCGAGGCGGATGACGCGTACAAGTACCTGATCATGCCGGTCCGCCTTTCCGGCTGACCCGGCCATCGGTCCTGCAACGGCAGCTCCCGACGGGCACGCTCAGTGCCGAGCATGCCCGTCGGTCTGTGGCCGGCCGGGCGTAGGCTCGGCCTTGGGTACGAATCGGCACAACGCTTAAGGAATCTCTGATGGAGCTCGGTCTCGTCGGCCTAGGCAAGATGGGCGGCAACATGCGCGAGCGCATCCGCCGCGCAGGCCACACCGTCATCGGTTATGACCGCAACCCGGACGTCTCCGATGTCCACAGCCTCGAAGAGCTTGTGGGCAAGCTGAAGGGTCCCAGGGTCATCTGGGTGATGGTGCCGGCCGGCGCGCCGACCCAGGCCACCATTGACGAGCTGGCCGGGCTTCTCTCGCCCGGTGACATCGTCGTGGACGGCGGAAACTCCCGCTGGACGGACGACGAGAAGCACGCGGTCGAGCTGGGCATCAAGGGCATCGGCTTCGTGGACTGCGGCGTCTCGGGCGGCGTCTGGGGCCTGGAGAACGGCTACGCGCTGATGTACGGCGGCGACGCCGAGAACGTGGCGAAGGTCCAGCCGGTCTTCGACGCCCTGAAGCCCGAGGGCGACTTCGGTTCCGTCCACGCGGGCAAGGTCGGTGCCGGCCACTTCGCGAAGATGGTCCACAACGGCATCGAGTACGCCATGATGCAGGCCTATGCCGAGGGCTGGGAGCTGCTGGAGAAGGTCGACTCCGTCACCGATGTGCGCGAGGTCTTCCGCTCCTGGCAGGAGGGCACGGTCATCCGCTCCTGGCTGCTCGACCTGGCGGTCAACGCGCTGGACGACGACGAGCACCTCGACAAGCTCCGTGGCTTCGCCGCCGACTCCGGTGAGGGCCGCTGGACGGTGGAGGCCGCGATCGACAACGCGGTGCCGCTGCCCGCAATCACGGCGTCGCTCTTCGCGCGTTTCGCCTCGCGGCAGGACGACTCCCCGCAGATGAAGATGATCGCCGCGCTGCGCAACCAGTTCGGTGGCCACGCGGTCGAGAACAAGAAGTAACCGCAACGAGGAGCGGGCCGGGCCGAAGCGTCCGACCCGTGACTACGGAGCACGGAGCAGGAAGCCGGGAAGGTCGGCGTACACCCATGCATGTCACGCATCTCTCGCTGGCCGACTTCCGCTCGTACGCCCGGGTCGAGGTACCTCTCGATCCGGGCGTCACCGCTTTCGTGGGGTCCAACGGCCAGGGCAAGACGAATCTGGTGGAGGCCGTCGGCTACCTTGCGACGCTCGGCAGCCATCGGGTCTCCTCCGATGCGCCGCTGGTGCGTATGGGCGCGGACCGGGCTGTCATCCGGGCCGCCGTGACGCAGGGCGAGCGCTCGCAGCTGGTCGAGCTGGAGCTCAATCCGGGCAAGGCCAATCGCGCCCGAATCAATAGATCGTCGCAGGTCAGGCCGCGTGATGTGCTGGGGATCGTACGTACGGTGCTGTTCGCGCCGGAGGATCTGGCGCTGGTCAAGGGGGACCCGGGGGAGCGCCGGCGCTTTCTCGACGAGCTGATCACGGCGCGTTCGCCGCGGATGGCGGGGGTGCGTTCGGACTACGAGCGGGTGCTGAAGCAGCGCAACACCTTGCTGAAGTCGGCGGCGATGGCGCGCAGGCACGGTGGCCGGTCGATGGATCTGTCCACGCTCGATGTGTGGGACCAGCACCTGGGCCGGGTGGGTGCGGAGCTGCTGGCGCAGCGACTGGATCTGATCGCCGCGCTGCAGCCGCTGGCTGACAAGGCGTACGGGGATGTGGCGCCGGGCGGTGGTCCGGTGGCGCTGGAGTACCGCAGTTCGGTCGGTGCAGGCGTGGAGCCGGCCCGCACCCGTGACGAGCTGTACGAGCAGCTGATCGCGGCCCTGGTGGATGTGCGTAAGCAGGAGATCGAGCGGGGTGTGACGTTGGTCGGTCCGCACCGTGATGATCTGGTGCTGGGTTTGCGGGGGATGCCGGCCAAGGGGTACGCGAGCCACGGTGAGTCCTGGTCGTATGCGTTGGCGCTGCGGCTGGCTTCGTACGATCTGCTGCGCGGCGAGGGCAATGAGCCGGTGCTGGTGCTGGACGATGTCTTTGCCGAGCTGGATGAGCGTCGTCGTGAGCGGTTGGCGGAGTTGGTGGCTCCGGGCGAGCAGGTCCTGGTGACGGCTGCGGTGGACGACGATGTTCCGGGTGTGCTGGCGGGGGCGCGGTATGCGGTGTCCGCGGGTGAGGTGGAGCGGCTGTGAACGGCCGTGGTGAGGTGTCCGGTGCTTCTGGGGGGCAGTCGCAGGAGCGGCCGGTGGAAGGGAAGCAGCCGGAGCCCTCGGGTGTCGATCTGGCGCGGGTGGCGTTGCGCGCGGCGAAGGAACAGGCGCGGGCGCGTGGTGCTGCTGCGCAGCAGAAGAAGCAGGCCAGGCGGGGTGGGGGGCTGCGTTCGGGGGCGCGGGCGGATGGGCGTGACCCGTTGCCGTTGGGTGCTGCGATCAATCGTCTGATCACTGAGCGTGGCTGGGAGACGCCTGCGGCGGTGGGTGGGGTGATGGGGCGCTGGCCGCAGATCGTCGGTGAGGATCTGGCCAATCACTGTGTGCCGCTGCGGTACGACGAGGATCCGGACGAGCGGGTGCTGACGGTGCAGTGCGATTCGACGGCGTGGGCGACGCAGCTGCGGTTGCTGGCGCCTCAGCTGGTGGCCCGGCTGAATGCGGATCTGGGGCATGGCACGGTGAAGTTGATCAAGGTGTTGGGGCCGGGGGGTCCGCAGCGCAGGTTCGGTCCGCTGCGGGCGCCGGGGAGCACCGGTCCTGGCGATACGTACGGATGAGGCTTCTGAGCTGGTCTTTTCTCTGTTTCTGAGCTCCGTGGGGCTCTGCTCCGATGTGAGTCATGGCCTTGTGCTGTCTTCTCGGTGGTGCTGTCCGTCGCGTCCGTTTTGTACCGGTGTGCGGCGGTTGAAACCGCGCGGTGGGAGTGGGGCGTCCCTCACGGTAGTGAGAGGTTGACAGGCCGAAGCGCTCAATGCCCGCGTGAGCCTCTTGGGGGCCCGTCCTGAATATGGGGAGTCGTCAGGCGCTCATTCAGGGCGGCACATGCGTACTCAGGTACCGGCAAACCCCCATTCATGTCGGTGCTACCGGTAGACTGGTGGACAATCCCGCATCCTTGCGGGAGTCGTCGATTACAAGCCGAACGACGCAGCCGCTCCCGACTGTCCGGAGAACGGCCTGTGCTGTGCCAGAAAGGGCGCTTCGTGGCCGATTCCGGCAACCCCAACGAGAACATTCCGTCCACACCCGGTGAGAGCGGCGGGGCAACTGCCCCGGGCGAGGTCTCGTCCTCGTACGACGCCAGCGCGATCACCGTCCTCGAGGGTCTGGACGCGGTCCGCAAGCGACCTGGCATGTACATCGGTTCGACCGGTGAGCGCGGTCTCCACCACCTCGTGCAAGAGGTCGTGGACAACTCGGTCGACGAGGCGATGGCCGGGCACGCGGACACGATCGACGTCACGATCCTCGCCGACGGCGGGGTCCGCGTGATCGACAACGGCCGTGGCATCCCGGTCGGCATCGTGCCGTCGGAGAAGAAGCCCGCGGTCGAGGTCGTGCTGACGGTGCTGCACGCCGGCGGCAAGTTCGGCGGCGGCGGTTACGCCGTCTCCGGCGGTCTGCACGGTGTCGGTGTCTCCGTGGTCAACGCGCTGTCGTCGCGGGTCTCGGTCGAGGTCCGGACGGACGGTTACCGCTGGACGCAGGACTACAAGCTCGGTGTGCCCACCGCTCCGCTGGCCCGCAACGAGGCCACCGACGAGACGGGGACGTCTGTCACCTTCTGGGCCGACGGGGACATCTTCGAGACGACCGAGTACTCCTTCGAGACCCTGTCGCGCCGCTTCCAGGAGATGGCGTTCCTCAACAAGGGTCTGACGATCAAGCTCACCGACGAGCGTGAGTCGGCGAAGGCGACGCTGGGCGCGGAGGTCGCCGAGGTGGCCGAGGCCGCCGAGGCGGAGCAGGCCCGCACGGTCAAGTACCACTACGAGGGCGGCATCGTCGACTTCGTGAAGTACCTGAACTCCCGCAAGGGCGATGTCATTCACCAGTCGGTGATCGACATCGAGGCCGAGGACAAGGAGCGTCTCCTCTCGGCCGAGATCGCGATGCAGTGGAACACGCAGTACAGCGAGGGCGTGTACTCCTTCGCCAATACGATCCACACGCATGAGGGCGGTACGCACGAGGAGGGGTTCCGTGCGGCGCTGACGACGCTGGTCAACAAGTACGCGCGGGACAAGAAACTGCTGCGCGAGAAGGACGACAACCTCACCGGTGACGACATCCGTGAGGGTCTGACGGCGATCATCTCGGTGAAGCTGGGTGAGCCGCAGTTCGAGGGCCAGACGAAGACCAAGCTGGGCAACACGGAGGCGAAGACCTTCGTCCAGAAGGTGGTCCACGAGCACCTCACGGACTGGTTCGACCGCAATCCGAACGAGGCGGCCGACATCATCCGCAAGGGCATCGCGGCGGCCACGGCCCGTGTCGCGGCCCGCAAGGCGCGTGATCTGACCCGTCGTAAGGGGCTTCTGGAGAGCGCCTCGCTGCCGGGCAAGCTGAGTGACTGCCAGTCCAACGACCCGACGAAGTGCGAGATCTTCATCGTCGAGGGTGACTCCGCCGGTGGTTCGGCGAAGTCCGGCCGTAACCCGATGTACCAGGCGATCCTGCCGATCCGCGGCAAGATCCTGAACGTCGAGAAGGCCCGGGTCGACAAGATCCTGCAGAACACCGAGGTCCAGGCGCTGATTTCGGCCTTCGGTACCGGGGTCCACGAGGACTTCGACATCGAGAAGCTCCGCTATCACAAGATCATCTTGATGGCGGACGCCGATGTCGACGGTCAGCACATCAACACCCTGCTGCTGACGTTCCTCTTCCGCTTCATGCGTCCGCTGGTCGAGGCCGGGCACGTGTATCTCTCCCGCCCACCGCTCTACAAGATCAAGTGGGGCCGGGACGACTTCGAGTACGCGTACTCGGACCGGGAGCGCGACGCCCTGGTCGAGCTGGGCAAGCAGAACGGCAAGCGGATCAAGGAAGACTCGATCCAGCGCTTCAAGGGTCTCGGCGAGATGAACGCCGAGGAGCTGCGCGTCACCACGATGGACATCGACCACCGGGTCCTCGGTCAGGTCACGCTGGACGACGCGGCGCAGGCCGACGACCTCTTCTCGGTGCTGATGGGCGAGGACGTCGAGGCGCGGCGCTCGTTCATCCAGCGCAACGCCAAGGACGTCCGCTTCCTCGACATCTGAGTCGGCCGTACCAGCAAGCCGCCGCTCGAAAGGACTTTGACCAGCAATGGCCGACGAGAACACCCCTGTGACACCTGAAGAGGAGCCCGCCGCCGGCGTGGGCATGCGTGTCGAGCCCGTGGGGCTCGAGACGGAGATGCAGCGCTCCTACCTCGACTACGCGATGTCCGTGATCGTCTCGCGTGCGCTGCCCGACGTACGGGACGGTCTCAAGCCCGTTCACCGCCGGGTGCTTTACGCGATGTACGACGGCGGTTACCGGCCCGAGAAGGGCTTCTACAAGTGTGCCCGTGTCGTCGGTGACGTCATGGGCACGTACCACCCGCACGGTGACTCGTCGATCTACGACGCACTGGTGCGACTGGCACAGCCGTGGTCGATGCGCATGCCGCTGGTGGACTCCAACGGCAACTTCGGTTCTCCGGGTAACGACCCGGCCGCCGCCATGCGGTACACCGAGTGCAAGATGATGCCGCTGTCCATGGAGATGGTCCGGGACATCGACGAGGAGACCGTCGACTTCCAGGACAACTACGACGGCCGCAACCAGGAGCCGACGGTTCTGCCGGCGCGCTTCCCGAACCTGCTGGTCAACGGTTCCGCGGGCATCGCGGTCGGTATGGCGACCAACATCCCGCCGCACAACCTGCGTGAGGTCGCGGCCGGCGCCCAGTGGTACCTGGAGCACCCGGAGGCCTCGCAGGAGGAGCTTCTGGACGCGCTGATCGAGCGGATCAAGGGCCCGGACTTCCCGACGGGTGCGCTCGTCGTGGGCCGCAAGGGCATTGAGGAGGCGTACCGCACCGGCCGTGGCTCGATCACGATGCGTGCGGTCGTCGCGGTCGAGGAGATCCAGAACCGGCAGTGCCTGGTCGTCACGGAGCTTCCGTACCAGACCAACCCCGACAACCTGGCGCAGAAGATCGCCGACCTGGTGAAGGACGGCAAGGTCGGCGGGATCGCGGACGTCCGTGACGAGACCTCGTCGCGTACAGGTCAGCGCCTGGTCGTCGTGCTGAAGCGGGACGCGGTCGCCAAGGTCGTTCTGAACAACCTGTACAAGCACACCGATCTGCAGACCAATTTCGGCGCCAACATGCTGGCGCTGGTCGACGGTGTGCCGCGCACCCTGTCGATCGACGCGTTCATCCGCCACTGGGTGACGCACCAGATCGAGGTCATTGTCCGGCGTACGAAGTTCCGTCTGCGCAAGGCGGAGGAGCGGGCGCACATTCTGCGTGGTCTGCTCAAGGCGCTGGACGCGATCGACGAGGTCATCGCCCTCATCCGGCGCAGCCAGACGGTCGAGGTGGCGCGCGAGGGCCTGATGGGCCTGCTGGAGATCGACGAGATCCAGGCGAACGCGATCCTGGAGATGCAGTTGCGCCGGCTGGCCGCGCTGGAGCACCAGAAGATCACGGCCGAGCACGACGAGCTCCAGGCGAAGATCAACGAGTACAACGCGATCCTGGTGTCGCCGGAGCGGCAGCGTCAGATCGTCAGCGAGGAGCTGGCGGCGATCGTCGAGAAGTTCGGCGACGACCGGCGTTCCAAGCTGGTGCCCTTCGACGGTGACATGTCCATCGAGGACCTGATCGCCGAGGAGGACATCGTCGTCACGATCTCACGCGGCGGCTATGTGAAGCGCACGAAGACGGACGACTACCGCTCGCAGAAGCGCGGCGGCAAGGGCGTGCGCGGTACGAAGCTCAAGGAAGACGACATCGTCGACCACTTCTTCGTGTCGACGACGCACCACTGGCTGCTGTTCTTCACCAACAAGGGCCGGGTGTACCGGGCGAAGGCGTACGAGCTCCCGGACGCCGGCCGCGATGCCCGTGGTCAGCATGTCGCCAATTTGCTGGCTTTCCAGCCGGATGAGCAGATCGCCCAGATCCTGGCGATCCGTGACTACGAAGCCGCGCCCTATCTGATCCTGGCCACGAAGGGCGGTCTCGTGAAGAAGACCGCGCTGAAGGACTATGACTCGCCGCGTTCCGGCGGTGTCATCGCCATCAACCTCCGGGAGACGGCAGATGGCGCCGAAGGCACTGCCGACGAGCTGATCGGTGCGGAGCTGGTGTCGGCCGAGGACGATCTGCTGCTCATCAGCAAGAAGGCCCAGTCGATCAGGTTCACCGCGACGGACGATGCGCTGCGCCCGATGGGCCGTGCCACTTCGGGCGTCAAGGGCATGAGTTTCCGCGAAGGCGACGAACTGCTCTCGATGAATGTTGTCCGGCCGGGTACGTTCGTGTTCACTGCCACCGATGGTGGGTACGCGAAGCGGACTCCCGTCGACGAGTACCGCGTTCAGGGTCGTGGTGGCCTGGGCATCAAGGCCGCCAAGATCGTGGAGGACAGGGGCTCGCTGGTCGGTGCGCTGGTGGTCGAGGAGACGGATGAGATCCTCGCCATCACGCTCGGCGGTGGTGTGATTCGTACGCGGGTCAATGAAGTCAGGGAGACGGGCCGTGACACCATGGGCGTCCAACTGATCAATCTGGGCAAGCGCGATGCCGTCGTCGGTATCGCTCGTAACGCCGAAGCCGGCCGCGAGGCCGAAGAGGTCGAGGGGTCCGAGGACGCCGAGGCCGCGACGGCAGAGGCTGCCGAGAGCACAGTCGAGGGCAATGTCGAAGGCACGCCGCCTTCGGCCGGGGAGCACGAGGAGTAGAGCGTGAGTGGAGCCACGGGCGCCGGTTCGGCCGCTTCCGGAGCTGGAGCGAACGGTGACCGTGGCCCTGCCACGGACTCCCAAGGGGGCACTGTGACGGACACTCGGGGGCCTCAGCCCCAGTACGAGGGTTACGCGACCGGGCCGTTGCCCGGTGAGCGCGAGCCCGCACCGGGGCAGGCGAGCGGGCCGTACCACCCCCCGCAGGCGTACCCCTCGCCCGCGGACGGGACGCAGGGCGCCGCTGCCGCGCAGGCGGCCCGGTGGCCGCGGACAGGGGCGCGGACCACTCCGCGTACCCGCAAGGCGCGCCTGCGGGTGGCCAAGGCCGACCCGTGGTCGGTGATGAAGGTCAGCTTCCTGCTCTCCATCGCGCTCGGTATCTGCACGGTGGTGGCGGCCGCGGTGCTGTGGATGGTCATGGACGCGATGGGCGTCTTCTCCACCGTGGGCGGCACGATCAGTGAGGCCACCGGCTCGAACGAGAACAACGGCTTCGATCTCCAGTCGTTCCTGTCGCTGCCGCGGGTCCTCATCTTCACTTCGGTCATCGCTGTGATCGATGTGGTTCTGGCGACCGCGCTGGCGACGCTGGGCTCCTTCATCTACAACTTGTCGGCGGGCTTCGTGGGCGGTATCGAGCTCACGCTGGCCGAGGACGAGTAGGGCGCCGGGTATCGATTTTGGGACTGGCCCCGACGTGCGCTAATCTTCAGAAGTCAGCGCACAGCGCGGCGGGGCTATAGCTCAGTTGGTTAGAGCGCATCCCTGATAAGGATGAGGCCACAGGTTCAAATCCTGTTAGCCCCACAGTGACAGTTGAAGGCCCGGTACCTCTTCGGAGATACCGGGCCTTCTGCGTGTGGTGTGCGATGCGTCCCCGGGCGTGCATGCGCAGGGGCTGAGGGACGCGGTCTCGGGGCGGTCTTGGTGCCTGTACGCGCCGAGACCCCGGGGCTGGGCGCGTACAGGGAGACCTTCCCGGGGCTCGGTGCGGCACGGAGGTGCGCCGTGCCCCCGCGCCGGCGGGGGCAGAGCGGGGCTTGAGCACATGAAGAAGCCCCCGTCCGGCGCGAACCGGCCCAGGGGGCTCTGTGCGTCAGTTGCGCGGCTCTCACGGCGGGAGAATGGAGGTGTCCCCCGCCGGGGCCCCGTGGGCGGCGCGGGCGGTGTTCCTGGTCTCCATGGCGTCCGTCGTGTCTGCGGACAGATGGCGGGTGGCGGGTGAGGAGCCGTGTGCCTCGGCGCGGATGCGCTGCTTCATCGTGGGTGGCAGTGCCCTGTCACGCGGAAGGGTCCATCGCACCGACGGGGTGGTCGCGATTGCCGCGGTCGCACCCGTGTGCTCCTGGTTCGTGGTGGTCGGCTCCGTGGTGCTCGACTCCGTGGCCGCCGCCGGGGTGCTCATGAGCCCCAGTGCGGCGAGGAGCGCGAAGAAGGCGGTGACGAAGGCGGTCCAGATGTTCTTGGCCTTGAAGGTGCTCATGGCCCCTCGCTTTCGGGTGGTCCGGTTTGCTTACCTTTCCGATGATGTGGATGGGGCCCGCGATTTCGTGGACCGACGCCACCGATCCACCGATCTTCAGATGAACACCACTCGTATGGTTCAACCGGCCTTGACGGGCTTGTGCGGGGCGATCGGCGTGCGCCGGGTCCTTTGGCCGGGACGATCCGCGGAGCGATCCTTGGATGATCGCTTTTCCCCTGACGCCAGTTGGGCCGCAGGTAGGTCACCGATCGATATCGGCCGGTGTGTATAGTCGGGCGGCAGAAGTCCCCTACGTCAAGGAAAGACGAGGTCGCGCGGTGAAGAAGCTTCTCCTGGTCGCACTGGCCGCCATCGGCGGGCTCCTCGTGTACCGCCAGATCCAGGCGGATCGCGCCGAGCAGGATCTGTGGACGGAGGCGACTGACTCCGTGCCCGCAGGTTCGGGTGTGTGAGACAGAACAGCCTGATTGCGGGCCCCGGTCGCTGAGCGGCCGGGGCTTCGTGCTGTTGCGGGACCGTGATGCCTGTGCTCTTGAATTCGCCTAAGCAAATCAATAGGTTGCGAGAGCAAAACGGCCGGGTTTCGAGGAGGCACGGGTGAAGGCACGGGACCACCACCGCCGTACTGCAGCTGCGGGGGCATGGCTCGGCGGGGCGCTGCTCGCCCTGGTGGCGGGCGCGATGCCGGCCGCGGCGGCGGCACCGGGCGGTGCACCCGCCACTTCTGAGACACCCCGACCCGGCTCGGGCGGCAGCCTGATCATGGTGCTCGACTCGTCCGGATCCATGGGGGACGACGACGGCACGGGGCATACCCGGATGGAGAGCGCCCGTACGGCCGTCGGCACCGTCGTCGACGGCCTTCCCGACGGATATCCGACCGGGCTGCGGGTGTACGGCGCGGACCGTCCTCAGGGCTGCACGGACACCAGGCTCGTACAGCCGGTGCAGAGGCTCGAGCGGGGAGCCGTGAAGCGGGCTGTGGCGGCCGTACAGCCCAAGGGTGACACTCCCATCGGGCTGTCGTTACGGAAGGCCGCCGAGGACCTTCCGCGGCCCGCGGGTGGTGCCATCGGTACGCGCACGATCCTGCTGATCTCCGACGGCGAGGACAACTGCGGTACGCCGCAGCCCTGCGAGGTCGCCGAGCAGCTCGGCAAGGAGGGGGTCGGGCTGCGGATCGACACCGTCGGCTTCCAGGTGAAGGGCGCGGCGCGCGAACAGCTCGAATGCATCGCGGCGGCCGGCAACGGCCGCTACTACGACGCACCGGATGCCGAGGCGCTGGCCCGGCAGCTGCAACGGGCGTCGCAACTCTCCGCGGACGGCTACCGGTTCCGGGGCGAGCGGGTCGAGGGTGCGGCGACGGGTGCGGCGGCACCCGTGCTCGTACCAGGGCAGTATCTGGACACCATCGGACCCGGTGAGAAGCGGTACTACGCCGTCGACCTGGATGCCGTTTCGACGGTGGACTTCTCGGCGACGGCGGTGCCGCAGCCCGGAGCGGCCGTCGACACCTTCGACGCACTGCGCACCGGCATCGTGTACGGCACCGGCAGTTCCTGCGTGACGGACACCGCGCACTTCTACCAGAAGGAGGGCGCGACCCCGCTGACCTCGGCGGTCGCCCGTATCCCCGCGGAGGAGGGCAACCACGCCTGCGACCGGGCGGGCCGGTACTGGCTGGTGGTGGAGCGGGAGAGCAAGAAGGGCTCCGACGCCGCACGTTGGCCGCTCGAGCTCCTTTACGGGGTGGAGGCGGCGCTGGCGAAGGGCGTCACGCCCGCCCAGTCGCAGCCGGAGTACGGCAAGGGCGGCAAGGACGCCGTGATGCCCACCGGTGACCCCCGAGATGTACGGGGCGGCACCGGCTTCAACGACGCCAAGGAGCTCGGCCCAGGCGTGTGGCGCGACCGGATCCTTCCGTCGCAGACCCTCTGGTACAAGGTCCCGGCCGGCTGGGGCCAGCAGGTGCGCTACGACGTGGAATTCGCGAACGAGCCCACGGTGGAGCGCGGTACCTCCACGTACTCGTACGGGGCGACCCAGCTGTTCACCCCCGCTCGTTTCCCGCTCACCGGCGGCGGCGAGTTCACCTCGACGGCCATGTACAACGGTCGTCCGTCGGCGATCAGGATGGGCGGGGTGCCGGTCGCCTGGACCAACCGCTACGAGTACCGCTCCAACGTGCAGCCCGTACACGCCGGGGGCGACTTCTACATCTCGGTGACGCTGGGGGCGAGGGCCGCCGATATCGCGGAGAACCCGCAGATCGGTGTGGTGCTGCGGGTGTCGGTGCTCGGCGACGAGCCGGCAGGCCCCGAGCACCATGCTCCTGCCGTAGCCAAGAAGGCGGACAAGAACGGCAATTCGAGCGGTGCCGAAGACAGCGGTGGTACGGGCGGGGCAGGATGGACCGGCATTGCGGCCGCTGCCGGTGCGGGCGCCGTGGTGGTGGTGATCGCGGGGCTCGTGTCCGTACGAGGGCGTCGCAGGCGGGCCGCACAGACGACGAGGGGAAGCGTGTGATGAGGCAGCGCAACAGAGGCCGGGTGGCGCTGGCCATGGTCGCGGCGATGTGCGTGGCGGCGGCGCTGCCGGGGCAGGCGTACGCGGACGGGGAGAGTGCTGCGTACACCTTCGATCCCCGGGCGAAGAAGGTCAGCGGCGCGGAGGTCAGCACCGAGGCGTCGGTGTTCACGCCCGGATCGGTCTACAAGAGCTCGATCAAGCGCGGCGAGAAGCTCTACTACCGTCTGGACCTCGACGACAAGACGAACGCGTACGTCTCGGCGGTGGCCGTGCCCAAGGGCGGCGGCCAGGTCGCCTACGGGGACGGCATCACGGTCAGCGTCAGGGACAACGCCGACCTGCAGTGCAGTTCGGAGGACGCACGGTTCGAGTCGGCGGAGTTTCCGCGTCCGATCGCGGCGTACGCCTACCGGGTCACGCAGAAGGACAGCAGCACCTGCCAGAAGGCCGGAACGTACAACGTCCTGATCGAGCGGGAGAGCAAGGCCACCTCGGCATCCGACGAGTGGGACCTGGAACTGCGGTACGAGTCGGAGCCGCAGCTGGAAGCGGGCGGTTCGATGCCGACCCAGGCGCCGGAGAACTGGCCGTCGGCGTCGCCCGCGCCGCCCACCACGGCCCCGCAGAGGCGGTCGGGCGGCACCAGCTACCACGACGCGACCAGCCTGGAAACCGGCGAGTGGCACGACAGCATCGCACCCGGGCAGACCCGCTTCTACCGGGTGCCGGTGGACTGGGGTCAGCAGATCTTCGCCACCGCCGACCTGAGCAACAACAACGCCTCGGACGAATACATCGGCAACGCGCTCGCGATGTCCCTGGACAACCCGGCGCACGGCCATGTCGACGACGCGTCGCCGCTGTCGTACTCCGGCAAGCCCGCGTCCGTGTCGATGGATCCACTGCCTCCGGTGGCGTACGAGAACCGCTACAACTCCACCAGCAGCGACAGCGCCATGCGGTTCGCCGGCTGGTACTACCTGTCGGTGTCCCTCAGCCCGGAGGTCGCGAAGTCGTACGGCGACAAGGCGATTCCGCTGACCCTCAGGATCAAGGTCGAGGGGACGGCGGAGAAGTCGCCGTACACGGGGGGTGCCGGGATCTTCTCGGTCACGCAGGACGACAAGGACATGGCGAGGAGCGGCCAGAGCGGTCCCGAGGCGGCCGAGAGCGACACCATGAAGATGGTCGGCGTGGCCGGGATCGGCGTGGGTGCGGTGCTGGTGCTCGGGCTGGGTGTGTGGACGCTGCTGGCACGGCGCCGTGCGGCCGCCGCCCAGGTGGCACCGATCGGTTCGAACAGTCCGGTTGCGGGAGGCCCGGCCGGGGGCGGGCAATCGCCGTACGGAGGGCCGCCGCAGGGCTGGTAGCCGGCGGGCCGGAGCCGCCGCCGCGTAGGGCAGGGGCTCCGGCCGGGCGTGCTCAGCTCTGGGTCAGTGCCCAGATGCCCACGGCGAAACAGATCAGTGCCACCAGCAGGACCGGGACCGCCACCTTCGGGGGCGGTCCCGGACGCTTCTGCGGTGCGAGCGCGGGAACAGCGGCCGAGAGGTGCGGGGGAACCCCTGCTCCGGGAGCGGGAACCTGCGGCTGCCCGGCGGTGTACGCGTGGGTGAGAGCCGGTTCGTGCTGCCCTGCGGCAGTGGGGGCCTGCGAAGGATCCGGCGCGGGGAAGGGGGAAGCCGCGTGCGCCGGGATCGGTGTGGGGGGCGTGGCCGGCTGCGCCGGATGGGGCAGCGGTGTGGGCTGCTGCGGAGGCGGTGGGAGGTGGAAGCTGCCCGTTTCCGACATCGGGACCGGCGGCTGGGTGTAGGGCTGCTGGGCGGACTGGTCCGTCTGTGCGGGCTGCGCGTCCTGAGAGGCTGTCCGGGGGGACGCGATCGGTCCGGCGGGGCCGAAGCCTGCAGGCAGCGGCCCGAGTTGGTCGAAGACCTCCACCGGCTCGTCGTCGGCGCCGAGCTCGGGCAACATGTCGACCGCGGCCGTCAACGCTTTGCGCGCACCCGTGGCCGTACGGAACCTGGCCTGGGGATCCGGCTGCAGCAGCCCTGCGAGCACCTGCCACAACGGCTCGGGAATCCCCTCCGGGGCGCTGGGAGTGCCGTACGAGGCGAAGTGCTCGACGAGGGCCCGCGCGTCCGGCTTCTTCCCCTGCAGCAGATACAGCGCGACCAGTCCGACCGCGAAGAGGTCCGCGGGGAAATCGGGTTCCGCGCCCATCATCTGTTCGGGTGCGAAGTAACCGGGCGTGCCCACCACGTAGTTGGTCTCGGTGAGCCGCGGCTCACCCTTGCGCATGGAGATACCGAAGTCGGACAGCCGTAGATGCGGCCGTCCGGTGCCGGTGGCCTCCATCAGGATGTTCGCGGGTTTGATGTCCCGGTGCACGACACCCTCCGCATGCACCGTCGACAGTCCGGACAGCAGTTGGTCGAGCAGCGTGCAGACGAAACGAGGAGGCAGCGGTCCGTAGTCGCCGATGACATGCGCCAGCGAACCACCGCTCACCAGATCCATGGTGAACAGGACCTTGTCGTCGTCCGCGGCCCAGCTGGCCGGGGCGAGCACATGCGGATGCTCGATCCGCAGCGCCTGCTCGCGGACGAAGCGCAGCAGCGTGTGTGCGTCGCTCTGCTGGAGGACCTTGGCCGCCACATAACGGCGGCGCCGGTGGTCCCAGGCGCGCCAGACGGCGCCGACCCCACCACGTCCGATCGGATCGATCAGTTCGTACCGACCGGCGAAGACCTCACCCATTGCGCTGTGCCCGCTCCCAGTCCTGTTTCGGCTCGTGCCCGGCTCTCGGGGGTAGTGCCCTAGGGCATGAAAGGACAGGCCCTAGCTCTGGTGTCCCTCGTAGTGCGCCACCGCGTCCGAGGTGCGCCCTGCGCCGTACACCTTGAGGAACTCTGCCAGTTCCGGGTGGGTCGGGGCGAGGGAGTCGGCGGCATCGATGATGTCACCGGCGGCCGCGACGGACCGCAGCAGCGACTGGATCTCACGCACCACGCGCCGGACGGTCGGAGCGCCGCCGGTGTTGGAGGTCTGGCTGGTGCCGGTGAGGACGGAGCCGCCCTGGGACTTCTTGATCTCTTCCATGCGGTCGGTGGCCTCTCCCGCGCTGGCGCTGCCGTCGGCGACCTGGCCGGCCAGTTCCTGGAGCGCCTGGACACGCTGGACGACCGCGGGGTTGCCGATCTTCGCCCGCTGACCGCTCATCAGCTGGGAAAGCATGGGGGCGGACAGCCCGAGGACCGCGGCGAGCCGGGCCTGGTTCAGGCCGAGATCATCGATCAGCCGGCGGAAGAGCGCCCCGAGAGGTTCTCCGTACCAGCTGCGCTGAAGCTCCCTGGCTCTTGCTGTTGCCTCTTGCTGAGCTGCATCCATGGCGTCTCCCCTTCGCTGCGGCTTCGCTGCTGCGAACCTCGTCGAGCATCTTACGGAGAGTGGTCGCCGACCGGGAGTCCCCATCTTTTTTGCAAGATTCCGGGGGGTACCCGGTACTCTGGTCTGCGGCGGTCGCCGAGACGCAGAAGCGTCCGGTGATGTCCGCTTTTTCGGGGCCTTAGCTCAGTTGGTAGAGCGCTGCCTTTGCAAGGCAGATGTCAGGAGTTCGAATCTCCTAGGCTCCACAGGTGACAGAACGGGCGCCGGAAGACCTCAGGTCTTCCGGCGCCCGTTCGTCGTGCAGGGGCTGTTCAGCGGCGGTCGTCGAGATCGGTGCCGTCCACACCTTCCGGGCCGTCCGTGCCCTTGGTCTCCGCGTCGGCCTGCTTGGCCTGGACCTCCGGGTCGAGCGAGCTCGGACCACTGCCGTCGACCGAGGACAGGGGCGCGCGGTCGGAGACCTCCGTGGGAGCGGGGGGTTCGACCAGCCAGTCCGGGTTGGCCTGCTTGTCCCACCACCTCCAGGCGGCGTAGGCACCGCCCGCCACGATGCCGACCACGGCGAACTTCTTGAACAGCCGCCCGGTCTTCGCCCGCCGCTCGTGCTTTCTGGCCAGCTGCTTGATCTCCTTCGCGGTCACCTGACTGCGCAGCGCGGCCAGCGCGGCGGCGCTGCGGGCCGAGGCCTCCTCGGCCACGGGCTGGGCGACGGCCATCGCGTGCCCGACGCGCGGCACGGTGTAGTCCGCGGCGGTACGGGCGGCCCGGCGGGTGCGGTGCGCGGCGCGCTGGGCGGCCTCGTCGACCTTGGGGGGTACGTGAGCACGGGCCAGTTCGATACGTGGTGCGAGATGCGCGTCGTATTGGACGCGGGCCTGCTGGGCTGCCTTCGACACCTTCGGCGCGAGCCGGGTGCGGGCCTCGTACGCAAGATGTGCGGCCTGGTCCTTGGCCGTGTCGGCGTAGGGCGCCACCACTTCCGCGGCGTGCTGCACGCTGTCCTTCGCCGAGTCGGTTGCGGCGCGCACGCTGTCGATGCGGGTCACGGGATCCTCCTCCTTGGTGGCGGGTGGATACTCCGCCTTTCCACCCATTTCGAGATCATGCCTGCCGGAGGCCTGTATGGCATGCGGGGCAGGCATCCGGGTTATTCAGGTCATCGGTGACGCCTTCGGGTAATGCGGTGCAAGGGGAGCTTGCCGACGACAATGCCACGGTTCGGTTCAGCCCGCGCCGGTTCGTCACGCACTTGGCCGCATTTGTTCCTGCGGGGAGCGGCACATGAGGATTTCGGGGAAGCCGCAGGCGAGCGGGGTGAAAACGGCCTTCCGCACGGGGTGCGGAAGCGGGCAAGAAGGTGGCGGAATCGGGCAAGAAGGTGAGTGAAGTGCGTTGGTGGTGGCGGCCGGGCACCGGAGCGGACGGTCCGTGCGAGGATCGGTGAACGTCACTGAAGACTTACGGAAGGCAGATCGTGGCTGAGCAGCTTTACGCCACCTTGAAGACCAATCAGGGCGACATCGAGATCCGGCTTCTGCCGAACCACGCGCCCAAGACGGTCAAGAACTTCGTCGAGCTCGCCAAGGGTGAGCGTGAGTGGACGCATCCCGAGACCGGCAAGAAGTCCACGGACAGGCTGTACGACGGCACCGTCTTCCACCGCGTCATCAGCGGCTTCATGATCCAGGGCGGTGACCCGCTGGGCAACGGCACCGGTGGCCCTGGGTACGAGTTCGGTGACGAGTTCCACCCCGACCTCAGCTTCAACAAGCCGTACCTGCTGGCCATGGCCAACGCCGGCCCGGGCACCAACGGCTCGCAGTTCTTCGTGACCGTTTCGCCGACAGCCTGGCTGACCGGCAAGCACACCATCTTCGGCGAGGTCGTCGACCCCGCCAGCCAGAAGATCGTGGACGCCATCGCGTCCACCAAGACCAACTCCCGCACCGACCGTCCGCTGCAGGACGTCGTGATCGAGTCGGTCGTCATCGAGAACCGATGATCGCCGGTAGTCATCAAATGATCACGCTCTGATTGTCCTTTCGGGGAACCAACCGCCCTGCTCGTCCGTACTTGTTACATAGCGGACGAGCAGGGCTGCGTTGTGCGTGCTGCCGCCACGACGAGCACCGAGGGGACCGGGAAGTGATGGGACCGATGGACCAGCAGCCGCCGGGAGACCAGGACCGGTCCGCCGCCACGGACGGCTCGCTCAGCTGCTACCGCCACTCAGGTCGTGGGACGCACATCCGCTGCACCCGCTGTGACCGGCCGATCTGCCCCGAGTGCATGGTCAACGCCTCGGTCGGCTTCCAGTGCCCGGACTGCGCCCGCCAGGGAGCCGGTACGGGACACGGCCCGGGCGCCGCCCGGCCGCGCACGGTCGCCGGCGCCCCCGTCACGGCCGACCCCCGGCTCATCACCAAGATCCTTCTCGGCATCAATGTCGCCGTGTTCATCGCCGTGCAGGCGAACGGTGCGCTGGTCAACGATCTGGTCCTGATCGGCCGTGCCACGACCCACTTCGGCGGCCCGCTGGAAGGCGTCGCCGAGGGCCAGTGGTACCGGCTGGTGACGTCGATGTTCCTGCATCAGGAGATGTGGCACATCCTGTTCAACATGCTGGGGCTGTGGTGGCTCGGCGGGCCGCTGGAGGCGGCGCTCGGCCGTGCCCGCTATCTCACGCTCTACATGCTCTCCGGCCTGGCGGGCGGCGCCCTCACCTACTGGCTCTCCGCACCTGTACAGGGCTCGCTCGGAGCCTCCGGAGCGATCTTCGGCCTGCTGGGCGCCACTGCCGTGCTCATGCGCCGCCTGAACTACGACATGCGCCCGGTCTTCGTGCTTCTCGCGGTGAACCTGGTCATCACCTTCAACCCCTGGGGCGGAATCGCCTGGCAGGCACATGTCGGTGGTCTGATCGCGGGCACGCTGATCGCGATCGGCATGGTGCACGCACCCCGCGAGCGGCGCGCACTGGTGCAGTACGGCACCTGCGCCCTGGTCCTGGTGGCTGTGGTCGCCGTCGTCGTCGCCAGAACAGCCGCGCTGACCTGAGCGGACGCCGTTCCCTGGCGCTCCCTGGGCGTTCCCCAGGTCAGTTGTCCACAGTGCGTGCCGGATCTTGTGCATTCTGTGGGAACAACTGTGCCCCTTGTCGCTGAGCTGGGTTTTTCCAGCAGAGACAAGGGGCGTGCCATCCCCCGATGGGGGAGGCTGCAGTCACATCGGCGTCAACAGCCAGGGAGTTATCCACAGATCGTCTGACCTTTTCCCCTGCCTGTGGATAACGCTGTGGGTAACTCGGGGCAAGGGTTGCAGGACCGGGCCCTGCTGTGGGGTCACATGCCCTGCGGTGCTACTTCCACTGCGTGGAGACACCGAAGCCACCGGCGATGAAGCCGAAGCCGACGACGATGTTCCAGTTCCCCAGCGACTTGATCGGCAGATCGCCGTCGGTCACATAGAAAACGACGATCCACGCCAGACCGATCAGGAAGAGCGCCAGCATCACCGGCGCCACCCAGCTCCGGCTGGTCAGCTTTATGTTGGTTGCCTGCTTCGCCGGAGGGGGCGTGAAGTCGGCCTTCTTGCGGATACGTGACTTCGGCACGAGGAACTCTCCTGTCGATGCGCTGCGTGACCGCGCAGGGAACTGTGGCTGGCGCCGGGGCGGGGCGCGAGGGGGGAATGCTGCCTCCCCCGGGCGTCCGTTAGCGTAGTGCTTCCGAGGCGCCGAAGGAGATAAGGGTACGTTGAGCAATTCTGCCGACTCCCCCCAAGGACCGGTCCGGCGCACCTTCCGGCACCCGGTCAGGGTGCTCACCGCTGCAGTCTTCGCCCTCGCCGGACTGATCTTCGTCACCAGCGCCAACACGGCCAAGGGCACCAATATCCGCACCGACTCCTCGCTGCTGAAGCTCTCCGACCTCATCCAGCAGCGCAGCGGCAAGAACGCCCACCTGGACGAGACCAACGCATCCGTGCGCGAGGACATCGACACGCTCGTCCGGCGCGACGACGGCAGCACCAAGGGGGAGGACGCCCGGCTCAAGGAGCTGGAACGGGACGCGGGCACCGCAAAGCTCTCCGGCCGGTCCGTGGCCGTCACGCTCGACGACGCCCCGCCCAACGCCACCGCCAACCCCGGCTACCCCGACCCGCAACCCAATGACCTGGTCATTCACCAGCAGGACCTGCAGGCGGTCGTCAACGCCCTCTGGCAGGGCGGCGCACAGGGCATCCAGGTCATGGACCAGCGGCTGATCTCCACGAGCGCCGTGCGCTGCGTCGGCAACACCCTGATCCTCCAGGGCCGGGTCTACTCCCCGCCCTACAAGATCACCGCAGTCGGTGACCCGGCCGAGCTCAAGCAGGCTCTCGACAACTCTCCGGCAATCAGCAACTACCTGCTGTATGTGAAGGCGTACGGACTCGGCTGGAAAGTCGACGAGCACAAGGCGGTGACTCTTCCCGGCTACTCGGGCACAGTGGATCTCCACTATGCGGAGCCGGCGAAGTAGCGAGCAGCTGTGGGGAGGCCGACGAGGTGTCGGTGCGACTGATCGTGAGGACGTTCAGCGAACTCTGTATCACCGTCGGCGCCCTGATCGTGCTCTTTGTGGTGTATGTGCTGTTCTGGACCGGAGTGAAGGCCGCCGACGCGACCGAGGGACAGATCGACGCCCTGCGCGACCGGTGGGCGCAAGGAACGGTGTCCGCACCCGCGCCGCACACATCCCCGACGGGGGCGCCCCCCGCCCCCGCGGCGTACCGGGACGGCAAGCCGTTCGCGATGCTGTACATACCCCGCTTCGGGAAGGGCTGGGAGTGGCCCGTCCTGGAGAACACCGAGGTCAGGACCTTGCAGAAGGGGCTCGGCCACTACACCGGGACTGCCCGCCTCGGCGCGAGGGGCAATTTCGCGGTCGCCGGACACCGTCGCACGTACGGGGACCCGTTCAAGGACTTCCCGAAGCTGCGCCCGGGAGACGCGGTGGTGCTGACGGACGGAGCGACGTGGTTCACGTACCGCATCGACAAGAGGCCCTACCGGACGGTACCGAGCGACATCGGGGTCATCGACCCCGTCCCCCGCAAGTCCGGCTTCGACGGGCCGGGCCGCTATCTGACGCTGACCACCTGCGATCCCGAATGGGGCAGCAGCCACCGGCTGATCGCCTGGGCTCACCTCGATGCGACCCAGCCTGTGACCGACGGCAAGCCGGCAGCTTTCCACAGCTGACCCACGCTCCTGCCCCGGCCCTTTAGTCTGGTCCCGTACCGAATGGAGGGGACAGCATGTACGGCTGGATCTGGCGGCATCTGCCGGGCAACGCATGGGTGCGTGCGCTCATCTCGCTCGTGCTGGCGCTGGCTGTCGTCTACGCGCTTTTCCAGTACGTCTTCCCGTGGGCGGAGCCGCTGCTTCCGTTCGGTGACGCGACGGTCGACGGCTCGACCGGATCGGGGGCCGGCCAGTGAGTGCCCGCATCCTCGTCGTGGACAACTACGACAGCTTTGTCTTCAACCTCGTCCAGTACCTGTACCAGCTCGGTGCCGAGTGCGAAGTCCTGCGCAACGACGAGGTGACCACGGCACACGCCCAGGACGGCTTCGACGGCGTGCTGCTGTCACCCGGCCCGGGTACCCCGGAGCAGGCAGGTGTCTGCGTCGAGATGGTGCGCCACTGCGCGGCCACGGGCGTTCCGGTCTTCGGGGTCTGCCTCGGGATGCAGTCGATGGCGGTGGCGTACGGCGGTGTGGTGGACCGGGCCCCGGAGCTGCTGCACGGCAAGACCTCGCTGGTGACCCATGAGGGCACCGGGGTCTTCACCGGTCTGCCGTCCCCCTTCACCGCGACCCGCTACCACTCGCTCGCCGCCGAACCCGACACGGTTCCGCCGGAGCTGGAGGTGACCGCGCGCACCGCCGACGGCATCATCATGGGGCTGCGCCACCGCGAACTGGCGGTGGAGGGCGTGCAGTTCCACCCGGAGTCCGTGCTGACCGAGCACGGCCATCTGATGCTGGCCAACTGGCTGGCACAGTGCGGCGACACAGAAGCTGTCGCGAGGTCGGCGGGGCTCGCGCCGGTGGTGGGCAAGGCCGTCGCGTGACCGCACTCCGCCCCGAACACGACGCCGGACAGGACGGCCCGTACGAGCAAGGAGCGTACGAGGCCGCAGGCGCGTTCGAGGCGGCGGTCGACCAGCTGGCGGATCCGCTGAACGATCCGCTGCCGGGGCAGCATGCCTCGCCGTGGTTCCGGGCGGACAACATCCCGTCCGAGGAGCCGGGAGCGGGGCAGGAGCAGAAGCCGGGGCGGGGGCTGCACCGGGCGCCGGATCAGCCGCCGCAGGCGCAGGCACGGCCGCCACAAGGGGCGCAGAAGCCCGAGGAGACTCCGCGGGAGTGGTACGACCCCGAGGGGTTCGAACGGGACTGGTACGGGCAGCAGGCGCCCGCGCCGACGCCCGCGCCGATGCCCGCGCCGATGCACCGGGCGCAACCCGTCGCCCATCCCTTCCCGCTCGACGACGAGACGGTCGGTCTGCGGACGGCGGACACCCGGCGCCTGGTCGACCAGGCGGTGACGACCCGGCAGCCGAATCCCGGGCCGGAGCCGGAGCTGGAGCCGGAGCCGGAGCCGGGCTCGGGAGCGGGGCCGGCGAGCGATGTGGAGAGCTTCGCGGAACCGGGCACGGGGCCCGAGACGGCCGGTCCGGAACCACGTACCGGAGGCCGCGCCGAGCGCCGGCGTGCTGCCAAGGGGCGCGGCCGCCGGCGTACCGAACCGCAGCCGGAGAAAGCGGCGCCGGCCGCGAAGCCGATGTCACGCGTCGAGGCACGGCGTGCGGCGCGCGCGGCCAAGGACAGCCCGGCCGTTGTCGCCAGCCGGGTCGTCGGGGAGCTGTTCATCAGCCTCGGCGTGCTGATGCTGCTGTTCGTCACGTACCAGCTGTGGTGGACGAATGTGCGTGCCGACCAGTACGCCGGCAAGGAGACGCACAAGATCCAGGACGACTGGGCGAAGGGCGACCGCAATCCCGGTGTGTTCGAAGCGGGGCAGGGATTCGCCATCATCCACATCCCCAAACTGGATGTCGTCGCTCCGATCGCCGAGGGCACCAGCAAGGAGAAGGTCCTCGACCGGGGCATGGTCGGCCACTACGACGAGGGCGCGCTCCGCACCGCGATGCCGTCGGCCAAGCAGGGCAACTTCGCGCTGGCGGGCCACCGCAACACGCACGGCGAACCGTTCCGCTACATCAACCGGCTGCGCCCCGGTGACCTGATCGTGGTCGAGACGCAGGATGAGTACTACACGTACGAGGCGACGAAGACCCTTCCGCAGACATCGCCGTCCAATGTCTCGGTGATCGGCCCGGTGCCGCCCGGTTCGGGGTTCACCGGGCCGGGCCGGTACATCACTCTGACGACCTGTACGCCGGAATTCACGAGTACGTACCGTCTGATCGTCTGGGGCAAGATGGTCGACGAACGACCGCGCAGCAAAGGGAAGCCCGACGCGCTCGTCGGCTGATACATCATCACGACAGGGACGGGTGCGGTGACTGCGAGGACCGAGCACGAAGAGCGAATCGGTGAGTCCGCGCCCCCACAGCGGCGCAGCGGCCGCCACCCCGTCGCGACCGCAGTCAGTGTTTTCGGCGAACTGCTGATCACCGCAGGCCTGGTGCTGGGGCTCTTCGTCGTCTACTCCCTCTGGTGGACAAATGTGCTCGCCGATCGCGAGGCCACCAAACAGGGCCACACCGTCCGCGACCGCTGGGCGGGCGGACCGGGCGCGCTGGACACCAAGGACGGCATCGGCTTCCTGCACGTCCCGTCGATGAAGAACGGCGAGGTGCTGGTCAAGAAGGGTACCGACACCGAGAATCTCAACGACGGCATCGCGGGCTACTACACGGACCCGGTGAAGTCGGCTCTCCCCTGGGACAAGAAGGGCAACTTCACCCTGGCGGCACACCGCGACGGGCACGGTGCCAAGTTCCACAACATCGACAAGGTGAAGACGGGTGACGCGGTCGTCTTCGAGACCAAGGACACCTGGTATGTCTACAAGGTCTTCAAGGAGCTTCCCGAGACGTCGAAGTACAACGTCGATGTGCTGCAGGCGGTGCCGAAGGGATCGGGAGCGAAGAAGCCCGGCCGCTACATCACGTTGACGACCTGCACGCCGGTCTACACGTCGAAGTACCGCTACATCGTGTGGGGCGAACTGGTGCGTACGGAGAAGGTGGACAAGGACCGTACGAAGCCGGCGGAGCTGCGTTAGCCGGTACGATGAGCCGGGCCCGAAGTCGCAACCAATCCTTGCGACTTCGGGCCTTCTGCCGTCGTGGCCTACTTGCTTACTTGAGCACCTGCAGCTTCGCGCCCGCGCTCCAGGCCTCCAGCAGGCCGCGGTGCACGGCGGTGACGCCGACCTGCATCGCGATATCGAGCGACTCGCGGGAGAACGGGCAGGTCGCCACGTACACGGCAACGTCCGCCCGGTGCAGCGTCTTTGTGCCGACGAACTTCTGCATCTCGCCGCTCCACACCGAGCGGTACGGGGCGAAGTTCTTGCACTGGACGACCACCCGTCGCCCGTCGGCGGTGTACGCGGTGATGTCGGCCCCGCGGTCGCCGCTACCACCGTGGATCTCGACGTCGGTGCAGCCGTCCCGATGCAGCAGTCCTGCGATGTGCTGCTCGAACTCCCGCCAGTTCATGGCGTCGATGGAGGCCATGACCCCGGTGAGGGGGCGCTGTTCCTGGGCGTGCTGAAGGCGGCGCAGCTGGATGTCGTGGCGGACGAGCCTCCGCTCGATCTGCTGGACGTTCTCGCGGAGACTGATGAGCTCTCGCTGCTGCTCGCCGGAGGTCTCGATGAGGGCGTTGAGTATGGGGACGACGGTGGCGCCGAGGAGGCGGGTGAAGCTCTCCTCGCTGAGTCGCGTGATGTGGGCGTCGAGGGATTCGACGTCGCTGTCACGCCGAGGGGTATCCGTGATCACCGGGTGCACCCGGGAGGTGTGTTCGACGTCGAGCAGATATGTACGGACACGGCGCGCAATCTCGCTGTCCCGGAGCAGCATGGCAACGTTCAGGACGGTCCGCCGCGGCCAGAGCGCCATGCTCGAACGGGGCTGTGGATAACTCTCCCGATAGGAACTCAGGGTGAGTTCCTTAAATTTCTGCAGCTCAGCGCCACGGATCACCCTCAGACCATTCGATTCGAGCTCCTCTCGATGACGGCTGAGGAGGTTGTTGATGACGGTTTCCGCCACCTCGAAGTAGGCGGCAACCATGGCGGTGGTCACGTGCATGCCGTCCGGCAGTAAGGACAGCATTTTGACTCTGTCGAGTGCCTCCGTCCGCTCGGCGAAGTTTTGACGCAGCGCCTGTGATTCCACCAGAGCGACCTCGTTGATCACGCTCTTGACCCTTCGCGTATCCAGCGATGTGGACGGAGTCCGATGCCCCGCCCTATCCGATCAACGAATCGGCACATATGAAGACACGATCGGTATACGGCTACATGTGCGGTATGCCTCGCAGAAGGCATCGCGGCGGGCACAGCAAAGGGCCCCGGTCACCGTTGCGGTGACCGGGGCCCGATGGCAGTCGCGATTCGGGGTCAGTGCCGACGTGAGCCGGACGGGCCGCCGAAGATGTTGCCGTCTCCACCACCCTGCACGGTCTGGACGTTGACCACGCTGTTCTTGTCGACCTCCTGGCCCGCTTGGGGCTGGAAGAGGACGACCCTCGCGTTGTCGTCATTCGATCCCTGCACCTGGATCTGCAGGCCCGCCTGGGCCAGCAGAGCCTTCGCCTCCGCGAGGGTCTTGCCCTGCAGGTCGGGAACCGTGGCCTTCTCCGGCTGCGGCGGACCCTTCGAGACCTTCAGGACGATCGGGGCGTCCTTGGCCTGCTTGCCGACTCCGGGGGACTGCTCGACCACGGTGTCCACCGGCTGGGTCGAGTCGATGTCGACACGCGAGATGGTTGTGAACCCGATGCCCCTGAGCTGGGCCTCTGCATCCTGGTACGTGCGGGTGCGAACGTCGGGGAGGTCCAGCAGGGCCTGCTTGGCGACCGTGATCGTGACCTCGGAGTTCTTCTCGGCCTTCGCGCCGCCATCGGGGTCCTGCTTGATGACCGTACCCGCGGTCTTGCCGGACTCGACCGCGGTGACGTTCACCGTGAAGCCCTTGTCCTCAAGGTCCTTACGGGCAGTCGCCTCGGTCTTCTCCACAACGTCCGGGACCTCGACCTTCGGCGCACCGGTGGAGACGACGACCGTGACGACCTCCTTCTCCGCCATCTGGCCGTCCGCCGGGTCCTGGCTGCAGATCTTGCCCTTGGGCTGTTCCTCGCAGGGTTCGTGCGAGCCGACCTTGAGGACGACGTCGGCGGTTTCCGCGCGTTTCTGTGCTTCCTTCACAGTCAAGCCGACCATGTTCGGCACATCGACCTTGCCGCTGTTGCTGTTGGTGTTGCTGAACACCGCCCGGCCGATCAGGATCGCGCCGATGAGCACCAGGACGCCCGCGACGATCAGCAGGATCGTCGAGGTGTTGCTCTTCTTCTGGCGGCGGCGGTCCGGGCGGTCGTCGTAGCCGTAGCCGCCGTCGTCCGGGTTGACCGGGGGCAGCATGGACGTGGGCGCGCCGTTCTGGTCCGCGGCGCGCAGTGCGGTGGTGGGCTGGTCGTTGCCGTATCCGTCGTAGCCGCCGTAACCGGGCACACCCATTGCCGCGGTGGCGGCGACCGGCCGGCCGTCGAGGCAGGCCTCGATGTCGGCGCGCATCTCGTCGGCCGACTGGTAGCGGTAGTCGGGGTCCTTGACCAGGGCCTTCAACACGATCGCGTCCATCTCGGGCGTGATCTCGGGGTCGAAGTTGCTGGGTTTCTGCGGCTCTTCCCGTACGTGCTGGTAGGCGACCGCGACGGGTGAGTCCCCGATGAACGGCGGCCGGACCGTCAGCAGCTCGTAGAGCAGGCAGCCGGTCGAGTACAGGTCGGAGCGTGCGTCGACCTGCTCGCCCTTGGCCTGTTCCGGGGAGAGGTACTGGGCGGTGCCGATGACGGCAGACGTCTGGGTCATCGTCATGCCGGAGTCGCCCATGGCGCGGGCGATGCCGAAGTCCATGACCTTGACCTGGCCGGTGCGCGTCAGCATGACGTTCGCCGGCTTGATGTCGCGGTGGACGATGCCTGCGCGGTGCGAGTACTCCAGCGCCTGGAGGATGCCGACGGTCATCTCGAGGGTGCGCTCGGGCAGCAGCTTGCGGCCGGAGTGCAGAAGTTCCCTGAGCGTCGACCCGTCGACGTACTCCATGACGATGTACGGGATGGAGACCCCGTCGACGTAGTCCTCACCGGTGTCGTAGACAGCGACGATCGCCGGGTGATTGAGCGAGGCGGCGGACTGGGCCTCACGGCGGAACCGGGCCTGGAAAGACGGGTCGCGGGCGAGATCGGCCCGCAGTGTCTTCACAGCTACGGTGCGGCCGAGCCGGGTGTCGTGTGCGAGGTAGACCTCGGCCATGCCACCACGGCCGAGCACCGAGCCCAGCTCGTACCGGCCGCCGAGGCGACGCGGCTCTTCCATAACTGTTCCAGCCCTCTCCGTCAGTCCCGACCGCACCGGTGTGCGGTCCGGCGGTGTGCTGCTCGCGCATACGCTACCGGCCGCGCACTACCTGATCGGCCCGGAGTCCGGACCTGATACCTGACCGGTATCCCAATGTGCAGGTATGGCTCCCGATGTGACGGGCATCACCTCTTGCTGTCGATGACCGCCTTCATTACAGCCTTTGCGATCGGGGCGGCCAGACCGCCACCGGAGATGTCGTCCCGGTTGGCCTGGCCGTCCTCGACAACGACGGCGACGGCAACCGGGGAGCCCTTGTCGGTCTTGGCGTACGAGATGAACCAGGCGTACGGCTTCTCGCTGTTGTTCAGACCGTGCTGGGCGGTACCGGTCTTGCCGCCGACAGTGACGCCGTCGATGAGTGCGTTGGTTCCCGTGCCGTTCTTGACCACGGTCTCCATCATCTGCTGGAGCTTCTGGGCGTTCTCACCCGAGAGGGGCTGGCTGAGCTGCTCCTTCTCGTGCGTGTAGATCACGTCCAGGTTCGGGGCCTGGCGCTTTTCGATCATGTACGGCTGCATCAGCTTGCCGTCGTTGGCGACCGCGGCGGCGACCATCGCCATCTGCAGCGGGGTGGCGCGGTTGGACGCCTGGCCGATGCCGGCCATGGCGTTCTGCGGGCGGTTGTCCTTGGGGTAGACGCTGGCGTCGGCGCGTACCGGAGTGAAGATGTCCTTGTTGAAGCCGAACTTGTTGGCCTGGTCGATCATCTTCTGGTTGCCGAGGTCATCGCTGATCTTGCCGAAGACGGTGTTGCAGGACCACCGCAGCGCCTCCCGCAGCGAGGCGTTCTCGCACGGGATGTTGCCCTCGTTCTCCAGGTTGCCGGTGGTCAGCGGGAGCCGGTAGGGCAGCGGCGACTTGGTGTGCTCGTCGATGCTGGTGTACAGCCCGTTCTCCAGCGCGGCCGCGGCGGTGACGACCTTGAAGGTCGAGCCCGGAGGGTAGGTCTCGCGCAATGCCCGGTTGAGCATCGGCTTGTCCTTGTCCTTGGAGAGCTTCTCCCAGGCCTTGGAGTCGGCGTCGGAGTTGCCCGCGAAGGTCGAGGGGTCGTACGACGGGGTGCTGACGAGGGCCAGGATGGCGCCGGTCTGCGGGTCGAGCGCGGCGACGGCGCCCTTCTTGTCGCCGAGTCCCTTGAAGGCGGCCTTCTGAGCGGCGGAATTGAGGGTGGTGACGACGTTGCCGCCCTGCTTCTTCTCGCCGGTGAACATCGACAGGGTCCGGTCGAAGAAGAGCCGGTCGTCGTTGCCGGTGAGGATGCCGTCCTCGAGCTTCTCGAGAAAGTTGGCGTCGAACGCCTGCGAGGAGTACCCGGTGACGGGCGCCCACATGGGGCCGTTCTTCCAGACACGCTTGTACTTGAAGTCGCCCACCTTGGTCTCGACCGAGCCGGTCACAGCGGTGCCGCCGTCGACGATGATGTTGCCGCGTTCGTGCGCGTAACGCTCGATGCGGACGCGACGGTTCTCGTCGCGGCTGTTCAGCTCGTCGGCACGGACGTACTGCAGGTAGTTGGTCCGTACGAGCAGGGCGAGGATGAGGACGCCACAGAAGATCGCGATCCGGCGAAGGGGCTTGTTCACGGTCGGACCACCTGGGTCATCTCGGCGTCGGAGGACGGGGCGGGGGCCGGGGCGGGACGGCGGGCGGTGTCGCTGATCCGGATCAGAATGGCGATCAGCGCCCAGTTGGCCAGCACGGACGAGCCACCGTACGCGAGGAACGGCATGGTCATACCGCTCAGCGGGATGAGCCCCATGACACCGCCGGCGACCACGAAGACCTGGATTGCGAAGGCCCCCGACAGCCCGATGGCGAGAAGCTTGCCGAAGGGGTCACGGGCGGCCAGCGCCGTGCGGACGCCTCGCTCGACGATCAGGCCGTAGACCAGCAGGACGGCCATCATTCCGGCCAGACCCAGCTCCTCGCCGACTGTGGAGAGGATGAAGTCGGCGTTGGCGGCGAACATGATCAGGTCCGAGTGGCCCTGGCCCAGTCCGGTGCCGAGCGTGCCGCCGGAGCCGAAGGACATCAGCGACTGGGCGATCTGGTCGCTCTGCGCCATCGTCGCCTTGGAGAACGGGTCGAGCCAGGCGTTCACCCGGGACTGCACATGCGGCTCGAAGGACGCCACACCCACCGCGCCTACCGCGGACATCAGTAGACCGAAGACGATCCAGCTGGTCCGTTCCGTGGCGACATAGAGCATCACCACGAAGAGGCCGAAGAACAGCAGTGAGGTGCCGAGGTCGGTTTCGAAGACCAGGATCAGGATCGACAGGGCCCAGATGGTGATGATCGGTCCGAGGTCACGTCCGCGCGGCAGGTACATCCCCATGAAGCGGCGGCTGGCCAGCGCCAGCGCATCGCGCTTCACCATGAGATAGCCGGAGAAGAACACCGCGATCAGGATCTTGGCGAACTCTCCCGGCTGGATGGAGAACGGGCCGAGGCTGATCCAGATCTTCGCGCCGTTCACCGCGGGGAAGAACATCGGCAGGATCAGCAGGATGAGCGCCGCGACCATCGAGATGTAGGTGTAGCGCTGAAGGATGCGATGGTCTTTGAGGATCACCAGCACGGCGACGAAGAGGGCGACGCCGATCGCTGAGTACAGCAGCTGCTTGGGGGCATCGGGGCTGTACGCCCCGTAGAGAGTCTCTGCACGCTGGATCAGCCTCGGCGACTTGTCCAGCCGCCAGATCAGCACCAGCCCCAGGCCGTTGAGCAGGGTGGCGAGCGGGAGCAGCAGCGGGTCCGCGTACGGCGCGAACTTGCGCACCACGAGGTGCGCGACGCCGCCGAGCAGGATGAGCCCGCCTCCGTATCCGAACATGCTGGACGGGAGCTTGCCGTCCATGGCGAGTCCGACATTGGCGTAGGCGAATACCGAGATGGCGATGGCGAAGACCATCATCATCAGTTCGGTGTTGCGGCGGCTCGGTGCGTCGATCGCGCCGATCGTGGTCGTGTTGGTGACAACGCTCATGGTGCTGAAGGCCCCCTACGGCTTTACTGCTTACCGCACTGCGGGACCAGCTTTTTCTCTTCCTCCGAGAGGCTGGGACCAGGAGTGGGAGTTGCGGTCGGCTTGGTCTTGGTGGCACCGGAAGCGGCGGATGTCTTGGTGACGTCCGAGCCCATACCACCGGCTTGGCCCTCGTCGGAGCGGGCTTTCTCGGCCGCGCGTCGCTGGGCGTCCTTCTTGCAGGCGGATGCCTGGACAGCGAGTTCGCCGATCTTCTCGCGTGCGGCGGTGAGGTCGCCCTCGGCGATGGTCGCCTCGACCTGCTTGCGCTGGTAGGGCGGGAGGTACTTGAGTTCGATCTCGGGGTGGTCCTTCTCGACCTTCGAGAGCGAGACCCAGGCCAGGTCCTGGTTGAGGCCACGGAACAGCGCGACATGTTCGTTCTTCGCGCCGACATAGAACTGGTTCTGGGTCCAGCGGTAGCCGCCGTAGAGACCGCCGCCGATGACAGCGAGCGCGAGCACGACGTAGAAGGACCTCTTGAGCCACTTACGGCCGCCGCCGGGCTTGATGAAGTCCTCGTCGGTGTACTCGTCGAAGGAGCCGTCAGGCATTTCGCCGTAGCCGACGCCGTCACCGCTTCCGGGCGGACCGAAGCCGCCTGCGGGCGGCGGGACGGGGCGGCCGAGGCCGGCCGCTCGTCCGGCGGGGGTCTGCATGGCGGCTGTGCTTTCGGCGGCGGACATCTGTGCAGCCTGGTTCTCGGCGACCGCGCCGACGATGACCGGGGTGTCGTTGAGCTGTCCGGCCAGGGTGTCGTTGCTGTCGACGTCGAGGACGTCGGCGACGATGCAGGTGATGTTGTCCGGGCCGCCGCCGCGCAGGGCGAGCTGGATCAGCTCCTGGATGGTCTCCTGGGGGCCCTGGTAGCTGGCGAGGGTCTCTTCCATGGTCTGGTGGGAGACGACGCCGGAGAGCCCGTCGGAGCAGATCAGATAGCGGTCGCCGACCCGGACCTCACGAATGGAGAGATCGGGTTCGACGTGGTCGCCACTGCCCAGGGCGCGCATCAGAAGGGCGCGCTGCGGGTGGGTGGTGGCCTCTTCCTCGGTGATCCGGCCTTCGTCGACCAGCCGCTGCACCCAGGTGTGATCCTGGGTGATCTGGGTGAGTACGCCGTCGCGCAGCAGGTACGCGCGGGAGTCGCCGACGTGGACGAGGCCGAGGCGCTGGCCGGTCCAGAGCAGGGCGGTGAGCGTGGTGCCCATGCCCTCCAGCTGGGGGTCCTCCTCGACCATCATGCGCAGTTGGTCGTTGGCCCGCTGGACCGCCGTACCGAGCGAAGTGAGGATGTCCGAGCCCGGGACGTCGTCGTCGAGCTGGACGAGCGTGGAGATCACCTCGGAGCTGGCGACCTCGCCGGCTGCCTGGCCGCCCATGCCGTCGGCGATGGCGAGAAGGCGCGGACCGGCGTAGCCGGAGTCCTCGTTGCCTTCCCGGATCATGCCCTTGTGCGATCCGGCGGCGAAGCGCAGGGAAAGACTCATGCGCACCTCTCCCGTCGGCTCGGGGTACAGCCGGTCTCGAGCCACACTGCCCACCCTCCGGTCGGGAGCCGGGCCGGGTCCGTTGCCCGGACCGCCGCGGCTCGCTCGCTCCGCTCGCTCATTGTCGTACTACTTCCGCAGCTCGATGACGGTCTTGCCGATCCGGATCGGCGCGCCCAGCGGAACAGGTGTCGGGGTGGTGAGTCGGGTCCGGTCGAGATACGTGCCGTTGGTGGACCCGAGATCCTCGACGATCCACTGGCCGTCACGGTCGGGGTAGATCCTGGCATGCCTGCTGGACGCGTAGTCGTCGTCCAGGACGATCGTTGAGTCGTGGGCACGGCCCAGCGTGATGGTCTGCCCCTGGAGCGCCACCGTGGTGCCGGTGAGTGTGCCCTCGGAGACGACCAGCTTTGTGGGTGCCCCCCGGCGCTGGCGGCCGGGCTGTTGACGTTGCTGCGGCGGTGCCGCGGCATTCTGGCGTGCCTGTGGCGGCCGTGCGTCGGTCGCAGTGCGGCGTGAGCCGCGCTGCGTGACGCGCGTTCCGAACAGGTCGCTGCGGATGACCTGGACGGCCACGATCACGAACAGCCACAGAACAGCCAGGAAACCTAGCCGCATGACCGTCAGGGTCAGCTCTGACATTGCCCCCGCTTCACCCTTCGGCTTGCCGGTAAACGATGGTGGTGCTGCCCACGACGATCCGCGAGCCGTCGCGGAGCGTAGCGCGGGTTGTGTGCTGCCCGTCTACCACGATGCCGTTGGTAGACCCGAGATCCTGGATCGTCGAGGGCGTTCCGGTCCGGATCTCACAGTGCCGGCGCGATACGCCGGGGTCGTCGATCCGCACGTCGGCGTCGGTGCTGCGTCCCAGCACCAGCGTCGGGCGGGAGATCTGATGGCGGGTGCCGTTGATCTCGATCCAGCGCCGCACCTGCGCGTTCGGCAGGGGGCTGGGGCCGGCCGGCGGGTGCCGGTCGCTACCGGGCGCCCCGGGCCTGCCCGCGCCCGGCGGCGGGGCCGCGGGCATGGGCGGGGCGGAGCTGGGCGGGTAGCCGTAGCCTCCGGTGGGCTGTGCAGGCCGCCCCGGGCCTGGGTAGGGGGGCTGGCCGTGCTGTCCCGGGGGGTTCTGCAGTCCTGGCCGGCCCTGGGGGTCCTGCTGCTGTGACGAACTCGACGCCAGGGTGCGGCTGCGCACCCGGTAGAGCCCGGTGTCGAGGTCGTCGGCCTTCTCCAGATGGACCTTGATGGGGCCCATGAAGCTGTACCGCTGCTGCTTGGCGTAGTCGCGGACCAGGCTGGAGAGTTCGTCGCCCAACTGGCCGGAGTACGGGCTGAGTCGCTCGTAGTCCGGGGTGCTGAGCTCGACGATGAAGTCGTTGGGGACGACGGTCCGCTCACGGTTCCAGATTGTTGCGTTGTTGTCGCACTCGCGCTGGAGGGCTCCCGCGATCTCGACCGGCTGGACCTCGGACTTGAAGACCTTGGCGAAGGTGCCATTGACCAGACCTTCGAGACGCTGCTCGAAACGCTTCATGACTCCCATTGGGGCACCTCCTCCGTTGTAGTCGTCCCTGTACTGCTTACTGATCGTATCCACGCGTGGGGAAATCGGCTGGTTCCCCTTGTCTGCCCTGTGGATGAGTGTCACCTCTCACACGGATCGTAGAGGCGGCCTCCTGACAGTGTCCCGCACCTGGGGTGCACTGAGGAGGAGTGGGGGCCGCCGCACGGCGTTCCCCGTTCCCGCCAGGCATTCGGTGAAACAACGGATGTGAATCCACCCTGTCCAGCGTGCTAATCTTCCGGATGTCGCCAGGCGCTCGCACCAAACGGTGAGAGAGTCTGGAAACACCACTCTTGCGCGAGTGGCGGAACGGCAGACGCGCTGGCTTCAGGTGCCAGTGTCCTTAGGGACGTGGGGGTTCAAATCCCCCCTCGCGCACAAGAGAGAAGCCCCACAGGCCAACGGTCTGTGGGGCTTCTTCGTTCTCGGGTTTGGTTTCACGTGAAACGCCGGATTCGGGGCGTCCTGTGGTGGCATGAGGCTTTCGGGGTTTGTGTGGGGGCGTCGCCTCCGTGGGCTGCTGGTCGGGTCCCGGCTCCCGCGGGCCCTGGTCGGCTCTGTGCCGTACGACTCAGGCTGCGAGGCGGGCAGCGAGGGACTTGGCCTTCTCTGCAGCCGCAGTGAACGCCTGGGCGCGGGAGGCGTCGGCGAGTGGAATGAGGTTTGCCATCGAGGGCTGGGACCGGGTCGGCGTCAGTGCCGGGACGATGAAGTCGACCTCGGCGCCGAACATGCTCGTCAGCAGCTTCTCCAGGTAGTTCTGGACCAACTCGGCGCCGGCGGCGACGGCCGCAGCGTCCAGGTGGGGCAGCGGGGCGGCGGCGAGATCGCGGTAGACAACCTGTCCGTCGGGGTGCTGCTCACGCCAGGCCTGCACAAAGGCGGCACTGACATTGATGGTGGTACGTGGGTTCCGGTGGTCGTGACTCTGGCACTGACTGACGCCCTGCTGGGCTGTCTTCGCGTTGTACTGTCCGGCCGCCGGGGCTCGTTCTCATGGCTCCGGCGGGTGGAACATGACCTGGTGGGAGCTTGGTCAGAAGCCCCCTCAATGTCCGACGGCCCCTGCTGACGCGTGCCGGATGCCGCGAGGGGGGCTGAGGATGCGTCCTGGCCGTCGCGCCGGTTGTAGCGGGCCGGAGGATGTTCTGTCGGGTCAGGCCTTCGGTGTCTGCGGGGAGGTCGTGCTCGGGTCGCCCGCCGCGTTGTAGCGCAGCAGGTATTCCGCGAAGCCGGCGAGGTCGTCCGCTGTCCAGTCCGCGAGGCGCTCCTGGTAGGCGGAGCGGCGGCTGGCCTGTGTCGATGCGAGCGCCTGGGTTCCGGCCTCGGTGGGGTGCAGCACCTGGATGCGGTGGTCGTCCGGGTCCGGGTGTCGTTCGACCAGTCCCAGTTTCTCCAGGGCGCCGATCTGTCGGCTGACCGTCGATTTGTCCAGCATGTAGTGCGCGGCCAGATCTGTTGCGCGGCAGCCGTGCCGGTCGTCGATGTGTGCCAGCAGCGTGTACGAGACCAGGGGCAGCTCTGGATGGAGGCGGGCCGCCGCGGAGCGCGCGCGGCGTGCGAAGGCGGTCAGTTCGCGCTGGATGACATCCAGTGATTTTTGGCGTTCTCCGGGGGTGCCTGGCACTGCTTCGCCTTCCTCTCCGCCTTCCTTGGAACTTCGGTTGTATAGTACAACGGGTTAGGGGTTGTAAAAGCCAACTATTGGAGAGTTCCGAATGTCGTCAGGCCCGAGCGCCGCCGGCTCCACCGCCGCCGCTCTGCGTCATGTGCTGAGCCATCTCGTCACGCCGCTGCTGATGTGCATCGGCATGGGGCTCGCCTACCTCGGGGCGTTCCACGCCCCTGAGCCGCACGATCTGCGGGTGGACGTGGTCGGGTCGGGGTCGAGAGCGCAGGTGCTCGCGCAGACGCTGCAGGACAAGGGTGACGGGGCGCTGAGTGTGCGCACGGTCCCCGATCGCGCGACGGCTGTGAACCACCTCAGGACGCAGGCGAGTTACGGTGCCTACCTGCCGGGGAAGCACCCCGAGCTGTTGGTGGCCAGCGCGTCCTCCGACACCAGCGCCACGGTGGTCGAGAAGGTCTTCACCGAGGTTGCGGCCGCGGAGGGGGACCCGCTGAAGGTGACGGACACGGCACCGACCGCTGACGGCGATCCGACCGGTCAGGGCATCTTCTTCCTGCTGGTCGCGGTGAGTATCGGCTCGTACGCATCGGTCGCGGTGATCGGTGGTGCGGGCGCGGTGCTGGCGCTGCGGATCAGGGCCGCTCTGACGGTTGCTGCGTCCCTGGCGGTGAGCGTGATCGGAGTGGTCTTCGCCGGTCCGCTGTTCGGTCTCGTGGACCACGGGCTCGGCGGGCTCTGGGCGATGGCCTGGCTCTACTCGCTGGGCATTCTGCTGATCGGCGTCGGAATGCACACCTTTCTCAAGCGGTGGACGACGCTCGGCGTGATGGTGCTCTTCGTGATGCTCAACTTCACCAGCTCCGGCGGCATCTTCCGGCCCGAGCTGCAGCCCGGCTTCTTCGGTGCGCTGCACTCCTTCTGGAACGGTGCGGGCTTCGTCGAGGGTGTGCGCAGCCATGTGTACTTCGGCGGACACGCGCTCGGCCGGCATGTGCTGGTGCTCGCGCTCTGGTTCGTGGTGGGCCTGGCAGTGATGGGTGCGGCGGGGCTGGCCGAGGCAAAGCGGCGGAGGGCCACCGTGGAGACGGCTCAGGCCGGCGCCGTCGTCGGGTCCGCCGAGGCCGGGGGAGCACAGGGACGGGGGCGGCACGTCAAGGCCGAAGTCCGGACCGAGGCGGACGACGAGGAAGAGCTGGGGGAAGAACTGGAAGAGGCGGCCGTCGGCGTCTGACCAGGACAGAGCGTTGTCCACAGGCCGTGAGGTGAGTTTTCCACAGGGGCAGACGGCTTTCGGTGAACGGCGGTACCTTCGTCGCAATTGATCTGCGACAGGGCATGGGGCCAGTAGCGCAGGGCGAAGGCGGGGGAGGCTGCGCGTCATGGGTGAAATCGAAGCGGCAGTGCCGGTTCAGCGGGCTGTGACAGATGATCCGCGCATTCCGGTCGTGCCCGGATTCGCGTCGCGTCGGACGACTGTGGCGACTGCGGCGGGCAAGAATGCGCCGCAGTCGCCCAGGGAAGCGGGCAAGGCGCTGCGGGAGAGGGTGCCCAGGGCCTCTCACTCCGCCCTTGACCTTCCGGCCGGGCGACCCGATGCCGTGCAGGCGGTCGAGGAGTCGAGCCGGGGCAGGGTGCCCGGTCTCGCTCCGATCCGTGTGGGGCGGATGGCAGCCACACCGTTCGCGTTTCTGCGTGGCTCGGCCGGGCTGATGGCCCATGACCTGGTGGGCACGCCGGTCAGCGGGGTGGGCGCCCAGCTCTGCGGCGATGCGCACGCGGCCAATTTTGGGCTGTACGGCGATGCGCGGGGCAGCCTGGTCATCGATCTGAACGATTTTGACGAGACTGTGTTCGGCCCCTGGGAATGGGACCTCAAGCGCCTCGCCACCTCGCTCGTGCTCGCTGGGCGTGAGGCCGGGGCGGACGAGGACACCTGCCGCCAGGGCGCATACGACACGGTGGGCGCATACCGGCGGACGATGCGGCTGCTGGCCAAACTGCCCGCGCTTGACGCCTGGAACGCCATCGCGGACGAGGAGTTGGTCTCGCACACGGATGCGCGGGATCTGCTCGGCACCCTGGAGCGGGTCTCGGAGAAGGCCCGTAACAACACCAGCGCCCGCTTCGCGGCCAAGTCCACCGAGGATTCCGGGGACGGTGGACGCCGTTTCATAGACGCGCCGCCGGTGCTGCGGCGGGTGCCGGACGAGGAGGCCGCGGCGGTGGCGGCGGGACTCGGCGACTATCTGGGCACGATCTCGGACGACCGGGTACCGCTCCTCGCCAGATACGCGATCCATGACGTGGCGTTCCGGGTGGTCGGCACGGGGAGCGTCGGCACCCGGTCGTACGTGGTGCTCCTGCTCGATCACCGTGGCGAGCCCTTGGTGCTGCAGGTGAAGGAGGCGCGGCCATCCATGCTGGCGCCCTACCTCCCGGCTGTCGGGTTCGATGTACCGGCAGTGGCGCACGAGGGGCGCCGGGTGGTGCTCGGGCAGAAGCGGATGCAGGTCGTCAGCGACATTCTCTTGGGTTGGGCCACCGTCGACGGGCGCCCGTTCCAGGTGCGGCAGTTCAGGAACCGCAAGGGCAGTGTGGACCCGGGAGCACTGGCAGCCGACCAGGTCGACGACTACGGCCGTATGACCGGGGCTCTGTTGGCTCGGGCCCATGCGCACAGCGCCGACCCGCGGCTGATCGCGGGCTACTGCGGCAAGAATGAGGAGCTGGACGAGGCGGTGGCGGCGTTCGCGGTGACGTACGCGGACCGTACTGAGGCGGACCACACGGAGCTGGTGCGGGCCATCGGTTCGGGGCGGATAGCCGCCGAACCGGGCGTGTGAGGGGCATTGAGTCGACCGCGCGTCCTCGGGGCGTGGACGGTGGCCATACGCTGGACGGGTGACCCACGAAGCCGCCGGGGTGCCGATCACCCGGAACGACGATGACCGGCAGGAAAACGACCGGCAGCACGAGCAGGATGCGCAGCACGGAGGGCCTGCCGGTGCCGATGCCGCTGCAGGTTCGGAGGCCGACGCTGCCGCTGGGGCTGACGGCGGGCCTGGCGGGGCTGCCGACGGAACTGCTGAGGGAGCTCGGCCCGAGGCTCGGCTTGCCAAGGCTGTGCGGGTGGCGGAGCAGGCGCTGATCGAGTTCGAGATCGCGGTGGAGACCTTCCGGGTCGAGGTCGAGAACTTCTCCCGGTTGCACCATCAGAAGCTCGGGCCGATGTACGCCCGCCTCGATGAGCTCGATGCGCAGATCGCGGAGGCCCAGGCCGCCAGGACCGGTGACCCCGAAGACCTCCGCAAGGCGCAGGAGGCCCGGGCGATCGTGATGCCGATGCCGGGCGTCGACGAGCTGTTCCACGACTGGATCGACTCCGACGGGCTGTCCCCCGAGGCGGCGGCGATGCTGACCGAGCAGCCGGTCCGGCCGCCCAAGCGGGTCCGGCCGACCGAGGAGGCGCGCAAGCTCTACCGCGAGCTGGCGCGCAAGGCCCACCCGGACCTGGCGCAGGACGAGACGGAGCGGGCACGCCGGGAGGAATTCATTACCCGCGTCAACGCTGCTTATGGGCGTGGGGACGAGGCGCTGCTGATGGAGCTGGCGCAGGAGTGGGCGGCGGGGCCGGTGGTGCCGGAGGCGGAGCTCAGCGAGAGCGAGGAGCTCTATGCCCGGCTGAACTGGCTGACCCAGCGCAAGGAACTCCTGACGGTGCTCGCCCAGGAGCTCGAGGAGAGCGCGATCGGGGCCATGCTGCGGATGGCGCCCGACGATCCGGACCGGCTGCTCGACGAGATCGCCGATCAGCTGCTGGGCGAGGTCGCTCAGCGTGAGGCGGAGCTGGCGGGTCTGGTGCAGTAGCGTTCCCGGTGACTCTGGAGCGTACGTACGAGAGAAGGCATGACCCATGAATTTCGCCCCGCTGCCCTCGGTGGATGTCGCGGCGGTTCCGTCGGACGGCTTTGTGCTGGACGTCCGGGAGAACGACGAATGGGCGGCCGGGCATGTCGCAGGCGCCCTGCACATTCCGATGAGTGACTTCGTGGGCCGTTTCGGTGAGCTGACCGAAGCTGCCGAGGACGGTCGGCGCGTGCACGTGATGTGCCGGGTCGGTGGCCGGTCCGCCCAGGTCACCCAGTACCTGGTGCAGCAGGGCATCGACGCCGTGAACATCGATGGCGGGATGCTCGCCTGGGACGGTGCCGGACGTCCCATGGTCACCGACAACGGCAACCCGGCTTTCGTGCTCTGAGACCGGGGCCGCTCGGCTGCTGGAGTGCTGGGCTGCCGGGGTGCCGAGCGGACGCTCGACCCGTGTTGTCCGAGGACCTGGCCGGTATCAGCTGAGGAGGTGCGCGGCCAGTAGGTCGCCCAGTGCCTCCTCGTGTGCCGCCGCCGGGCCGAGGGAGAGCTCGATCTGCTTCGCCCAGGCATGGAAGCGGTGCAGCGAGTAGTCGGTGTCCGCGCCGAAGCCGCCGTGCAGATGCTGTGCCGTCTGTACCACCCGGCGGACACCGTCCGACGCCCAGATCTTCGCCACGGCAATGTCGCCCTCAGCGGGCAGCGCACCGCCGGCCCCGGTGGAGATACGCCAGGCCGCCTGCCAGAGCGTCACTTCCATGGCCCGCAGGTCGATGTAACGGTCCGCGGCCTGTACGGCGACGGACTGGAAGGTCGCGACGGGAAAGCCGAACTGCTCGCGCTTGCCGGTGTATTCGCTCGTCATGGTCAGCACAGCCTCGCCCAGACCCAGCGCGAGTGCGCACGTCCCGGTGATGAGCAGGGCGCGCAACCACTCCCAGGCCCCGGCGGTGTCGATCAGCGCACGGCTGTTGATTCGTACCGAATCCAGCCGGACCTCGGCGAACAGCTCACCGCTGGTGGAGACCTGCTCGGCCAGAGCGACGCCGTCGTGGGTGGGCCGGATCAGGGCCACAACGGCCCGGCCCTCGCCTGTGTGGGCAGGAATCGCGACCCAGTCCGCGGCCTGCGCCCACGGCACCCCTGACTGCACCCCGTCGAGCACCCAGCCCGCAGCATCACCGTCGGCGTTGCCAGGCCGGTTGCTCGCGGGGGCTTCCCGGCGGGCGGTGACGGCGAGCTCGGCCGGATCGTGGCCGGTGCGGCCGTTGGCCCCGACGGTGAGGACCAGTTCGCCCCGGCCGACCCGGGGCAGCAGCTCGGCGGCCAGCCCCGCGTCGCCGTAGCGCTGGAGCGCCATCGCGACCGCGCACGTCTCCAGCAGCGGCACCCGCGCAAGTATCCTGGCGGACTCGCGCAGCACCAGACAGAGCGCGACTGGATCGAGCCCGGCCCCGCCATGCTCCGGCGGCAGCGTCAGACTCAGCAGGTCGCCTGCGGCGAGCCCGGCCCACAGAGGCCGGTCGATGTCCTCGGCCACCGCTCCCGGCACGAGAGCGGGGCTGGGTACCCCGTCGGGCGCAACGCCCGAGAAGACCGCTCTCGCTGCCTCAGCGGCTGCCTGCTGTTCCTCGGTGAAGGTGAAGTCCACTGCCCTGGCCTCCTGCGAACCGCTGCTCCCGTACCCGGACCTGACGGATCGTCAAGATAGAACAGGTTCTATAAGAAGGGAACAGGAGGAAGCGGACGGAGACGGAGAGGGGGCGCGGTCAGCGGTCGAAGTCGAGCTCCACCTCCGGAGTGACGGGATGTGACTGGCACGCCAGCACATAACCGGCGCCCGTCTCTTCGGGCTCCAGCGCGAAATTGCGGTCCATCCGTACCTTGCCCGAGACCAGGAATGCCCGGCAGGTCCCGCACACACCGCCCTTGCAGGCGTACGGCGCGTCGGAGCGGCTGCGCAGCACGGTCTCCAGCAGCGATTCGCCCTCCTGTACCGGCCATGTGCCGGAGCGGCCGTCCAGGGTCGCGGTGAGGCTGCTGTGAGCAGGCGTTTCGGCCCGGGTGCGGGCAGGTGCGTTCGGGCCGTCGTCCACATGGAAGATCTCCTGGTGGATACGGGTCCGGTCGACGCCCAGGCCGTGCAGCGCGCGTTCGGCGGCCTGTACCAGTCCGAACGGCCCGCACAGATACCAGCCGTCCACCTCCGGCACGGGTAGCAGCGCGGGCAGCAGCTCGGTGAGACGGTCCCTGTCCAGCCGGCCGGAAGGGAGACCTGCCTGCTGCTCCTCCCGGGAGAGCACCGTGACCAGCTGGAACCGGTCCGGATAGCGGTCCTTGAGGTCGGCGACCTCGTCCAGGAACATCGTCGAGACCGCCGTCCGGTCGCTGCGGATCAGACAGAAACTGGCGTCGGGCTCCCGCGCCAGCAGTGTCGCTGCGATCGACAGCACCGGGGTGATCCCGCTGCCCCCTACGATCGCCGCGAAATGTCCGGCGCGGGGCGTGAGCACGAAGCGGCCCATCGGGGGCATCGACTCGATCAGGTCACCGACGGTGAGTTCCTTCAGCGCGTACGTGGAGAACGCGCCGCCGTCGACGAGCCTAATGCCCACCCGTAGCGCCGGATCCGACGGTTCCTCGGTGGCCGGGGAACAGATCGAGTACGAGCGGCGGATCTCCTCACCGTCGACGCTGTAGCGCACATTGAGGTGCTGGCCGGGCTTGTGGCGAAAGGTCTCGCGCAGCTCGGGCGGCACGGCGAAGGTGACGGCCACCGAATCGTCCGTGAGCCGTTCGATCGCGCGGACCCGGAGCGGATGGAACATCTACAACTCCTTGAAGTGGTCGAACGGTTCGCGACACGTCACACAGCGGCGCAGTGCCTTGCACGCGGTGGAGGAGAACCGGCTCAGCAGCTCCGTATCGGTCGAGCCGCAGTGCGGGCAGCGGACCGAGAGCGTGAGCGGCACTGGGCCGCCTGCGGGGGCCGTGGCATCGTGCGGGCGCGGGGGCGCGATGCCGAACTCGGCCAGCTTGCGCCGCCCTTCCGCGCTGATGTCGTCCGTGGACCAGGCAGGCGAGAGCACGGTGACCACGGAGACTTCCGGTATGCCGTGGTCGTGCAGCACCCGCTCGATGTCGGCGGACATGGCCTCGATCGCCGGGCAGCCGGTGTAGGTCGGGGTGAGGCGTACCGTTACCTTGCCGGGCGCCACCACGTCCACGCCCCGGAGCACCCCCAGCTCGTCCAGGGTCAGCACGGGCAGTTCGGGATCGGGTACGGAGCCTGCCAGTCGGTGCAGCTCCTCCTCCAGGAGCGTTTCGGTCACCATGACGCCCCCGGGTGGCTGCGATGCAGGTGCTGCATCTCGGCGATCATCCGGCCGAAAGGTTCGGTGTGGATGCCCTGCCGTCCCGCGCCCGCCGTCCATGCTCCGGTCTGCGGGCCGGCCGGTACGGTCAGCGTGCCCTGCTGCAGCACTGTGGTGACGGACTCCAGCCAGCCGCTGTTCAGCGACTGCCAGTCGATCTCCACGCCCTCGACGGGCTGGAACAGTTCGCCGGTGAACCGCCAGAGGGCGTCGACCCCGCGCTGCATCCGCTCATGGCTCTCGGCCGTGCCGTCGCCGAGCCGCAGCGTCCAGTGCTCCGCGTGGTCCTGGTGGTAGGCGACCTCCTTGACCGCCTTCGCCGCCAGCCCGGCGAACGGACTTTCACCGGCCGCCAGCTGCTCGTAGAGCAGCCGCTGGTACGTGGAGAAGTAGAGCTGGCGGGCGATGGTGTGGGCGAAGTCGCCGTTCGGCTGCTCGACCAGTTGGACGTTGCGGAAGGCACGCTCCTCGCGCAGATACGCCAGCTCGTCCTCGTCCCCGACAAGGGAGAGCAGCACCCGGGCCTGTCCCAACAGGTCCAGGGCGATGTTGGCCAGGGCCACTTCCTCTTCCAGTACGGGGGCATGGCCCGCCCACTCCCCCAGCCGGTGCGAGAGCACCAGCGCGTCGTCGCCCAGGGCGAGGGCCGCGGTCACAGGTGCTTCACCCCTTCCGGGATCTCGTAGAACGTCGGGTGCCGGTACGGCTTGTCACCGGCCGGCTCGAAGAAGGAGTCCTTCTCGTCGGGCGAGGAGGCTGTGACCTGTGCGGACGGGACCACCCAGATGGAGACGCCCTCGGAACGGCGCGTGTACAGATCGCGTGCGTTGCGCAGGGCCATTTCCGCGTCCGGGGCGTGCAGGCTGCCCGCGTGGGTGTGGGACAGCCCGCGGCGCGAACGCACGAACACCTCCCACAGCGGCCATTCGGTCGAGCTGCTCATGCTGTTGCCTCCCCGTTCCGTACTGCTGTGTGCTTCTCGGCGTACGCAACCGCCGCGTCCCGGACCCAGGAGCCCTCCTCGTGCGCCCGGCGGCGCTGGGTGAGGCGCTGCTCGTTGCACGGGCCGTTGCCCTTGAGGACTTCCTGGAACTCCTGCCAGTCGATCGCCCCGAAGTCGTGCTGTCCACGCTCCTCGTTCCACCGGAGGTCCGGGTCCGGGAGGGTGAGCCCCAGCGCCTCGGCCTGTGGGACACAGATGTCCACGAAGCGCTGCCGCAGCTCGTCGTTGGAGTGCCGCTTGATCTTCCAGGTCATCGACTGCGCCGAGTGGGCCGATGCGTCATCCGGCGGGCCGAACATCATCAGGGACGGCCACCACCAGCGGTTCACCGCGTCCTGCGCCATCTCGTGCTGTGCCGGGGTGCCGCGGCTGAGGGTGAGCAGCAGCTCGTAACCCTGACGCTGGTGGAAGGACTCCTCCTTGCAGATACGGACCATCGCCCGGGCGTACGGGCCGTAGGAGCAGCGACAGAGCGGAACCTGGTTGGTGATCGCGGCGCCGTCCACGAGCCAGCCGATCGCGCCGACGTCCGCCCAGGTCAGCGTCGGGTAATTGAAGATCGATGAATACCTCTGGCGGCCTGCGTGGAGCTTGTCCAGCAGCTCCTCGCGGCCGGTGCCGAGGGTCTCCGCGGCGCTGTACAGATAGAGCCCGTGTCCGGCCTCGTCCTGGACCTTGGCCATCAGGATCGCCTTGCGGCGCAGCGAGGGCGCTCGCGAGATCCAGTTGGCCTCCGGCTGCATTCCGATGATTTCGGAGTGGGCATGCTGGGCCATTTGCCTGACCAGTGAGGCACGGTACGCATCCGGCATCCAGTCGCGCGGCTCGATGCGCTCGTCCGCCGCCACCGCAGCATCGAAGGCCGCCTCCAAGGCCTCGTCCGCCCCTTCAGGCCTGCCTGCTCCTGCCTGCGCTGTCTGGTCCGCAGTCACTGCCGTCATCCCGGACTCCCTACCGACCGACCGATCGTTCGGTTCAATGTCTTCAATGGTGAGTCGACGGCCCGTAGGGTGTCAACCCTGTGGATAACTCACCGGGGATCGACGGGGATCGGGGCGGGATGGATTCGTACGGCGACAGGGCTGTCGGGAGCGGGAACGGGAGCGCCGGGCCAGGGCCGGGGCAGCGCGAGGACGCGTCGTCCGGCGCCGGTCGGGGGGCGGGTCAAGGTCCCCGTGTCGGTATGGCTGCCCTGTCACTTCCGTACCAGATCGTTGCCGCGATCGCACTGTCGGTCATCGGGCTGGTCGCCTGCGTTCAGCTGGCCATGGTGTTTCTGCACGTCGCACCCTCCAACACCCTGACCAAGCAGCACGGCGAAGCGGTCGACGACTGGATCTATCCCGAGTTCGAGCAGAACTGGAAGCTCTTCGCCCCGAACCCGCTTCAGCAGAACGTGGCCATTCATGTACGAGCCGAGATAGCCGGCGCCGACGGCCGCCGCACCACCCCCTGGATGAGCCTCTCCGGTGAGGACGGCAAGGCGATACGCGGCAATCTGCTCCCCAGCCACGTCCATCAGAACGAGCTCCGTCGCGCCTGGGACTTCTATCTCGGTTCCCATGACAACGAGAACCGGGCGAACGGCCTGCGCGGTGAGCTCTCCGAGCATTACATCCGCCGCGTCGCGATGCTGCGCCTCGGCGAACACGACTACGGCGGCACCGTCGAGCGCATCCAGATCCGTTCCGAGGTGCGATCCATCGCGGCGCCCGGATGGAGCGAGGAGAAGATCAGTACGAAGCCGTCCTACCGGGTGCTGCCGTGGTGGACCGTAACCCCCGACGACCTTCCCGAGAACGCCAAGGGGGCGGACAAGTGAGTACGTTCACCTTCGACCGCAAGCTCGCGCGCGCCGTCCAGCGCATCACTTCCTCGGCCCTGGGCCCGTACCAGAGCGCCGTCATCCGGATCGGTTTCTCCGCCACCTATCTGCTGTACCTGCTGCGTGAACTGCCGCACCGCCACGAGATGTACGGACCCGACGCCCCGTGGCGCTGGGACATGGCGCAGCAGCTCATATCGGGCAATCAGGCCTTTACCGCGCTCATGTGGTCGGACAGTACGGTCTGGTTCGAGATCGTGTACGCGGTTGCTCTGCTCTCCGCCGCGCTGCTGATGGTCGGCTGGCATACCCGCGCCATGTCGGTCCTCTTCATGGCCGGTGTGCTCTCCCTGCAGAACCGCAGCATTTTCATGGGCGACGGCGGCGACAATGTCATCCATCTGATGGCGATCTACCTCGTGTTGACGCGCTGCGGGCAGGTCTGGTCGTTGGATGCACGGCGTGCGGCGCGCGCGGGTCGTGTGGCGGATGCGGAAGACGATGGTCCGCGGCGTTCGGTGCTGGGGGATGTGGCCGGTCCGGTTCTCTGGGTGGTACTCGGCCTGGTTCTGACCGTGGCCACCGTGACAGACGGCCTCGGCGGCACCTGGTGGCTGCCGGTTCTCTTCTGGGTCCTCTGGGCCGGCCAGGGTGCCTGGTGGGCTGTGAATCGCTACGCGCCCCACAGCGAAGCGCGCACCCTGCTGGATGTCGTCGCCAATCTCGCCCACAACGCGACCCTCGTCGTGATCATGGCCGAGGTCTGTCTGATCTACGCGACAGCAGGGTGGTACAAGATCCAGGGTTCGCGGTGGCAGGACGGCACGGCGCTGTACTACCCGCTCAAGCTCGACTACTTCACGCCCTGGCCCGGGCTGTCGGACATCCTCGCATCCAGCGGTGTCATGGTGATGCTGCTGACGTACGGCACGGTCATCGTCCAGGTCGCCTTCCCCTTCACCCTGTTCAACCGGCGGGTCAAGAACGTCCTGCTCGTCGTCATGGTGTGTGAGCATGTCGGCATCGCCCTGCTGCTCGGGCTGCCGTTCTTCTCGATGGCGATGATCGCTGCCGACTCCGTCTTCCTGCCGACCGTCTTCCTGGTGTGGCTCGGCGGCCGGGTGACCCTCGGGCGGGAGCTGCTGTTCTCGCGCAGGGGCAGGGTGCCGGGGCAGCGGCGAGCCGTCGATGACGAGGAGGCCCCGCAGCACAGCGGCGACGGGGGCCATACGCTCGTCGGGTGAGTAGTGAGAGCGGCAGCAGTAGCAGCACCGGTAGTACCGGCAGTACCGGCGGGGATTCGTTGACCGAAGAGTCCGGAGGGCTCGGACGCGAACCCTCCGTCGGATCCGTGCCGACGACGGAACCCATGCAGTACGACGACGGATTCGGGACGGAGATCGGCGTCGGGCCGCATCCGCTGCCCTGGCCCGTGGAGGAGCGGTACGACCCCGAGCTGCTTGCCCACGGCGACCGGCGCAACGTGGGCGACGCCTACCGGTACTGGACACGGGAGGCGATCGTCGCCGATCTGGATCTGCGGCGGCATGACTTCCATGTGGCGGTCGAGAACTGGGGCCACGACTTCAATATCGGCTCCGTGGTGCGCACCGCGAACGCCTTCCTGGCCAAGGAGATCCACATCGTGGGGCGGCGGCGCTGGAACCGGCGCGGTGCGATGGTCACCGACCGGTACCAGCATGTACGGCACCACCCCGACACGGAATCGCTGACCGCGTGGGCGGCGGCGGAAGGGCTGCCGATCATCGGAATCGACAATCTGCCGGGGGCGGTGCCGCTGGAGCGGACCGAGCTGCCGCGGCGGTGTGTGCTGCTCTTCGGGCAGGAAGGGCCCGGGCTGACCGAAGAGGCCCGAAAGCACGCGGCGATGGTGTGCTCCATTGCGCAGTTCGGGTCGACGCGGTCGATCAATGCGGGTGCTGCGGCTGCGATTGCCATGCATGCGTGGGTGCAGCGGTATGCGGAGATTTCGGGGGCGGGGCGGGAGTAGGAGCCCGGGCCCCGGGGAGGCGGGCCCGGGCCCCCGGGGAGGGCTGGGGTTCTGACGTGGGTGGGGCGGCGGGGGTGGGCACCTGCGGCGGGTCTGTTCCCCTGCCCGCCCCTTCTCGTAACCGGGGGCTCCGCCGCCCCCACCCCCGCTTCTGATTGGGGAGCCCGGAAGATGACTGGGCGGAGGAACGGGGATTACGCCTGGCGGCGGACTTCCACCATGCGGAAGCGGCTTGCTACGAAGGCTCCGTCGCACAGGGCCGCGTTCGCTGCCGGGTTGCCGCCCGAACCGTGGAAGTCGGAGAACGCCGCGGTCTGGTTGACGTACACCCCGCCGGTCAGGTTCAGCGAGAGCTGGGCCGACTCGTCCAGGCAGGCGTCCTCCACCGCGCGCTCCACCTCCGGTGAGGTGGTGTACGCGCCTACCGTCATCGCGCCCTTGTCGCGGATCGTGCGGCGGAGCAGTTCCACGGCGCCGTCTGTCGAGTCGACCGCTACTGCGAAGGAGACCGGTCCGAAGCACTCCGACAGGTAGTGCTCCTCGTCGTCGGGCTTGGTGCCGTCCAGTTTGACGACGACGGGGGTGCGGACCACGGCGCCGGGGAATTCCGGGTTGGTCACCTCGCGGGAGGGCAGGGCGACTTCGCCCAGCTCCGCGGCTGCCTCCAGGCGGGCCTTCACATCCGGGTTGACCAGGGCGCCGAGCAGTGCGTTCGCCCGGGCGTCGTCGCCCAGCAGCCCGTTGACAGCGGTGGCGATGTCGTCGACGACTTCGTCGTACGTCTTGTCGCCGGCATCGGTCGTGATGCCGTCCCGGGGGATCAGCAGGTTCTGCGGGGTGGTGCACATCTGGCCGCTGTACAGCGAGAGGGAGAACGCCAGGTTGGCGAGCATGCCCTGGTAGTTGTCGGTGGAGTCGAGGACGATCGTGTTGACTCCGGCCTTCTCCGTATAGACCTGGGCCTGGCGGGCGTTGGCCTCCAGCCAGTCGCCGAAGGCGGTGGATCCGGTGTAGTCGATGATCTTGATCTCGGGGCGGACCGCGAGCGTCTTCGCGATGCCCTCGCCCGGCCGTTCGGCCGCCAGAGCTACCAGGTTGGGATCGAAGCCCGCCTCGACGAGCACCTCGCGGGCCAGCTGCACCGTGAGCGCGAGTGGAAGCACGGCGCGCGGGTGCGGCTTGACCAGGACGGGGTTGCCGGTGGCCAGGGAGGCGAAGAGGCCCGGATAGCCGTTCCACGTGGGGAACGTGTTGCAGCCGATCAGGAGCGAGATGCCGCGGGGTGCCGCGGTGAACGACTTGTGCAGTTGGAGCGGGTCGCGCTTGCCCTGCGGCTTGGACCAGTCGGCGCTCTGCGGGGTGCGGATCTGCTCCTCGTACGCGTACGCCACCGCCTCCAGGCCGCGGTCCTGGGCGTGCGGGCCGCCCGCCTGGAACGCCATCATGAAGGCCTGGCCGCTGGTGTGCATCACGGCGTGGCCGAACTCATGGGTCCTGGCACTGATCCGCGCCAGGATTTCCAGACAGACCAGGGCCCTGGTCTCGGGGCCCGCCGCACGCCAGGCGGCCATTCCCGTACGCATCGCCGGCAGCAGGACGTCCAGGTCGGCGTGCGGATATTCGACGCCGAGCTCCGGTCCGTACGGAGAGGTCTCTTTGCCCGTCCAGCCGTCGGTGCCCGGCTGGCCGAGGTCGAGCCGGGTGTGCAGCACGGCGTCGAAGGCCGCTTTGCCCTCGGCGGCGCTCAGGCTGCCGGGGGCGCCGCCCTCGCCGTATGCCTTGGGATGCTCGGGATGCGGGGACCAGTAGGCGCGCGTACGGATCGCGTCGAGGGCCTGGTCGAGCGTGGGGCGGTGCTTCTCGGACAGCAGGTGCAGGGAGAGCTCGGCGGCCATGACGGACCAACTCCTCATCGAGCTGGGCAGGGACGGGCGGACAGAGTTAGAGTAACCGAACGATCGGTCGGGACAAGGGGGCCCGCCAAACCTGTGGACAACTCGTAGGGGAGGATCGCGGACATGACCACGGCCAAGCGGGACACGTACACCCCGGAGACTCTGCTCACCGTCGCCGTCCGTGTCTTCAACGAGCGCGGCTACGACGGCACGTCCATGGAGCATCTCTCCAAGGCGGCGGGCATTTCCAAGTCGTCCATCTATCACCATGTCGCGGGCAAGGAGGAACTGCTCCGCCGTGCGGTCAGCCGGGCGTTGGACGGGCTCTTCGGAATCCTCGACGAGCCGGGAGCGACGCAGGGGCGTGCGATCGAGCGGGTCGAGTACGTCACCCGTCGTACCGTCGATGTGCTGATAGCCGAACTGCCCTACGTCACGCTGCTGCTGCGCGTACGGGGCAATACGAAGACCGAGCGCTGGGCCATGGAGCGGCGGCGCGAGTTCGACCACCGGGTGACCGATCTGCTCAGGGCGGCGGTCGCGGACGGCGATCTCCGCTCCGACGTGGACATACGGCTGGTGACACGGCTGCTCTTCGGGATGGTCAACTCCCTGGTGGAGTGGTATCGGCCGCAACCGGACGGCGGTGTCGACGGGGAGCGCCTGGCGGACACGCTCGTCCGGGTGGCCTTCGAGGGGATGCGGTCCAGCCGCTGAGCCGTTGACGGCCGGACAGGCCCAGACCACCATCCTTCGGCGTGACCGCTGTCTTGCGTGCTCCTGTCCTGCGTGTTCCCGGGACCCTGTCGGCTGCCGTGCTGCTTGCGGCCGTGTCGCTGACCGGATGTGGTGGAGGCGACGGTGACGGAGGGGCCGGCGCGGACGGACGCGGCGGCCGGAGTGCGAGCGAGACCGCGGTGCCGGACGATTTCGGCTGTCTGACGTCGCAGGAGGCGAAGGCTGCCTCCCTCACCTTCGAGTCCGCGGACGGGACCGGGACTGGCGCCTATGTACCGGGCGGTGCGAGCGGCGGCGGGACCGGCGCGGGGATCGTGCTCGCGCACCAGTCCGACGGCACCGCCTGCCAGTGGAAGGACAAGGCCGACGAACTGCACCGGGCCGGCTATCGGGTGCTCGCGGTCAATTCGGCGGGCCAGGAGGTCTCCGAGATCGTCGGGGCGGCCGGGTACCTGCGCGGCAAGGGCGCGAAGAAGTTGCTGCTGATGGGGGCGTCCAGGGGAGGCACTGCCGTGCTCACCGCTGCGCCTGCCGTACGGCCGCAGCCGGACGCGGTGATCGCGCTCTCCGCGCCGACGGTGTACTCCGCAATGAACGCTCTGGACGCCGTCCCGAAGCTGACCGCGCCGGTGCTCTACATGGCCGCCGAGTACGACGAGTCCTTCGGGGAGGATGCGAAGGCGCTGAACAAGGCCAGCACCAAGGCGTCGGAGCACAAGCTGATCTACGTCAGGGGTGCGGGCGAGCACGGGGTGGCGCTGCTCGACAGCGTGAAGAACTGGGCCACGGTCCAGGCATTCCTCAAGAAGTACGGTTCCTGAAGAAGTTCCGGTCCCGATTCGGATTGCCGGTTCCCGTTCACCGGTTCCCGTCAGGTCAGCTCGGTGGGTCTGGCCGGGCCCGGGGCCAGGTCCGTCTCCTCGAACACCAGAAGTGTGCGGGTGGAGAGCACCTCCGGGATGGCCTGGATCCTGGTCAGGACCAGCTCGCGCAGCGACCGGTTGTCCGGGGTGTGCACCAGCAACAGGACATCGAAGTCGCCGCTGACCAGTGCGATGTGCGTGGCCCCCGGCAGCACCTGGAGCTGTTCGCGCACGGTGCGCCAGGAATTCTGGACGATCTTGAGAGTGATGTACGCGGAGGCGCCCTGCCCCGCCCGCTCATGGTTCACACGCGCGCTGAAACCGCGGATCACGCCGTCGTCAATGAGCCGATTGATCCGGGCATACGCGTTGGCCCGGGACACATGGACGCGATCGGCCACCGACCGTATCGAGGCACGGCCGTCCGTCTGGAGCAGTCGCAGGATGTCGCGGTCGATGGCGTCGAGCGGGCGCGCGGGCGGAACCTGGCCGGGGTCCTCGCCCCCGTCGGCCATTTGTTCAGCTGACATGTGCCCCCGCCTCCCTGTCCTGGACGACCTGCTCCTATCCCAGGCTGTGGAGAACCGTTTGTCCACAGGCTGAAGGTGCCTGTAGCCAAAATGCACTCGCGACCGAACAATCGGTAGGTGAGGCACAGCGCATCCGTGCCTCGGACAGCGCTCGACATTTCGAAGTATTTCGACACCCCTCGACATCGGACGATCCTCCGATGTCCAAGACGCCGCTCGAAAACCCCTCGATGCCAGGAGGTGCTTGTCATGACGGTCCAAGAGCTGCCCGGCGCGGCCGCTTACCGGCCCACGCCGCCCCCGGCCTGGAAGCCGCTCACCGATCCCGCGCCGCTGCTCCCGGACCCCGAGCCGTACCGCGTACTCGGTACGGATGCCGTGGCCGATGCCGACCCCGAACTGCTGCTGCGGCTCTACACGGAGCTGGTGCGCGGACGGCGGTACAACGCGCAGGCCACCGCCCTCACCAAGCAGGGCCGACTCGCTGTCTACCCGTCGAGCACGGGGCAGGAGGCCTGCGAGATAGCGGCCGCGCTGGTGCTGGAGGAGCGGGACTGGCTCTTTCCCAGCTATCGCGACACGCTGGCGGCCGTGGCGCGCGGCCTGGACCCGGTCGAGGCACTGACGCTGCTGCGCGGCGACCGGCACACCGGTTACGACCCGCGCGAGCACCGCATCGCTCCGCTCTGCACCCCCCTCGCCACCCAACTGCCGCACGCGGTGGGGCTGGCACACGCGGCGCGTCTCAAGGGCGACGACGTGGTGGCGCTGGCCATGGTCGGTGATGGCGGGACCAGCGAGGGTGATTTCCACGAGGCGCTGAATTTCGCGGCCGTCTGGCGGGCCCCGGTGGTCTTCCTCGTACAGAACAACGGCTTCGCGATCTCCGTACCGCTGGCCAAGCAGACCGCTGCTCCGTCCCTGGCGCACAAGGCCGTGGGATACGGGATGCCGGGCCGGCTGGTGGACGGCAATGACGCGGCCGCCGTGCACCAAGTCCTCGGTGAGGCGGTTGCGCGGGCCCGGAGCGGTGGCGGTCCTACGCTCGTCGAGGCGGTGACGTACCGCATGGACGCCCATACGAACGCCGACGACGCCACGCGCTACCGGGTCGACAGCGAAGTGGAGGCGTGGCGTGCACACGATCCCATCCAGCTCCTGGAGCGGGAGCTGACCGGACGGGGGTTGCTCGGCGACGACGGGATCGAGGAGGCGCGCGTGGCCGCGGAGCGGATGGCTGCCGCTCTGCGCGAGCGGATGAATGCCGATCCGGTGCTCGACCCGATGGATCTCTTCGCCCATGTCTACGTGGAGCAGACCACGCAGCTACGTGAGCAGGCCGCCCGATTGCGTGTCGAGCTGGAGGCCGAGCAGGGCCGGCACGGCCACAACGACTTGGAGGAAGGGCGATGACCACCGCAGCGGCGCCGGCCGGAGAGCGGACGGCGAAGGCCAAACCCGCCACCATGGCGCAGGCGCTCGGGCGAGCGCTGCGCGACTCGATGGCCGAGGACCCGACGGTGCATGTCCTCGGCGAGGACGTCGGCATGCTCGGTGGGGTCTTCCGGATCACCGACGGTCTGACGAAGGAGTTCGGCGAGGACCGTTGCACGGACACCCCGCTGGCCGAGGCGGGCATCCTCGGCACGGCCGTCGGCATGGCTATGTACGGGCTGCGGCCCGTGGTGGAGATGCAGTTCGATGCCTTTGCCTATCCGGCGTTCGAGCAGCTCATCAGCCATGTCGCAAAGATGCGGAACCGGACGGCCGGTGCCATGCCGTTGCCGATCACGGTCCGGGTACCGTACGGCGGCGGGATCGGCGGGGTCGAGCATCACAGCGACTCCTCGGAGGCGTACTACATGGCGACGCCCGGCCTCCATGTCGTCACGCCTGCCACAGTCGAGGACGCGTACGGGCTGCTGAGGGCCTCGATCGCCTCCGACGATCCTGTGGTCTTCCTGGAGCCGAAGCGGCTCTACTGGTCGAAGGCGGACTGGTCGCCCGAGGCGCCGGTGGCCGTGGAACCGATCGGACGGGCTGTCGTCCGCCGGCCCGGGCGCAGCGCGACGCTGATCACGTACGGGCCGTCGCTGCCGGTCTGCATGGAGGCTGCGGAAGCGGCCGTCGAAGAGGGCTGGGATCTCGAAGTCGTCGATCTGCGCTCATTGGTGCCGTTCGACGACGAGACCGTCGCCGCTTCCGTGCGGCGTACGGGGCGCGCCGTCGTCGTCCATGAGTCCTCCGGTTTCGGCGGCCCGGGCGGCGAGATCGCGGCCCGGGTCACCGAGCGCTGTTTCCACCATCTGGAGGCGCCGGTGCTGCGGGTCACCGGGTTCGACATTCCGTATCCGCCGCCGATGCAGGAGCGGCACCATCTGCCGGGCGTGGACCGGGTGCTCGACGCGGTCGCCCGCCTGCAGTGGGAGGCGGAGAGCTGATGCCCCAGGTATTCGAATTCAAGCTGCCGGACCTCGGCGAGGGGCTCACCGAGGCGGAGATCGTGCGCTGGCTGGTGGAGGTCGGCGATGTCGTCGCCATCGACCAGCCGGTCGTCGAGGTCGAGACGGCCAAGGCGATGGTGGAGGTGCCGTGTCCTTACGGGGGCGTGGTGACCGCGCGGTTCGGCGAGGAGGGAACGGAACTTCCGGTCGGGGCAGCACTGTTGACGGTGGCGGTGGGGTCCGAGGGAGCCTTGGGATCAGCGGGGCCGGCGGACTCCGGGGTGGGCTCGGGCTCGGACGCGGGGGCTGGGGCGGTGGTATCGGCTGTGGGGTCGGGGGCCGGTTCAGGCGGGGCGGGTTCCGGTTCCGGTGAGGCGGAGGCGTCCGGCAATGTGCTGGTCGGGTACGGGACGGGCGCACCGGTTGCGCGTCGTCGACGAGTCCGTCCCGAGGCGATGGCGGCGACTGTTGCCGCACATGTGACCGCTGCGGCTGCGGTTTCTGCGGCTGTTCCGGACGCGGCGCAGGGGCCGGTGGCCGTCGTCTCCCCACTGGTGCGGAAGCTGGCGCGGCAACATGATCTTGATCTGCGGCAGCTGGCGGGTTCCGGGCCCGACGGGCTGATCCTGCGGGCCGATGTCGAATCCGCCATCAGGGCACTCACAGAGGGGGCGGCCGCTCCCACGCCGGCCGCCGTCTCGGTGCCGGAGTCGGTTTCGCAACCGACGTCGCTGCCTTCGGTACAGCCGTCGGTGCCTCCGATGCAGCCGTCGGTGGCGCAGCCGGCTGCGAGTCCGGCCGTGGAGCGGATCCCGTTGCGCGGTGTACGGGGCGCGGTCGCCGACAAGTTGGCGCGCAGCCGACGGGAGATCCCCGATGCCACGTGCTGGGTCGACGCCGACGCCACCGAGCTGATGGCGGCCAGATCCGCGATGAACAGCGCCGGTGGCCCGGCCGCCGGGCCCAAGGTGTCGGTGCTCGCTCTGCTGGCGCGTATCTGCACCGCCGCGCTGGCCCGGTTCCCCGAGCTCAACTCCACGGTGGACCTGGAGGCGCGGGAGATCGTGCGGCTGCCGGAGGTCCATCTCGGGTTCGCGGCCCAGACCGAGCGGGGCCTGATTGTCCCCGTCGTACGGGACGCGCAGGCCCGGAACGCGGAGTCGATCGGGGCCGAGATCGCCCGGCTGACCGAGGCGGCCCGGACCGGGAGGCTGACCCCGGCGGAGCTGACCGGCGGCACGTTCACGCTGAACAACTACGGGGTGTTCGGAGTCGACGGTTCGACCCCGATCATCAACCACCCGGAGGCGGCGATGCTGGGTGTCGGCCGGATCGTGCCCAAGCCGTGGGTGCACGAGGGCGAGCTGGCCGTACGCCAGGTCGTCCAGCTCTCGCTGACCTTCGACCACCGGGTCTGCGACGGCGGTACGGCGGGTGGCTTCCTGCGCTACGTGGCCGACTGCGTGGAACAACCGGCGGTGCTGCTGCGCACGTTGTAGGCGTAAAGCTGCGCACGTTGTAGGCGTAAAGGGGGGAGCGGGCTCCCGTTTCCTCCCTTCGCTGATCCACTGGATTGCGGACGGGGAGGATCAACGGGAGGCTGCGGCCCGCATACTCGGATGCATGACCGCGTATGACGCCATCGTCCTTGCCGGAGGGGCCGCCAAGCGGCTCGGCGGCGCCGACAAGCCCGGAATCCGGGTCGGTGGCCGCGCGCTGCTCGACCGGGTGCTGGCGGCCTGCGCCGATGCCTCGACCACCGTGGTGGTGGGCGGGCGGCGGCCCACCGTGCGCGCAGTGACCTGGACGCGGGAAGAACCACAGGGCGGCGGCCCGTTGGCCGCGCTCGATGCCGGGGTCCGGCGCACCGCGGCGGACTGGGTTCTCGTACTCTCCGCCGATCTGCCGTTCCTCGGGGAGAGCACGGTCGGAGCGCTGCTGGCCGCCGCCGGTGAGGGGCAGCAGGAGGGGGCCCTGTGCACCGATCAGGGCGGTCGTGACCAGCCTCTCGTCGCCGTGTACCGTGCCGAACCGCTGCGTCGCGAGCTTGCCCTGCTCGCCACCGAGCACGGCAGTCTGTCCGGACTCCCCTTGCGGTTGCTGACGAATGAACTCGACCTTGCCCGGGTGGAGGCCGGCCCGCTGGTCTCCTTCGACTGTGACACCTGGGAGGACATCGCGTCGGCCCGGGCCCGTATCAGAGAGCATGGGACCGTGCTGGACGAATGGATCAACGCAGTCAAGAACGAACTGGGCATCGAACTCGACGTCGACACCGACGTCCTGCTCGATCTCGCCCGTGACGCCGCCCACGGCGTCGCCCGGCCCGCCGCGCCCCTGACGACCTTCCTGGTCGGGTACGCGGCGGCGAAGGCAAGCAGCGATGGCGACGGACCGGCGGCGGTGGCCGAGGCCGCCCGCAAGGCTGCCGCGCTCGCACTTCGGTGGGCGGACGAGAACGAGACGCAATGACAGCCCATAACGGCAGGTCCGACCCACCTCCGGCGGCCGACGTCGCGTCGATGGACGTCGGGTCCTCGGCGGGCGTGGGGCCCTCGGCAGGTGTCGGGTCTTCGGCCCGTGACCGTCCGGCGTCGGCCGGCCGAGGGCTGGATGCGGGCGATCGGCCGTCGGCCACCGACTCATCCTCGACGGTCAGTCCGTCTTCGGCGGCCAGCCCGTCGTCAGGGGACAACTTGTCGTCGGCGAGCGACCGTCCTGCAACGGCGGGTCGGCGCCCGACCCCGGAGGAGCTGCGGGCTGCCGAGGAGGACCGGGCTGTTGAACAGGCCCTCGCTCTGGTCGGGCGCCAGTCGTCGGGTGAGCCCCACCCCGCACGTCGGCCTCAGTCCGCGGATCAGCTCCACTCCGCGGATCAGCCCCACTTCCTGGACTCCGGCTCCTCGGGGCAGCCGAATGCCAGGGACCGGCCCCACCCCACGAAGAGATCTGCGTCCGCATCCCAGTTCCCGCCCCCGAACCAGAGCACCGGCCGGCCCCACGAGCGTGACCGGAACAGGCGGGCTGCACCCTGGCGGGAGGCGCGCGCCCTCGCCGTACGGTCGGGCCGGAACGCTCCCGCCCGCGTCCGGCGACTGCCCCTCGACCAGGCGCTCGGACATGTACTCGCCGAGCCGCTCGTGGCGCTCACCGATCTGCCGTCCTTCGACACCTCCGCCATGGACGGCTGGGTCGTCACCGGACCGGGTCCGTGGACCATCCGCGAGGTCGAAGGAGCAGGAAAGGAGAAGGGTTCCGGGGACGCGGGTGCGGGTCCGCGCCCTGGCCAGGATCTGGGCATCCTTGCCGGGCACAGCACGCCCGCCGCACTCCCCGACGGCGATGCCGTACGGATCGCCACCGGCGCCCGCATCCCGGCGGATGCCAACGCCGTGATCCGCAGCGAACACGCTCACGTGGACGAGGCCAAGGGGCTGCTCCACGCGAAGCAGCGGGTGCTCCCGGGACAGGACATCAGGCCTCGTGGCCAGGAATGCCGTTCCGGCGATCAACTCCTTCCCGCCGGGGCCCTGGTGACGCCCGCTGTCCTCGGTCTGGCCGCCGCTGCCGGGTACGACGAGCTCGTCACTGTCCCCCGCCCTCGCGTCGATGTCCTCGTCCTCGGTGACGAACTGCTGACCAGCGGTCTGCCGCACGACGGGTTGATCCGCGACGCGCTGGGCCCGATGATCGGCCCCTGGGTACGAGCGCTGGGCGCCGAGGTCTCCGCCCCACAGCGCCTCGGCGACGACGCGACGGCCCTTCGGCGCGCCCTCACCACCTCGGACGCCGATCTGGTCGTCACCACCGGCGGTACCGCCTCGGGCCCTGTCGACCACGTCCACCCGGTCCTTGCCGAGATCGGGGCCGAGTTGCTGGTCGACGGCGTCGCGGTCCGCCCCGGTCACCCGATGCTGCTGGCCAGGCTCAAGACGGAGGGTTCAGACGTGGACCGGTATCTCGTCGGACTGCCCGGCAATCCCCTGGCCGCCGTCTCCGGGCTCCTCACGCTCGCCGAACCGCTGCTCCGCGGGCTGGCCGGCCTTATGCCGGAGACGCCGTACCGGGTCGTCGTACGCGACGAGGTGCACGGGCACCCGCACGACACCCGTCTGGTGCCTGTTGTCCACCGCACAGGCAGTACCAGCGACAGCGCCGGCTACCTCGGCGACACGGGAACCGGCAGCGGCGCCGAGCACGTCGTACCGCTGCACTACAACGGTCCGGCGATGCTCCGGGGAATTGCCGCGGCGGACGGGCTGGCCGTCGTACCACCGGGCGGGGTACGGTCCGGCACCGAGGTGGAGATCCTCGACTTGCCGTGGGCCTCGGCGACGCCGTGGACGGAAGGGTGTTTCACGTGAAACTTCCCGGCCACGATGCGATGGCCAGGCGCGCCGACGAGCATGTCGCGCCCACGCGGGTGCAGCTCCCGCGCAGGGTCGTCCAAGGACCGGCGCGGCAGGTCGCCAAGCGGCTGATGATGGCGTTGATGGTGCTTGCCGTCACCGTGCTGATCGTCTGGCTCGACCGCAGTGGATATCACGACGCCGCCGATGGCAACGTCGACCTGCTGGACGCGGTGTACTACGCGACGGTCACCCTCTCCACCACCGGGTACGGCGACATCACCCCGTACGGGGACGTCGCCCGGCTCACCAATGTGGTGCTTGTGACACCGCTGCGGGTGCTCTTCCTGATCATCCTGGTCGGTACCACTCTCGAGGTCCTTACGGAACGGACCCGGGAGGACTTTCGGCTGAAGCGTTGGAGAACCAACTTGCGTGACCACACCGTTGTCGTCGGCTTCGGCACGAAAGGCCGTTCGGCCATCCAGACCCTGCGGGCCACCGGCCTGAAGAAGGAACAGATCGTCATCGTCGACCCGGCGACCAAGGTGATCGAGATCGCCAACGCCGAAGGGTTCGTGGGTGTGGTCGGCGACGCGACGCGCAGTGAGGTGCTGTTGCGCGCCGAGCTCCAGAAGGCGCGTCAGATCATCATCGCCACCCAGCGCGACGACACGGCGGTGCTGGTGGCGTTGACGGCGCGCCAGCTCAACCGCGGCGCGAAGATCGTGGCCGCGGTGCGCGAGGAGGAGAACGCCCCGTTGCTCCGGCAGTCCGGTGCCGATGCTGTGATCACCAGCGCCAGCGCGGCGGGCCGGCTGCTCGGCCTCTCCGTCCTCAGCCCCAGCGCGGGCACGGTGATGGAGGACCTGATCCAACAGGGCAGCGGTCTCGATCTCGTCGAACGGCCGGTGATAAAGGCCGAGGTGGGCAAGAGCGTCCGGGAGACCGACGATCTCGTGGTCAGCGTGTTGCGGGGCCATCGGTTGATCGGATACGACGATCCGGCTGCCAGTCCGCTGCAGTTGACGGACCGTTTGATCACCATCGTGCGTGCCTCCAACGAACCACCGCTGAGCAACCCGGCTACGGGCACGCCGCGTCCGTAGCGGGCCTCGCGCCGTGCCCGTAGCCCAGGCATCGCGCCGGCACGGTTCGCCTCCGTCGGCCCGGCCCGCCGTCCACGGTGTCGCCCGGCCCGCCGTCCAAGGTGTCGCCCGGCCAGTCCACATGGTGTCGCCCGGACTCCCGGAGCCATGGCGTCGCCCGGCCCGCGCCACGGAGTAGCCTCGCCGCCATGTATGCGATCACGATCCCCGAACCCGGTGGTCCCGAAGCGCTCGTATGGGCCGAGGTGCCAGATCCGGTAGCCGGCGAGGGCGAGGTTCTCGTCGATGTCGTGTCCAGCGCGGTCAATCGCGCCGACGTGCTGCAGCGGCAGGGGTTCTACGACCCGCCGCCCGGCGCCTCCCCGTACCCGGGCCTGGAGTGCGCGGGCCGCATCTCGGCGATCGGTCCCGGTGTCACCGGCTGGTCGGTAGGCGACGAGGTCTGTGCGCTGCTCGCAGGCGGCGGTTACGCGGAGAAGGTCGCCGTGCCCGCCGGGCAGCTGCTGCCCGTACCGGACGGAGTCGACCTGACGCTGGCCGCGGCGCTGCCCGAGGTGACGGCCACGGTCTGGTCGAACGTGTTCATGGTGGCCCATCTGCGCCCCGGTGAGACGCTGTTGGTGCACGGCGGGTCCAGTGGCATCGGCACGATGGCGATCCAGCTCGCCAAGGCGGTGGGCGCAACGGTCGCGGTGACCGCGGGCGGACCGGAGAAGCTCGCGCGCTGTGCGGAGCTCGGGGCCGACATCCTGATCGACTACCGGGAGCAGGACTTCGTCGAGGAGCTGCGCAAGGCGACGGACGGGGCCGGTGCGGATGTCATTCTCGACATCGTGGGTGCGAAGTACCTGGACCGGAACGTGAAGGCCCTCGCCGTCAACGGCCGGCTTGCCATCATCGGCCTCCAGGGCGGCGTCAAGGGCGAGCTGAATCTGAACGCCCTCCTGCACAAGCGGGCCGCCATCACCGCGACCTCGCTGCGTGGCCGTCCGCTCGCCGAGAAGGCCGCCATCGTCGCTGCCGTACGCGAGCACGTCTGGCCGCTGATCGCCGACGGTGTCGTCCGGCCGATCGTGCACTGCACGCTGCCGATGTCCGATGCCGCCGAGGCACATCGGGTGCTGGAGTCCGGCGCGCACATCGGAAAGGTGCTTCTGCAGACCTCGGCGGGCTGACACGCGCCCCGCCGCCGAGCACACGCAACGAGGCCCGGCACACAGGTCGTCGACCATGTGCGCCGGGCCTCGGTGTTGCTACGTGATCGAGGTGTACGAACCAATTGCGATGTACGGACTAGAGATACGGGCCCGACCGGATGGCCCCGTGGTGGTCCCCGCTGCCGTCCTCGTCCTCGTGCCCGCTTCCCGGCGGAAGGGCGCGGCGCATCTGCTCCAGCTGGGCCCGCGCCGCCATCTGCTGGGCGAACAGCGCCGTCTGGATGCCGTGGAAGAGGCCCTCCAGCCAGCCCACCAACTGGGCCTGTGCAATCCGGAGTTCCGCCTCGGAGGGCACCGACTCCTCGGTGAACGGCAGGGAGAGCCGCTCCAGCTCCTCCACCAGCTCCGGTGCGAGGCCGTCCTCCAGCTCCTTCACGGAACTTGCGTGGATCTCCTTGAGCCTGACCCGGCTCGCCTCGTCGAGAGGAGCCGCCCTGACCTCCTCCAGGAGCTGCTTGATCATGCTGCCGATGCGCATGACCTTCGCGGGCTGTTCGACCATCTCCGTCACCGGGACCTCACGCGATTCGTCGTCAGTGCCACCGCCGCCGATCGCCATGCCGTCCTGCCCCACCACGAGGACTTGGGGGTGCTCCTGCGACCGTTCATTCCTCGGCATCTCCATGGCGCCATTGTCTCGCACACCTGCCGTACAACACGGTGGTGCCCCCGCAAACGGTTGATCCACCGTTTTCGAGGGCACCGAATCAGCCGGTCAGGCCACTGACCGCACCACCCGCGTCATCATCCGGCCCGCCGCGCCAGAGCCAGGCGCGACCGCGTGAACGCCGCCGCGAGCACCCCGGCCAGCAGCGGAATGCACACGACGAGCAGGCCGATGGTCGCCCAGGGCAGCACGATCGGCGTGTACGCCGACTGCGTGGGATCGAGCCGCATCGTCTTCAGCGCTTCCCGCAGGTCGACGAGGCGCAGCGCCACCGCGGGCACCAGGCCTGCCAGTGTGCCGAGAACCACACCCGTGAGCGCCACCACCACGCACTGGAAGCCGGACAGCTTCCGCCGCACGCTCGGAGGGGCACCCACCGCGCTGAGAGTGTTGAGATCGGCTTCCGCGTCCGCCTTGGCCAGGCCCGTAGTGATCGCGGCCGCGCCCAGGGTCACCACGCCGGCGAACAGGGTCAGGATCAACAGGACGGTGTCCTGCCCCCGGCTGAGGCCGTAATCGGACTGCACCCAGATGCCGCCGCCGGCCTGCTCGATGGCACCGGAAGCCCGCTGGTCCTCGGCGGCCGTCGGCGCATGGGCGACGGCATACACGCTCCCGGACGCCCTGGTGTGCAGGCCGAGCCGCTCTGCGGTCTTCGCCGGAAGGATCATGCGGATTCCAGGGGTGGCGGCGTACTTCGCGGGGGCCACGTACACCTTCAGCCTGTCCATGGTGGTCCGCGTCTTGCCCGGGTGCTGCTTCCCGTACTTCTTGTCCTTCTCGCTGTACTGGTGGACCGCCTTGACGGTGACCTCGCCGTTCTCCGCGTACACCGGGTTGAGCAGCACCGGTGTGCCCGCGGACAGTGCCTTGGCGGCTGCGGGATCGTCGAGCCTCACATACGTGTCGAGCAGGTCCGCGTCCGCGACGACGATGTTGCTCTCATCGGTGTTGAAGACACCCGACGCCATCAGGTCGGTGAGGCAGGCGGGGGAACGCATCAGCTTCCTGTGCTCGTCGGCGGAGAGCCGTGCGGCGAGCTCCTTGGCCCCCTTGCGGGTGAGCGGGCAGCTGTGGGCCTTGCCGGTGGGCTTGACCAGTTCCAGCGAGCCGCAGTGGTTCTCCTCGTAGTTGTTGCAGTCACTGCCTGCCCAGACCCGTCGGAAGTCCGCGTGCCCGCTGGTGACGGCCATGTTCCGTTCCACCGCGGTCCGTGCCAGCGGGAGGTGCTCGGCCGCCTTCTCGTCGGAGGACGAGACGACGATGGTCCCCCTGGTGATGTAGGGGGTGTAGTTGTACTCGAGCTCGGCGGAATAGCTGGACGTATACGTGGCGATGGCCACCGAACCCGCGACCGCCGCCATCACCGCGGCGACGGCGGGAGCGGTACGACCGCGGTTGCGGGCGGCGTCGCGCAGCGCCATCCGGGGCGAGAGAGGCAGCCTCCTGCCGAGTCGCCCGAGGAAGCCGACGATCACCGGGATGCAGGCGAGCAGCCCGAGTTCGGCGACCATCGAGCCGCCGGCGACCAGTGTCGAATTCCCGCTGGTGCCGCCGTAGAGGGCGATCGCTGCACCGAACGCCAGCACGCAGGCGCCCAGGACGGGCAGCACCCGGGAGGAGCGGCGGACGCCGCGTCGTCCGGTGAGCGACTCCAGTACGGACTGCCGACTCGCCACGATCGCCGGGGCGAATGCCGCCAGCAAACCGGTGATCAGGCCGATCGCGGCGATGAGCAGCAACTCCAGCGGCGGCATCGTCAGAGAGCCGAACCGGTTTCCGGCCCAGTTCTCGATCGCGGGCTGGAGGGCCGCGGTGAGCCCGAGGCCGACCACGACCCCCGCCACCGCTCCGATGCCACCGAGCACCAGACCGCCACCGAGCACCACGGCCCTGACGTGGCGCCTGTCTCCGCCGCAGGTGCCGAGGAGGCCGAGCTGGCGGCGGGAGCGGCGCGCACCGACCGCGAAGGCCGGACCGGCGAGCAGCACGATCTCCAGGACCGCCATGGCGATCACGGTGACGAGTGCCGTGCTGAGCTCTCCGGAGCCACTGTCGGCGATGCGTGGGTTCCTGGCCATCAGCGGGACCTCGGAGTCCGGCGGCGTGTCGAGGGCGACCTGCCGGGACGTGACGAGCACGCCCGACTTATTGGCCTCCACGATGTGCGGCCAGGTCACGCCGACCCCTGCGGGGCCTTTGACCAGCCAGTCCGTGGACCCGGCGTTCGGCGGAAGCACCTTCTTGTCCCGGTCGGCCTCGGCCTTCCACGGAGCGATGACCGCACCGGGGTCGGCGTAGAGCGCCTCGGTCTTCAGCTCGCTGGGCAGCTCGACCACACCGGTGATGGTGTACGTCCGGCCGGAGTTGCGCACGGTGGTGGTCGAGCCGACGTGCAGCCCGGTCGTCTTCAGGAACGGCTCCGTGGCAGCCATCTCGCCCTTGCCGTGCGGGTAGGCGCCGCGCACGAGGTCGATCTTGCCGCGGGCCATCGTGTCCGACGTCCGGATCTCGACGATGTCGGTGTTCGTGACGCCGTACCGGGTGGTGACACTCGCAGGGACGGACTGGATGCTGATCGCCCGCGAACCCTTGGGGAACGTCGTGCTGATGTCGACCGGGTCGCGGTTCTCCACGGGCGGTGCGTCGTCCACGCCCATGTAGATGTGGCTCAACGCCCCATCGGGGAGCTGCTCTATGGGCCCCATCATCTCGTCGCTGAACAGCGCGTCGGCGGAGCCCATTTCGCTGGTCAGCTGCTCGGCGACGGTCGGCGCCATGCTGCGGTACGTCACATCGAGGGCCGTGACGCCGAGTACCGGTATCGCGATCATCGCGACCACCAGTGCGCTGCGGCCCTTGGCGCGCATCGCGTCGCGCCTGGCTATGCGGAGGGAGGCGCGCCAGCCCGTGAAGACGCTCACTTGGCGCCCTCGGCGGCCAGCAGCGAGTCGGCGCCGGCGGTGAGCGACTGGTCGACGATCGAACCGTCCCGGAGGAACACGACCCGGTCCGCCCAGGCGGCGTACCGCGGCTCGTGCGTCACCATCACACCGGCCGCGCCCCGGTCACAGCGGTTGCGCAGCAGCGCGAGCACGGCCTCGCCGGTCTCGGAGTCGAGTGCCCCGGTCGGTTCGTCGGCGAGCACGAGGCGCCGGTCCCCCACCAGCGCGCGGGCGATCGCGACCCGCTGTTGCTGGCCGCCGGACATCTCGTCCGGGAACCGGTCGGCGATCTCCAGGAGCTTCAACTCCTCCAGCGCCGCACGCGCCTCCTTGCGGGCCTTGCGCACGGAGACTCCGTCGAGCTCGCGCGGCAGGGCGATGTTCTCGGCGGCGGTGAGCGCCGGGATCAGGTTGTAGTCCTGGAAGACATAGCCGATGCTGCGGCGGCGCAGGGCGGCGACGCCCTTGCGGCCGAGGCCGGCGATGTCCTGGCCCTCGATGATGACCTGGCCGCTGGTCGCGGTGTCGAGACCGCCCGCGATGGTCAGCAGGGTGGACTTGCCGGAGCCGGAGGGGCCCATCACGGCGACGAGTTCACCGGCGTGCACGGAGAGGTCGATGCCACGCAGGGCGTGCACCTCGGCGATGCCGGTGCCGTGGGTGCGGGTGAGCGCTCGGAGTTCGAGCACCGGTGCGTCGGCCGACAGCGGCGAACCGGACGAGGACGCGGATCGGGACGGGGCGCGCGAGGACATGGTGGGTGGTTCCCCCTTGGAACGGGTCTGTGGGACCGGCGCCGGACACCGATGCGGTTCGTGGCCGGTGCCGGGTGTGTATCTGGCAGTCCGTCGTCGGCGCCCGGTGCGTACGTGATGGCCTGAGGGGCAGTGCCGGTTTCCGGGTGGTCGGTGGTCAGCGCCGGGCGCGTGGGCGGGCGGTACGGGCCGGGGCGCGGTTGGCCGTACGTACCTCCGGCTCCGGCTCCGTGGCGGCGGCCTCGGCGAGGCGGACCAGCCGGGACTCGCAGTGATCCAGCCAGCGGGCCTCGGCCTCCGCCTGGAAGATCAGCTGCTCGAGTACGAGCAGCCAGGCGACCTCGTCGCGGTTGGCCGGGACATCGGCGAGGGCCTGTGCCTTGAGACGGGTGTAGTCCTGCATCGCCTTCACGGTGTGGTGGCGCTGGGACTGGATGACGGCCCGGATGTCGACTCCGGGCGCGCCGACCGCCATGGCGAGCTTGATGGCCAGCTCGTCGCGGGGCGGGTTGCTGCGGTCGACGGGCGTCTCGAACCAGTTCCGCAGCTCGGTGCGGCCGTCGTCGGTGATCGCGTAGAGGGCGTGTCCCTGGTCGTCCTCGTCGTCCTGGGCGACCAGGCCGTCGCGCTCCAGCCGGCTCAGCGTCGTGTACACCTGGCCGACGTTGAGCGGCCAGGTGGAGCCGGTGCGCGACTCGAATTCGGTACGGAGCTGGGAGCCGTATCGGGGCCCCCGCTCCAGCAGGGCCAGTAGGCCGTGGCGGATGGACATACTGAGTATGTATACCGAGTATGTTGTTCGATGCAAGCCCGGCCGGAGCGTGTGGGAGCTGGTGGGAGGCCTGTGGGTCGTCTCAGTTCGGGCGGCGCAAACGGAATGCCAGGAAACCCAGCCCCAGTCCTATCAGTGCGATTCCCGCGCCCAGCGACACCCGCTGCACCCGCTCCACGGACGGCCCGTCGAGGGCCTGTGGAGCGAGTCGGCCGGCCTCGGGGGGTGTGCTCGCCGCCGGTGTCACGGCGTTCACCGGCGCCGGGTCGGTCGCCGCGGGCCGCGCGTCGGGCTCGTCGAACGAACTGTCCGCGGGGGTGAGCTCCGACGGCGGGAGGTGTCGCCCGGGCCGCAGCCGCCCCTCACCGGCCTCGCGCCCGGCGAGCGGGGGCTGCGCTTCGGGAGGCGGTGACCCTGCGTTCGCGGCGGCGGAGGGGGGTGAGGTCGAGGGGGAGCCGGAGGCCGCGGAGGGCGGCGGAGGGGATGCCGGAGGTGCGGGGGCGGCCGAGGCGCCCCCCGAGGGAGTGGTCGTCGGTACGGCCGAAGGAGTGGCCGAACCCTTGCCTGACGGTTCGGCATCGGGGGTGGCGGAAGGCGGGGCGGAAGGTCCGGCCGATGCGGTCGTGGGCGGTGTCGCCGAGGTGCTGACCGCCCCCGGCGTCCCGCCGGGGGTGCGCCGGTCGGCGTGCGCCACGCCGGTTGCGTTCCCCAGCGCCGCGCCCGCCGTCAATATGAGGCAGGCCACACACTTCGTGGACCGTGGGGGGAGAAGTCCTTGAGCCATGAGGGCAGCGTCACATGTGACGATATGTCCGGCATCTTGGATATGTGGCGACCTCAGGAGGTGCCGTCACGCGTATGCGGCCCGGGAAGCCCGCCCTCACATCTACCGGGCCGTCACTTCCGTGTACCCGCGTACGCCTCCGGTCAGGCCGGGTCGCCCGTCGCGACGCGCAGCTCGAAGTGGGCGCCCTTCTGGGGCACGGCCGTTCCGGAGGTGGGGAACTGGTCGATGACCTGGTCCTCCGCGTAGGCGTTCCCCGGCACGTCGATCTTCTTGATGGTCCAGCCCGCCGCGTCCGCGCACGCCTTCGCCGAGAGGACGTCCTTGTAGAGGAAGCTCGGTGCGTTGACCTTGTTCGGGTCGTCGCTGTCCTCCATCGCGTCCGTGCAGTCCTCGGTTTTCATCGTCCGGTTCCGCTCCGGATCCTTGTGCTCGCTCGCGGCCGGCGATTCATTCGCGGAGTTGTTGCCGTCCGTACCCGGGTTGTTCTTCAGTGACAGCACCGTGATCAGCCCGCCGATCGCGATCAGCGCGACCACGATCGAGCCCACGATCACCGGCATGTTCCGCTTGGAGCCGCCCGCGGCGGAGCCGGAGTGCGTCTGCGGCGCGATCGTGTAGGGCGGTGGGGTCTGCTGCTGCATCGGGGACATCGGCGCCTGGCTCTGGTACGCCGGAGCCGACTGCGGATAGCCGTACGACGGAGCGGGCGCCGGGGTCTGCGGACCGTACGGCCCCGACTGGGCGCCCGACTGGTACGGGCCCGGCTGGTACGGCGTCTGGACGTTCTGCGGCGCCGGGGTGGACTGGTCGACCGGCGGGAAGACCGCCGAGCCGACGCCTGAGCCGCTGTTCGACGGCGCGCCGCCGCCCGCGACGATCACCGGGGCGCCCGTCTGCCCGCTCGCGTTCAGCACGCGCGCGATCTCGTCCTGCATCGCCGCGGCGCTCGGGAAGCGCTCGTTCGGGTTCTTCTTCAGTGCGCGGGCGACGAGCGCGTCCATCGCCGGGGTGATCGACCGGTTGATGGTGGAGGGCGCGACAGGATCCTCCTGGACGTGCGCGTACGCGATGGCGAGCGGCGAGTCCGCGTCGAACGGGATGCGTCCGGTCAGCAGCTGGAACAGCATGATGCCGACCGAGTACAGGTCGGAGCGCGCGTCCACCCCGCGGCCCAGGGCCTGCTCGGGGGAGAGGTACTGCGGGGTGCCGACGACCATGCCGGTCTGCGTCATCGATGTGACGCCCGACTGCATGGCGCGGGCGATGCCGAAGTCCATGACCTTCACGACACCGCGCTTGGTCACCATCACGTTGCCGGGCTTGATGTCGCGGTGGACCAGGCCCATCTCGTGGCTGGTGTCCAGCGCGGCCAGTACGTCGGCCGTCACCTTGAGCGCCCTGTCGGCCGGCATCGCGCCGTAATTCCGGATGTCCGCCTGGAGCACGGAGCCGAGCGGCTGCCCCTCCACGTACTCCATGACGATGTACGGCATCAGCGCGCCGCCGAGCTCGTCCTCGCCGGTGTCGAAGACCGAGACGATGTTGGTGTGCTGCAGTTTGGCAACGGCCTGCGCCTCGCGCCGGAACCGTTCACGGAAGGACTGCTCGCGGCCCAGCTCCGTGTGCAGCGTCTTGATCGCGACCTGGCGGTCCAGTGCGGAGTCGTACGCCAGATATACGGACGCCATCCCGCCCTCGCCGAGCAGGTCGCGAAGCTGGTACCGGCCGCCGGCGACCGAACCGCCGGCATAGCGCCCCTGAGCGCCGTGTGCGCCGTCCTGGCTCATGACTTGCTTCCCCCTCGGCGCGCGACTGACGCGATGATCCCTATTTACGCGCCAAGTCTGCCCGAGGGGTACGACACGTCAAGCCAGGTGCCCGTTCCGTGACCCTACGCACAAGAAGAGTCTCGGAAGCGTTACAGGAAGCGCATGGAATTTGCGCGCGCGGCACGCCGGCCGGTTGGATGACCCGTCCCTCTCGGAAACGGTGTGTCCGGCGGAGGCTGTAGCGTGACGTGGCAATGCAGCTAGACACCGTGAGAACCCGCGGACGCGCGGACAGATACGACGGCGAGGACTGATGGCACCCGATTCCGAAGCAAACGGCGGCGGAGTTTCGGATGGCACCGACTCCTGGGGCATCGGCGGCGTCGTCGGTGACGGACGCTACCGAATGACCCACCGGCTCGGCCGGGGCGGCATGGCGGAGGTCTTCGCGGCCGAGGACGTCAGGCTGGGACGTACGGTCGCGGTCAAGCTCCTGCGTTCCGATCTCGCCGAGGACCCGGTCTCCAAGGCCCGGTTCACGCGCGAGGCACAGTCGGTCGCGGGCCTCAACCACCATGCGATCGTCGCCGTGTACGACTCCGGCGAGGATGTCGTGGGCGGCCAGACCGTCCCCTACATCGTGATGGAGCTCGTCGAGGGCCGCACCATCCGCGATCTCCTGCTCAATGCCGAGGCCCCGCCGCCCGAACAGGCGCTGATCATCGTCTCGGGGGTGCTGGAAGCCCTCGCGTACTCGCACCAGCACGGCATCGTGCACCGTGACATCAAGCCCGCCAACGTGATCATCACGAACTCGGGTGCGGTCAAGGTGATGGACTTCGGCATCGCCCGTGCGCTGCACGGCGCGCAGTCGACGATGACGCAGACCGGCATGGTCATGGGCACGCCGCAGTACCTCTCCCCCGAGCAGGCGCTGGGCAAGGCCGTCGACCACCGCTCCGACCTCTACGCCACCGGCTGCCTGCTGTACGAACTCCTCGCGCTGCGGCCTCCGTTCACGGGTGAGACGCCGCTCTCCGTGGTGTATCAGCATGTACAGGACATTCCGGTCCCGCCGTCCGAGGTCCTGGACGCGGTGCCGCCGGAGCTGGACGGGCTGGTCATGCGCTCGCTCGCGAAGGACCCGGACGACCGGTTCCAGAGCGCCGAGGAGATGCGCGGCCTCATCCAGTACGGCCTGCAGATGCTTCAGGTGCAGGGCGGCCACACGGGTACGTGGAACACCGGCCCGGTCGCGATGCACGAAGGCGGACACACCCCGGCCATGGGTATCGCCGGGGGCACGATGGCGATGAGCCACCCGCAGCACGGGGACACCTCGCAGGGCCCGATCCTGCCGCCGATGAACCCCGACGACGGTGGCTACGAAGGCGGACACCAGGGCGGTGGCGGCCGCGGCAAGCTGTGGCTGTTCGTCGTGCTCGCGCTGATCGCGATCGGGGCCGGTGTCGCCATCGCCGTCAACGCGGCGAACAGCAACGGCGACCAGCAGGAGAAGAAGCCCACGAAGACCTCCAGCTCGCCGTCCGAGTCGGAGAGTTCGCCCTCGCCGAGCGACGAGCAGAGCGAGGAGAGTCAGCAGCCGGAGAACTCCACCGGCGACCAGCAGAACACGCCGCCGAAGCAGCGCTACACCCCGCCGGTCACACCGAGCGAGTCGTCCGAGCCGCCGTCGACCAAGCCGTCCGCACCGGCCACAGGTGGCAGCACCGACGCAGGCACGGGAACGGGCACGGCCGACGGCGGTACGGGTGCGGCCGATGGCGGTACGGGTGCGGCCGATGGCGGTACGGGTGCGGCCGATGGCGGTACGGGTGCGGCCGATGGCGGTACGGGTGCGGCCGACGGCGGTACCGGTGGCGCCGCCACCGGGACCACCACCGGCATGTCCGCGGGGGCCGGCGGCACCACGGCGGGCACCCCTTAACCCGGACGGCCCGCACGGGGCGGCCTCACCCTGTGAACGCCTCGCACACCGCCTCGTACTCACGCGTCCACCAGACCGCCAGGGCCGACACCGCAGGGAACTGCGGGTCGGCCCTTCGGTCGTGCAGGCAGTACCGCCAGCGCAGTATCCAGAAGTCGTTGAGCCGCTCCCACCACACCCGGTGCACCGCCGCGGCCAGTTCTGCCGCCCCCGCCCCGGCCGCCCGCCGGTAGGCCCCCGCGTACGCCCGTACCTTCTCCAGCTCCAGCTTCCCGGCCGGCTGCACGAAGAAGATCGCCGCGGCCCGTACCGCCTCCTCCGCGCGGGGCTGGACCCCCAGCCGGTCCCAGTCGAGGATCGCGACCGGCTCCGTGCCCCGGTAGAGGACGTTCAGCGGGTGGAAGTCGCCGTGCACCCAGCCGGTGGCCGGGATGTCGGGGGTGGGCGGCCTGCGGTCGGCGTGCTGCTCCAGCAGGGTGCGCCGCTCCAGGAGGCGGTGCTCGGCCAGCTCGTCGAAGGAGTCCCGGGGGCGGCGCCCGCGCGCGGCCGCCAGCAGGTCGTCGATCAGCACGAAGGTGTCGGCGGGGTCGGGGCTCCGATAGCCGCCGGACCGCCCTGCGAGTCCCGTGCCCGCCTCCATGACCTGTTCGAGCCCGGTGTGCACGGCCCCGAGCAGCGCTCCGAGCCGCTGCGACTGGGCGGCGGTGAGCTGGGCGCCGGCCCGGTGCAGTCCGTCGACCCAGGGGTGCAGGGCGTAGCACCGGCCGCCGATCTCCGCGACCGTGTCGCCCTCGGTGTCCTCCACAGGCGGCGCGACGGGCACGCCGAGTGACTGCAGCCGCTGGGTGGCGCGGTGCTGGCGGACGATCGTGGCGCGGTCGCCGGTGGAGTCGTCGAGGTGATGCTTGAGGAAGTAGGAGCCGCGGGTGGTGGAGACGCGGTAGCCGTGATTGAGCAGGCCCTGGGTGACGGGCTTGCAGGTGAGGGGCTCACCGGCATCCGGGTAGCGGCGCAGCACCTCGTCCACCGGGGGAACGGGCGGGCGGGGCACGGCCGAACGGGGCATGGACGAGCACAGCACCTCGCCGGCCGGCGGAGCAGACGGAAGGGTTACAGATGAGCGCGGCACTCGCCAGATGTTAGATCACGCTGCGTTGCGGATCAGTTGACTTGCGTGGAAGCCCAGGGTGTGCACGGAGACGAAGTGCGGGTCGACCCCGAGGTAGGCAGGGGCGAAGGGCTCCCCGTTCACCTGGTCGGGCGCGGCGCCGAAGCGCTCCCGCTGTTCGGGGGTCGGGTGCACGATCTCGGCGGGGCCGGTGAACTGCACGGACCACAGCTCGCCGTCGTCCCCCGAGGGCGCGGCGTTGAAGTTGTCCGCTCCGTACGCCACGACCGTGCCGTCGCAGGCCTCGTGGTAGCCGAGGCCGCTGTGCATCCGCAGGACGACGTGGCCGTCGACCACGATGTGGCGGGCCACCGCCAGTATCGGGAGGGCCCGCATGCTCGTCGCCAGCCGGCCGTACTGGACGCGGCCGAGCAGTTCGATCGCGTGGAGTTCCTCAGAGGGCATGCTCTCCACTCTCCGCCACGGGGGAGGCCGTAAAAAGAGGCCGCGGCCCCAGGTGGTCCGGGACCAAAGTCCCGAAAGATCACCGAGGACCGCAGCCGCTCCGTGCAGGTCCCGGCCCTGTCACCGCGGCGCTCAGCCCTTCTCCGCCTGCAGCCTGGCCACGTACGCGGCGGCCTGCGAGCGCCGTTCCATGCCCAGTTTGGAGAGCAGACTGGAGACATAATTCTTGATCGTCTTCTCGGCGAGGTGCAGCCGCTCGCCGATCGCCCGGTTCGTCAGCCCCTCGCCGATCAGATCGAGGATCTTGCGCTCCTGATCGGTGAGACCGGCGAGCTTGTCGTCACCCCGGCTCTTCTTGCCGTCGCGCAGCCGCTCCAGCACCCGGGCGGTCGTCACCGGGTCCAGCAGCGACTTCCCGGCCGCCACGTCCCGTACCGCGTTCAGCAGTTCGTTGCCGCGGATCGCCTTCAGTACATATCCCGACGCGCCCGCCATGATCGCGTCGAAGAGCGCCTCGTCATCGGCGTACGAGGTCAGCATCAGGCATTTGATGTTCTCGTCCTGGGAACGGATCTCCCGGCAGACCTCCACCCCGCTCCCGTCCGGCAACCGCACATCGAGCACCGCCACATCGGGCCGGGTCGCGGGGATACGGACCAGTGCGTCCGCCGCCGTGCCGGCCTCGCCGACGACCTCGATGTCGTCCTCGACCGAGAGCAATTCATGGACTCCGCGCCGGACGACTTCGTGGTCGTCCAGCAGAAAAACAGTGATTTTTCCTTCTTCGCGCACAAAACGCAGTCTCACACACTCGCCTCTTCCCTGCCGCCGAACGGCGGGATAACGTGCCGTTGTTCCGGCGGCCTGCAAGGCTGTTCCCAGTGCTGTGACCAGCGAGAGTTCCCGACTTTTTCGATTTACTTGGAAATCCAAGCAAAATCGCAGGTCAGATAGGGTTTCGCAGTTATGCGGCGTACTGGGTAACGTGCTTTTGGCAGGGCGCTCGCCGGGGCACCTGTCACGCCTGTTCCCGGACCGAGCGGCACCCACCCCGTGCACGGGTACGGACACAGGCGAGCCGCACTGGCTTCCCGGCAGACCCCGGGGGCCGGACCGACGGAGGAGCACGCACGTGACCGTGGAGAGCACTGCCGCGCGCAAACCGCGACGCAGCAGCAAGCGGACCAGCGCCGTGAAAACACCCGCTAAGACGCCCGCCAAGACGCCACAGAGTTCCGAGCCCGAGCTCGTACAGCTGCTGACGCCCGAGGGCGAGCGGGTGGAGCATCCGGACTACCAGATCGACCTGACCGCCGAAGAGCTGCGCGGTCTGTACCGGGACATGGTCCTGACCCGCCGCTTCGACGCCGAGGCCACCGCCCTGCAGCGCCAGGGCGAGTTGGGCCTGTGGGCCTCGCTGCTCGGCCAGGAGGCCGCCCAGATCGGCTCCGGCCGGGCCCTGCGCGACGACGACTACGTCTTCCCGACCTACCGCGAGCACGGCGTCGCCTGGTGCCGGGGCGTCGACCCGACCAATCTGCTCGGGATGTTCCGCGGTGTGAACCACGGCGGCTGGGACCCGAACACCAACAACTTCCACCTGTACACGATCGTCATCGGCTCGCAGACCCTGCACGCCACCGGCTACGCCATGGGCGTCGCCAAGGACGGCGCGGACTCGGCCGTGATCGCGTACTTCGGTGACGGCGCCTCGAGCCAGGGCGACGTCGCCGAGTCCTTCACCTTCTCCGCGGTCTACAACGCCCCGGTCGTCTTCTTCTGTCAGAACAACCAGTGGGCGATCTCCGAGCCGACCGAGAAGCAGACCCGCGTCCCGCTCTACCAGCGCGCGCAGGGCTTCGGCTTCCCCGGCGTCCGGGTCGACGGCAACGACGTACTCGCCTGCCTGGCCGTCACCAAATCGGCGCTGGAGCGGGCCCGCCGGGGGGAGGGGCCCACGCTCGTGGAGGCGTTCACCTACCGCATGGGCGCGCACACCACCTCCGACGACCCGACGAAGTACCGGGCGGACGAGGAGCGGGCCTCCTGGGAGGCCAAGGACCCGATCCTGCGGCTGCGCGCCTACCTGGAGAAGGAGGGCGCCGCCGACGAGGCGTTCTTCACCGCGCTGGACGAGGAGAGCGAGGCCCTCGGCAAGCGGGTGCGTGAAGCGGTACGGGCGATGCCCGACCCGGACCCGATGGCGATCTTCGACCACGTCTACGCCGACGGGAACCCGCTCGTCGACGAGGAGCGCGCCCAGTTCGCCGCCTACCAGGCATCGTTCGCAGACACCGCCGAGGAGAGCAAGTAGCCATGGCCATGGAAAAGATGTCCATTGCGAAGGCTCTCAACGAGTCGCTGCGCAAGGCCCTCGATACCGACCCCAAGGTCCTCATCATGGGTGAGGACGTCGGCAAGCTGGGCGGGGTCTTCCGGATCACCGACGGGCTCCAGAAGGACTTCGGCGAGGAGCGGGTGATCGACACCCCGCTCGCCGAGTCCGGCATCGTCGGTACGGCGATCGGCCTGGCCCTGCGCGGCTACCGGCCCATCGTGGAGATCCAGTTCGACGGCTTCGTCTTCCCCGCGTACGACCAGATCGTCACGCAGCTCGCCAAGATGCACGCCCGCGCGCTCGGCAAGATCAAGCTGCCGGTCGTCATCCGGATCCCGTACGGCGGCGGCATCGGCGCGGTCGAGCACCACAGCGAGTCGCCCGAGGCGCTGTTCGCGCACGTCGCGGGCCTGAAGGTGGTCTCGCCCTCGAACGCCGGCGACGCCTACTGGATGATGCAGCAGGCCGTCCAGAGCGACGACCCGGTCATCTTCTTCGAGCCGAAGCGCCGCTACTGGGACAAGGGTGAGGTCGAGACCGACTCCATCCCCGGCCCGCTGCACCGCGCCTCGGTGGCGCGTACGGGCTCCGACCTCACGCTCGTCGCGTACGGCCCGATGGTGAAGGTCTGCCTGGAAGCGGCCGCGGCCGCCCAGGAGGAGGGCAAGTCGATCGAGGTCCTGGACCTGCGCTCGATGTCCCCGATCGACTTCGACACCATCCAGACCTCGGTCGAGAAGACCGGCCGGCTGGTCGTGGTCCACGAGGCGCCGGTGTTCTACGGCTCCGGGGCCGAGATCGCCGCCCGGATCACCGAGCGCTGCTTCTACCACCTGGAAGCACCGGTGCTGAGGGTCGGCGGCTATCACGCCCCGTACCCGCCGGCGCGGCTGGAGGACGAGTACCTGCCGGGTCTCGACCGTGTGCTCGACGCCGTCGACCGCTCGCTGGCGTACTGAGGACTGGGGCGTGACAACGATGAACGACACTTCCAACGCTGCTCGCTTCCGAGAGTTCAAGATGCCCGACGTGGGCGAGGGACTGACCGAGGCCGAGATCCTCAAGTGGTACGTACAGCCCGGCGACACCGTCACCGACGGCCAGGTCGTGTGCGAGGTCGAGACGGCCAAGGCGGCCGTGGAGCTCCCGATTCCGTTCGACGGGGTGGTGCACGAGCTGCGCTTTCCCGAGGGCACGACCGTCGACGTCGGCCAGGTGATCATCGCGGTGGACGTGGCGCCGGGCAGCGGTGACGCGGCCCCGGTTCCCGAGCCGGCCTCGCAGCCGGAACCGGAGCCCGAGGCTCCCAAGGGCCGTCAGCCCGTCCTGGTGGGGTACGGCGTGGCCGAGAGCTCGACCAAGCGGCGTGCCCGCAAGGGCGCCACGACGGCGGTGCCCGCTGCCGCGGCGGCGATCCAGGGCGAGATGAACGGCCACGGCGCCGTGGCCGTTCGGGAGAGCCGGCCGCTCGCCAAGCCGCCGGTGCGCAAGCTGGCCAAGGACCTGGGCATCGACCTGGCGACGGTCGTCCCGACCGGCGAGGGCGGGATCATCACCCGCGAGGACGTGCACGCGGCTGCCGCGCCCGTACCCGCACAGGCTCCGGCGCCCGTCGCCGCCGCTCCGGTGGCGGCCGCACCCGCTCCCGAGGCGCCGGCCGAGGCCGTCGTGGGCGCGCGGGAGACCCGTATCCCGGTCAAGGGCGTACGGAAGGCCATCGCCCAGGCGATGGTCGGCAGCGCCTTCACGGCTCCGCATGTCACCGAGTTCGTCACCGTCGACGTGACGCGCACGATGAAGCTGGTGGCGGAGCTCAAGGAGGACAAGGACATGGCGGGGGTGCGGGTCAACCCGCTCCTGATCATCGCCAAGGCCCTCCTGGTCGCGATCAAGCGGAACCCGGAGGTCAACGCCGCCTGGGACGAGGCGAACCAGGAGATCGTGCGCAAGCACTACGTCAACCTGGGCATCGCCGCGGCCACCCCGCGCGGCCTGATCGTCCCGAACATCAAGGACGCGCACGAGCAGACGCTCCCGCAGTTGGCGGCTTCCCTGGGCGAGCTGGTCTCCACGGCCCGCGAGGGCCGGACCTCCCCCGCCGCGATGGCGGGCGGCACGGTGACCATCACCAACGTCGGTGTCTTCGGCGTCGACACGGGCACGCCGATCCTGAACCCGGGCGAGTCCGCGATCCTCGCGGTCGGTGCGATCAAGCTCCAGCCGTGGGTCCACAAGGGCAAGGTGAAGCCCCGTCAGGTCACCACGCTGGCCCTGTCGTTCGACCACCGCCTGGTCGACGGCGAGCTCGGTTCCAAGGTCCTGGCGGATGTCGCCGCGATCCTGGAGCAGCCGAAGCGGCTGTTCACCTGGGCGTAGGTGTTTGAGCGGTACGCGTGCCTTCGGCGGTACGTGTACGAGGTGGGCCCGCGCGGAGTTCGCGCGGGCCCACCGGCGCGTCCGGCCTTTGCCGTAGGGCGAGTTCGGCGAAGACGGTCTTGCCGACGGTGCGTGGCTCGACGCCCCAGTGGTCCGCGAGCCGCGCGACGATCAGGAGGCCCCGCCCGTAGCACTCGTCGGCCGCGGCCTCGCGCAGTCCGGGCAACCGCTCGCCGCGTGCGTCGCTCACCGCGATACGGAGCGCGGTCGCGGTGAGCGTGAGGTGGACGCGGAAGAGCCGCCCCCGGATGGCGCCGTGCAGTAACGCGTTGGTCGCCAACTCGCTGACCAGCAAGGCCGCGTCGCCGGCCAGGCCCGGATGCCCCCACTCCCGAACGAGCCGCGCGGTGCGGCGCCGGGAGAAGGAGACGCTGCGGGCGGTGGGGGTGTAGTCGAGCCGGTCCTCATGGAGGACGGGCTCGGGGAGTTTGTCCCTGGCTGAGGTCATGGGCGCGTACCTCTCGGTGAGGGGGCGGTGGCGATGCCGCGCCTGCGGGGCGCCGGGCCTGGTTCGGTTCCGGTGCAGGGCAGGGCGGTGCACTTCCGCCGGTTTCGGCTCCGCTGTGCGAGCGGTGGAACACCGACGGTAGCGGTGTGATTGCGTGTGCAGCAATAAGTTCGGGCAGAAATTTCTCTGCCCTAGTTGGTGTTCGAGGAGAATGCGTCCCAGACTTGGGCGACTCGGCGGAGGGATGCGACGTGGCAGGTAACAGCCCTGATCGGGGCCGGACGGTTTCGACTGTGCTCGGGCGCCGTCTCGGCGGTGAGTTGCTGCGCATGCGTGAGGCGCGCTCCCTGCGGCAAGCGCATGCTGCGGAGGCGCTGACGGCGTCGGTCGCCAAGGTTGCGAAGATCGAGCGGGGCCTCGTGCCGATACGGGATCCTGACATCAGGGCCCTGTGCCACCTGTACGGCGAGGCTGACGCCGATTTCGTCGACAGGTTGCTGGCTCTCGCCAAGACCGACCGCGAACGTCGCAAGGCGAGCGGTTGGTGGAATCAGTACCCGGGACTTCAGTCCATGGTCGAGTACGTGGCTCTGGAGGACATCGCCACCAGTCTCCGTACCTGGCAAGTCGCCATCGTGCCCGGACTGCTGCAGACCCCGGACTACGCCAGAGCGCTCGCCGTGGGAAACGGGTCCTGGGACGACCCCGACGAGATCGAACCCTTCGTCGAGTCCAGGATGACGCGGCAGGCGCGGTTGAGTGGCGACCGACCGCTTGAGCTGCGGGCGGTGGTGCACGAAGGTGCCCTGCGTCAGTTGGTGGGCGGACGCGAGGTGATGAGGGACCAGCTCGGCAGGCTGCTGGACGTGGCTCGGCAGCCGAACGTGAAGCTTCAGGTGATGCCGTATATCGCGGGTGCTCACCCCGGCATGACAAGCGCCTTCACCATCGTGTCCTTCGCTGGGCCGGGAGCGCTCGACGTGGTCCACATGGATACGACCTCGACCACTCTCTGGCTGGAGAGCGATACTGATGCCGAGCGTCACGGCAGCCTTTTCGACCGCATCTCGCGACTGGGGCTTGCGCAACACACCTCGGTCAGACTTATCAATGACATCCTCAGGGAGCTGTAAACCGCGTGCTCGGGTACAAGTTCGTCAAGTCCAGCTACAGCGGAGGCAACGCGGGCCAGGAGTGCGTCGAAGTGGCCCGCAACGTCCCCCGTACCGTGGCGGTTCGTGACTCCAAGCGGCCTGACGGCCCGCTTCTCGTCCTCGCTCCCGCCGCGTGGGACAGCTTCACGGCGGGCCTGCGCCGGCAGCCGTAGGAATGGCAACGGGCTGTCGCGGACAAGCTGTCGCTGTCCGACTGGATGCAACTCATCGCGAGCAGCAAGGAGATGAACCAGTGAGCGAGTTCCGCTTCAACAAGGCCAGTTACAGCGAGCCGAACGGCGAGTGTGTCGAGGTTGCCCGCAACATCCCCCGCACCGTCGCCGTCCGCGACTCCAAGCGGCCCGACGGTCCTGTCGTCCTCCTCGGCCCCGCGGCCTGGGACGCCTTCCGGGCCGGGCTGGTCCGCTCGTCGGCCTGACCCGGCCCCGCCCGGCTAGCGCTGTTGCTCCACCGCCCTCCCCGGTACCAGCAGGGCGAGGGTGCTGCGCGCCTCTCGCCGTAGCGTGCGACGGCGGGCGAAGGTCGCGGTAAGGGCGAGGACGGAGACCGTGCCCCCGTAGAACACGGCGGCAATCGTGGACAGGAGCCCGATAGGCATCGGGCACGCACCTTTCTTCCCCCGCTCGGCCCGCCCGGCTCACGGCCCGGGGCGGGCGTTGATGCGTTTCCTCTCCATTGTACGAACGCCGTCAACTCCCTTGAGTTTCCTGGCCAACCTGGCGGGCCTTCGTGGTCACAGCTTCCTGGAACAGAACAGCTGGGCCCGCAGCCGGCAGGCGATGCCGGCGGCGAGCACCAGTCGGCCGTCGCGCTTCCCGGCGATTCCTGGACCAACTCCTCAGCGGACTTCTGCTTGACGACGGACTCGGTCAACTCTGGCGTCTTCTTGGTGATCAGATCGGCCAATGTTCAGAGACTCCCGGTCCTGCACGTGGGGGAGGTGCTTACGGTGAGTGTTCCGTCTGCGTGGGGAAGAGGTTGGTGTCATGGGGGAAAGTCGAATGGGGCTGGTGATGGTCCACGGGATCATGTCCGGGCCGGAGGTGTGGGAGCCGCTACGCAAGTTGATTGCGGCGGACAGGGACCTTGAGTTCGTCGAGTCACTCGCGTTCGAATATGCAACCGGGCTGTTGTCGGTTAATCCGCTGCGGGTCTTCCCGTCGATCGACACGGTTGCCGACAGTCTGAAGGAGTATTTGGCCACGGAAGCCGGTGCATTCGATCAGCTGTTGCTGGTCACTCATAGCCAAGGAGGGCTGGTCGCCCAACGTTACCTGGCTCGCATGCTACAAGATGGCAGAGGCGCTGAGCTGGCGCGGATCCATCGGCTGGTGATGATCGCCTGCCCGAGTAACGGCTCTGAGCTGTTACTTTCTTTGCGTCGGCGTGCCTTGGGCCTGCGTCATCCGCAGGAGAAGGATCTGCGCCCCTTGAATGATCAGGTCAGCTCGACACTGCGCACGGTCCTGCGTGATGTCGTGCATGCCACTGCAGTCACCGATCGGACCTGCCCCATTCCGGTGTCGGTGTACGCGGGTGAGAGCGATGGCGTGGTACCTCGCTCCTCGGCGCAGTCCGTCTTCCCGGACAGTTCCGCTCTACCGGGCGACCACTCCAGTATCCTCAATGCCGATTCGCCCCGGCATCGGACTTTCACCGCTCTCCGCCGCCTCATCCTCGTCACGCATAACGGGTCGCACATGTCCGGCCCTGCGTCGTCGGAACCGCTCTCGTCGCCGCCCGAACCATTGGTTCCCTCGGGAACTGCCGGTGCACCGCTCGGGGGCAGGGGCGAGTCTGTGCCGAGGGCCACCGCCGGGCCCGTGTCCTCACCGGGCCCCGAACCGGCAACGCGGCCCGTCGCGCCCGTTCCGGCCAGGAGAGAACCCGCCGGGAAGCAGCGGCGCGTGGCGATCGCGTTCGGCGCGGTCGCCACCCTGGCGGCTGCTGCCTTGGTCCTGCATTTTGCCCCGATGCCTTGGACTTCGGACGCCAACTCATCTGATGCAGACACCAAACCATCCGCTGTAGGCAGCGATTCGAGCACTCCGAGCCCGGCGGGGAAGGACTCCGGCGCCATCCCGCCCGAGGTGTTTCCGGACACGAACGTGTTCTGGATGGTCCAAATCAACAAAGACCGCAAAGCCGAATACGTGACGGTCGACAAGAGCCAGCACTTCCGGTTCTGGTGGAACGGCGGCGTCAAAGACAATCTCTTGCGTTCCGACGGGGCGGGGGTGAACTCGTACACCCCTGACGCCGGTGCGGACGGCGCTGCCCTGCGCTTTGGCGACATCGACGGTGACAAACGACCCGACTGCATGGTGGTCGATCGGACCGGCGGGGTGACCGCCTACACCTGGGTGGAGGGCGAATCAGGTGCAAGCATGTGCATGAGAAGGTACGACGGCGTCGCCAAGGTTTCCTTGGGAAGTTCCGCTGGCGACATGATGGACATCAAGCAGATCCAGTTCGCCGACCTCGACGGAGACAAGCGCGTCGACTACCTGCGGATTGAACCGGACGGCAGGGTGACCGTCTGGTACAACCAGGGCCCCAGCCTCAAAGATGGCCGAGAGTACCTGGGCTGGTCCCGTCCGCAGGAGTTCAATGTCCCCCTTAAGAGTCCCCATGAAATTAGGTTTGCCGACCTGAACGGGGACGGGCGTGCCGACCAGATCCTCATCACCCCCGGGGGCGGCGCAAGGGCCTGGATCAACGAAGTGGGCGAGAATGCGCCGGTAAAGCTTAAAGACATCTACGAGATCGTGAGTGACACCGGGGTCCCTCCGCGGGAAATCCAGTTCGCCGACGTCGACGGAGACGGAAGGGCCGAATTCCTGCGCATCGACAAGACGGGTGCTGTCCGCGTCTGGCATCCCAAGCTGGGAAGATACTGAGTTGGACCAGGCGCTTCAGCGGCTGACGCTTACCGCCCCTCGGCCGCTCCCGTTCCAGTGCGGTACGCGGCTGTCCCAGAAGCTCGGCCCCAGGGCCATGGCCCTCGTACTGGGTCCACTCGAAACGCCACCGAGTGGGGAGCGGGGAGTGGCTCGTTCTTGTCCGGTTCGTGGCGGTTCTAGAAGGGGGCAGGGTCCTGTGGCGCGTGGGGCACGGGTCTCCTCCGGAGGGCGCGGCAGCGATGCCGGAGCACCGTAGTTCCACGGCTCCCCTCAACACGCCACGAAGGCGCGAACGGTGCCGCTGCGAGTGTGGGGATGAACACCCGGGGCGATTGCCGTTTATTCGTTGGTCAACGTGCTAATGGTCACCGGGAATTGGGCCGCAGAGGCTCGTTGTTAGGGTGGCCCAATGGCATCGGTCAAGAAGTTCCAGGTCACCTTCGACTGCGCAGAACCCGAGCGTGTGGCCCGTTTCTGGTGCGAGGTGTTGGGCTACGTCGCGACGCTGCCTTCTGAGGGGGAGGGTTCATGGGCCGTGTGCGCTGATCCCTCGGGTGAGGGCCCGCGCATGTATTTCCAGCGTGTTCCCGAAGGCAAGGTTGCCAAGAACAGGGTGCATCTCTGCGTGCGGGCCGGCACCGGGCTCGTGGGTGCGGAGCGGCTGGCCACGCTTGAGGCCGAACGTGATCGGCTGGTCGCGCTCGGGGCGGTGTGCGTGAACGTGCTGTACGCCGATGAAGAGAACGAGTCGTGCATCGTGATGCAGGACATCGAGGGCAACGAGTTCTGTCTCGACTGAGCATCCTCCGGTACGGCGAGAGGGGGCCCGCGTGGTGCGGGCCCCCTCCGTGCGTGCGTTGCCGGACCGGGCTACTTCTTGAAGCTGTAGTCCATGATCTTCTTCATGTCCGCAGAACGGTTGGCCGCGCTCGTGGAGGCGAGCACCGTGCCGATGACCGTCTTGCCGTTACGGGTCGCGGCGAAGACCAGGCAGTACTTGGCCGTCGGGCCGGAACCGGTCTTCACACCGATCGCACCGCTGTAGCTGCTGAGCATCGCGTTGGTGTTGGACCACGACATGTAGCGGTAGCCACCGGACTTCGTGGTGACCTTCTGCTTGGTCGACTTGGTCTTCACGACCGTGCGGAACGTGGAGTTCTTCATCGCGCTGCTGGCGATCTTCGTCAGGTCGCGCGGCGTCGAGTAGTTCGAGCCGCTCCCTATGCCGTCGAACGAGTCGAAGTGGGTGTTCTTCAGCCCGAGGGACTTGGCCTGGGCGTTCATCTTGCCGATGAACGACTTCACGCGGGCCGCGCGGGTGGTGCCGGAGCCGAACTTGTCGGCCAGCGCGTACGCGGCGTCGCAGCCGGACGGCAGCATCAGGCCGTACAGCAGCTGACGGACCGTAACCTTGTCACCCACGATCAGGCGGGCCGACGAGGCCCCCTTGGAGACGATGTAGTCGCTGTACGCCTTCTGGATCGTGACCTTGGAATCCAGGTTGAGGTTCTTCTGCGACAGAACGACCTTGGCGGTCATGATCTTGGTGGTGGAACCGGTGGAGCGACGGGTGTCCGCGGCCTTGCTGAACAGGGTCTTCGCGGTGCCGTTGTTCATCACGTAACCGCCCTTGGCGGTGATCGTGGGAGTGGGCGGCGTCGCGGCCTGTGCCGTGGAGGCGAACACGCTGCCCGCGATGACGGCACCCGCGGTGAGGGCCACGGTGGCAGCGGCGGAAACGCGGTTTATGCCCTTAATGCCGATTTTCAACTTGAACGCTCCAAATGCCCCTGGAATGCGGCCACATGAGGGTGCCGCTCGGTGGTGAGACTCATGGGACCGGGGGAAGGATGTGCTGATTCCTGAGGCAATTTCGGAGCTAAGGGTGGTTCAGGGCCATGGGGTGGCGCCCATCCGGAACCCGTCCGGATCCCGGACGGGATTCATCATGTACGCATGTTGTATCTATGCTGTGTACATGCCTGCCGCACCCCCAGCCGTGAAGCCCCCTGCGAAGTCCGCCGCGCAGTCGACCGTGAAGTCTTCCGTCAAGCAGCCCCCCGCCGCCGAGCGCGTCTACGTCCATATCAAGGAGGCGGTCCTGGACCGCCGCTACGAAGGCGGCACGCTCCTCACCGAAGGTGATCTCGCGGAGGCCGTCGGTGTCTCCCGTACGCCCGTGCGTGAAGCGCTGCTGCGGCTGGAGGTCGAGGGGCTGATCAAGCTGTATCCGAAGAAGGGTGCCCTTGTTCTCGCCGTCTCCGCGCAGGAGATCGCGGATGTGGTGGAGACCCGGCTGCTCGTCGAGGAGTTCGCGGCCCGCAAGGCCGTGCCCGCCTCCGCGCAGTTGATCGGACGGCTCGAGGAACTTCTTGAGGAGCAGCGGCAGTTGGCGGAGGCCGGGGACCTTGCCGCCGTGTCCGTGAAGGACCGCTGCTTCCACGCGGAGATCGTGCGCAACGCGGGCAACGACATCCTCTCGCGCCTCTACGACCAGCTGCGCGACCGACAGTTGCGGATGGGCGTCGCCGTGATGGAGGCGCACCCGGGCAGGATCGCCGCCAACATCACCGAGCACGGTGAGCTGCTGGAAGCGATCAGGTCCGGTGACGCGGACGGTGCCGCACAGGTCGTGCGGCGTCATGTCAGCCGGGTCAAGGTGCTGGTCAGGGGTGAGGACCGGTGAGTTCTGCCGCCGCTCCCACCCTGTCCCTGCCCGGAGATCCACCCGGCGGCCGGCGTGCCGCGTGGGTCTGGGGCATCGGCGTCGCCGTCTACTTCGTCGCCATCATCTTCCGCACCAGCCTGGGTGTTGCCGGACTGGACGCCGCCGACCGGTTCCACGTCAGCGCCTCCGCGCTCTCCACGTTCTCCATCCTTCAGCTGCTCGTCTACGCGGGCATGCAGATACCCGTCGGCCTGATGGTCGACCGGCTCGGCACCAAGAAGGTCCTCACCCTCGGGGCCGTTCTGTTCACCCTGGGGCAGCTCGGCTTCGCGCTCTCCCCCTCGTACGGCATGGCGCTGGCGTCCAGGGCGCTGCTCGGCTGCGGCGACGCGATGACCTTCATCAGCGTGCTGCGGCTCGGTGCCCGCTGGTTCCCGGCCCGGCGCGGTCCGCTGATCGGGCAGGTCGCCGCGCTCTTCGGGATGGCGGGCAACCTCGTCTCGACGCTGTTCATCGCGAGGGCCCTGCACGGATTCGGCTGGACCACCACCTTCGTGGGCAGTTCCGCCGCCGGGGTTCTCGTCCTCGTGCTTCTCCTGCTGTTCCTGAAGGATCACCCCGAGGGCCACGAGCCGCCGCCCGCCGAGCACGCGGGCGCCGCCTACGTACGCAAGCAGATCGCCGCTTCCTGGCGGGAGCCCGGCACCCGGCTCGGTATGTGGGTGCACTTCACCACGCAGTTCCCGGCCATGGTGTTCCTGCTGCTGTGGGGGCTGCCGTTCCTGGTGGAGGCGCAGGGGCTGAGCCGGTCCACCGCCGGTGAGCTGCTCACTCTGGTGGTGCTCTCCAACATGGCGTTCGGGCTGGTCTACGGGCAGATCATCGCCCGCCACCACGAGGCCCGCGCCCCGCTGGCCCTCGGGACGGTCACCGTGACAGCCCTGCTCTGGGCGTCGACCATCTTCTACCCGGGCGACCGTGCGCCGATGTGGCTGCTGATCGTCCTGTGTGTGGTGCTCGGCGCGTGCGGTCCCGCTTCGATGATCGGCTTCGACTTCGCACGGCCCGCCAACCCGCCGGAGCGCCAGGGCACCGCGTCGGGCATCGTGAACATGGGCGGATTCATCGCTTCGATGACCACGCTGTTCGCCGTCGGCGTGCTGCTGGACGCGACCGGCGACAACTACCGGATCGCGTTCGCCTCGGTCTTCGTACTGGAGGCGCTCGGCGTCGTGCAGATTCTGCGGCTGCACTCCCGGGCCACGCACCGCGAGCGGGACCACCATGTGATCAGCCGCGTGGAAGCCGTGCACGTACCCGCGTAACGCGCCTGTCGCACCTGATCGGCGGCGCGTCCGTCCTCGCACGACGGGCGCCGCCGACCACGGTGGGGCGGCGCCGTGGCGCTACGGCGTCACGGCGAAGTTCTGCAGGATCGCCTCCGCCAGATCCTGGTCGCCCTCGACCTTGATCCGGTCCATGACCGCACCCGCCCGTACCCGCCCGCAGGCGAGGCGGAAGTACGTCTCCCAGTCCATCGCCAGCGTCACCGCGGGCCCGAGCGACGGCGAACCGTCCACCGAACCGCGGCCCTGCGCATCGACCCTGACCGTGCGCAGGAACTCCATCGGCCCGTGCACATCGAGCACGACCGCCGAATTGGCCGGTGCACCCGCGTCCTTGGCGACCACCTTGGGCAGCGCGGCGAGCAGGGTGTCCCGGACGACAGAAGCGCCGGGGGAGTCCAGATTGCCGGGCTGCCCCAGCGTCGCCCGCAGATCCTGCTCATGCACCCAGACGTCGAAGGCCCGCATCCGCAGTGCCAGTTCGAGGGTCTGCTCGGCGCCGAGCGGCGCCCGGACCATGGTCTCGGGGTCACGTGTCTCGTTGCGCAGCTGCCGTGCGCGGCGAATGATCGTGTACTCCAGCTCGGAGGTCATCTCCGGCGCGGTGTGGTGGCGCCGCACATCGACCTGCATCTCCATGTAGCGAGCGAAGTCGTTCTGCACATGGTAGAGATCGCGCGGCAGCGTGTGGATCGGACGCGGGTCGCCGAGCTGCTCGCACTCCATGCCGATGACGTGCGAGACGATGTCACGCAGCGACCAGGCGGGGCACGGCGTACGGCGGTTCCACTCTCCCTCGGCGAGCGGCTTCACCAGCTCGGCTATCGACTCGATGGAGTGGGTCCAGGCATCGGCGTAGGTCTGGAGGCTGGGATGGACGGTCACGGGACCCCTCGTGCGGTTCTGCGGTGCATGGGCTGGAGTGCTGGGCGCGGGCGGCGGGCTGCGTGGGAGGTTCGATCGCTAAGTTACGCTGCGAGCAGGCACCCCGGCAGTGCTTTCGTGTGACGATCGTAGGCCTGTGTTGACGGCTCGAATGCCAGGACGGTGGTAGTGTGCGCGCCTCCCTCATCCAGATCGCAGTAGACTCGGACGAATCCGTCAATTCCCGTAGGCAACGCGCGGCTTCGCTGATCGCGGCCCAGCGCGGTGCGGATCTGGTGGTTCTTCCTGAACTCTGGCCGGTCGGCGCGTTCGCGTACACCGCCTTCGCGGACGAGGCCGAGCCGCTCCAGGGGCCCACCCACGACATCATGGCGAAGGCGGCAGCCGACGCCGGGGTCTGGCTGCACGCGGGCTCCTTCGTCGAGCGCGCGGCCGACGGCACCCTCTACAACACCGCGCTCGTCTTCACACCCGAGGGCGAGCGGGCCGCCGCGTACCGCAAGATCCACCGCTTCGGCTTCGACAAGGGCGAGGCGGTCATGATGGGCGCCGGCGAGGAGCTGGTCACGGTCGCCCTGCCGCAGACCACCCTGGGCCTCGCCACCTGCTACGACCTGCGCTTCCCGGAAATGTTCCGCGGCCTGGTCGACGCGGGCGCCGAGACGCTGATCGTCGCGGCGGGCTGGCCGGAGCGCCGTCGCGCCCACTGGACGCTGCTGGCCCAGGCCCGCGCCGTCGAGAACCAGTCGTACGTCCTGGCCGTCGGCACCGCGGGCAGCCATGCCGGAATCCAGCAGGCCGGACACAGCATCGTCATCGACCCCTGGGGCGAGGTGCTTGCCGAGGCGGGCGCGGACGAGGAGGTGCTCACCGTGGAGTTCGACCCGTCGAAGGTCGCCGTCACGCGCGAGCAGTTCCCGGCGCTCAAGGACCGCCGGCTGGGGCTGGCCCGGCCAGAGACGGGCAAGTAGTCACGTTTCACGTGAAACGCGCCGAGGTCAGCCCTCGTGCTCCTTGTCCGCGAGCGCGATGACGCACACCGATACGGCGATGAGCAGTGCCGCGTCGGCGTCCTCCCGTACGACATCGATCCCGTACGTGTCCCGGACGGTCAGCCAACGCCGTGAGATCTGGGCCAGCAGTTCCCCGTCGTAGTCGATGGCGAACTCGCGGTCCAGGATCTCGCCGCTGACATCGAGCTCGGTGCCGTCCACCAGCGTGACCCGGTAGTGGTTGCGCAGCAGCGACAGCCGCTTGCGCTTGATCGTGGCGAGCTGTTCGCCGTCGCGCTCGATGAGCATCGTGTCGCGCAGGCTGAGCAGCTTCTGCCGGATCTCGACCAGGACCCGGCCCTGCGCGTCCTTCAGCTCGAAGGTGTCACGCACCCGCATGGCCTTGCCGTCTACGAGGAAGACCTTGCGGCCGTCCGCGTCCTCGATCCAGTGGTCGTCACCGACAGCGAAGAGCCGTTCACGCACCAGGAATCTCATGGCTCACAGGTTCCCTCAAGACCCTCCGGAATGCGTGGGGGCCACGGTGATGTTGACTGTCGATATGGCAAAACGTGCGCGCGTCAGGGCCCCCGAGCTGATCGGCAAAGGCGGCTGGCTCAATACAGGCGGCCAGCAGTACACCCTCGCTGACCTGCGAGGGCGCGTCGTCATTCTGGATTTCTGGACGTTCTGCTGTGTGAACTGCCTGCATGTCCTTGATGAGCTGCGCGAGCTGGAGGAGAAGCACCGCGACACCGTCGTGATCATCGGTGTGCACTCGCCGAAGTTCGTCCATGAGGCCGAGCACCAGGCCGTCGTCGACGCCGTCGAGCGGTACGAGGTCCACCACCCGGTCCTCGACGACCCGGAACTGGCGACGTGGAAGCAGTACGCCGTACGGGCCTGGCCCACGCTCGTCGTCATCGACCCCGAGGGCTATGTCGTCGCCCAGCACGCGGGCGAGGGCCATGCGCACGCCATCGCGAAGCTGGTCGAGGAGCTGGAGGCCGAGCACGGCGCGAAGGGCACGCTGCGCCGCGGCGACGGCCCCTACGTCGCGCCCGAGCCGGTCGCCACGCATCTGCGTTTTCCGGGCAAGGCCCTGCTCCTGCCCGACGGCGGGTTCCTCGTCTCCGACACCACCCGCCACCGCCTGGTCGAGATCGAACGTGACGGTGAAACGGTCCGCCGTCACGTCGGTACGGGGGACAGGGGGTTCGCCGACGGCGGGCCCGAGGAGGTCCGGTTCTCCGAGCCGCAGGGGCTGACCGTGCTGCCCGACGGCCGGATCGCGGTCGCCGACACCGTCAACCACGCTATCCGCGCCCTCGATCTCACCACCGGGATGACGACGGCCCTCGCCGGTACCGGCCGCCAGTGGTGGCAGGGTTCGCCGACGACCGGCCCGGCCCGCGAGGTCGACCTCTCCTCCCCCTGGGACGTCGCCTGGTTCGCGGACCGGCTGTGGATCGCCATGGCGGGCGTGCACCAGCTGTGGACGTACGACCCCGCGACGGAGACCGTGCAGGTCGCGGCGGGCACGACCAACGAGGGCCTGGTCGACGGGCCGGCCGACGAGGCCTGGTTCGCCCAGCCGTCGGGGCTCGCCACGTCGGCCGACGGGGAGCGACTGTGGGTCGCCGACTCGGAGACGTCCGCCCTGCGGTACGTCGAGCGCGATGGCACCGGCTTTGCCGTCCGTACGGCCGTCGGCACCGGCCTCTTCGACTTCGGACACCGCGACGGTGCCGCGGATCAGGCCCTGTTCCAGCACCCGCTGGGCGTGACCGCGCTGCCCGACGGGTCCGTCGCCGTGTGCGACACGTACAACCACGCGCTGCGGCGCTACGACCCCGCGAGCGGTGAGGTCACCACCCTGGCCACGGATCTGCGCGAGCCCAGCGACGCCGTGCTGGTCGAAGGCGACCTCGTCGTCGTCGAGTCCGCCCGGCACCGGCTGACCCGGCTCCGGCTCCCGGAGGAGGCCGTACGCGTCGCCGGCCAGGCACACCACACGCAGCGCGCGGCCACCGAGATCGCCCCGGGCACGCTCCGGCTCGATGTGGTCTTCCAGGCCCCCGCCGGGCAGAAGCTGGACACCCGGTACGGTCCCTCGACCCGGCTGCTGGTCTCGGCGACCCCGCCCGAGCTGCTGGCGGAGGGCTCCGGTCCCGGTACCGATCTGTTCCGCGACCTGGTCCTGGCCGACGGCGTCGCCGAGGGCGTCCTGCATGTGTCCGCGATGGCGGCGTCCTGCGACGACGACCCGGAGAACGAGTACCCGGCCTGCCATGTCCACCAGCAGGACTGGGGCGTCCCCGTCCGCGTGACCGCGGAAGGAACGCCCCGGCTGCCGCTGGTGCTGGCAGGGATGGACGAGCAGGCCTGACGGCGCGCGGAGCCCCGGACACGGAGGGCCTTCTGCGGCGGGGTAGGGGCCGCGCCCCGCGGGGCGCGTCGTACGGCCCGGCTCAGCGGGTCAGGAGGTGCCCGCCTGCTTCATGGAGCTCACCGCTTCGGCGACCGTGCTCCGGTACAGGCCGAGCTTCGGGTCGCGCACCTTCACATCGGGGCCGAGATCGAAGTTCTGCGTCTCCGCGTTGGGCATGTGGTCGCCGTCGGCGAGCACGTTCATCTCGTCGATCCAGGTCAGGCCGTTCGCACCGCTCGGGTTGAGGTCGATCACGGCGATGGCGGCCGTCTTGGGCTTGACCGGGTACGCGGGTGCGCCGCCCAGGCCGCCGGGAACGGTCGGCTGGATGTCGGAGCTGTGGTCCGAGGCCTTCGCGGCGCCCAGGCTGACCCGCGGGAAGTAGCTCAGGCCGCAGGAGTTCGCGCCGACGTTGTTGACCTCGATCACCTGCTGGGTGGCCGAGCCCTCACGGGGGTACACGCGCACCGACAGGTCCCCGCTCTTGCACGGGTGCTTGTAGGCGTAGCTGTCGCTGGTGTCGCCGCCCGTCTTGGCGCTGCCGTTGGACGTGCCGGTCTTCGAGGTGCCCGTCTTCGTGGCTCCGGTGTTCTGCCCGGCACCGCCGGTCTTCGCGGTGCCCGTGGTCGTCGCGTCGGTGGCGTCCGTCGAGGCGGCAGCCGCTGCGGAGTTGCTCTTCGCCGGGCCGGCGGACTTCGTGCCGGAACCGTCGCCGCCACAGGCGGTGAGGGACAGGGCGAGCACGGCGGTGGTCGCGGCGGCAAGGACGGTTGTGCGGTTGCGGAGCGTACTCATGGAATTTCCCCCGAGTGTAACGGTGAGGCGAACGCCGGGTCATGTGGCGAGCGCCTCTGACCTGCTGACATGTATGAGTCTGGGGTCCGCCGCTCATGTTCCGCTGCCGTCCCGCTAACGTCCGGCTGACGCCCCCGCCCTCACTCCCACGTCGCTGCGCGGGGGCGCGGTTCACTCGTCGTCGGCGAGCCGCCGGACCGCCTGTTCGTACCGCTTGCGGTACTCCGACTGCGCCGTCACCTGCAGCAACGCTTCGAGGGCTCGTACCGCTCCCTCGTCGTAACCGGCGCGCTCCGCCTCCCCGGCTGCCCGGTCCAGCAGCCGGATGCCTTCGCTCTCCTCGCCGAGCGCCAGACGGGCCTCGCCGCTGGTGGTCAGCAGCCGCACCCGGCGTGCGGCCTCCTCGTGCTCGGGCCCGAGGTCGAGCGCCGTCCGGGCGGAGTCGAGGGCGTCCTGCGGCCGGTTCGCGGCGAGCTGCATCCGGGCGAGGTGCTGCAGCGCGAGCATCTCGGTGTGTGCGTCGCGTTCTTCGCGGGCCAGGCCCACGGCCCTTCCGCAGCCCTCCAGCGCCATGTCGAGCGCGCCCTCTTCGGCCTGCACGACGGCCAGGTTGACCAGCGCGGTCGCCTCGCCGAGCCGATCACCGGCCTGCCGGGCGAGGCCGGGTGAGCGCTCCAGCAGGGTGGCGGCCTCGGCGGTCCTGCCCTCCTCGGCCAGCACCCAGCCCAGCAGATTGATCACCCGCGACTCGGCGTACGGATTGCTCTCGGCGCGGGCGGAGTCCAGCGCCAGTTCCAGCAGCGGGGCCCAGCTGTCCCGTACCCGCCACACCACCTGCGGCCACTGGAGCAGGATGATCCGCCAGGCCCGGTCGTCGAGCCCGGCGGCCCGGGCCGCGACGGCGGCCAGGGCCAGGTCGTCGCGTTCGGTGGCCAGCCAGCGCATCGCCGCAGCCCGGTCGGTGAAGTCCCTTGTAGCGGCGGGCCGGTGGTAGTCGTCCGGCAGGACGAAGCAGGGCTCGCCGCCGGGTTCGGCCGTGTCGGCGGCGGCGAGCGCGGTGGCGATGTAGTGGTCGAGGACACCGACGAGGGCCTCGGACCCGGACACGGGGTCCAGACCGCGGGCGTAGAGGCGTATCAGATCGTGCAGCACCCAGCGCCCGGGCGCCGTCTCGGTGACGAGGTGGGCGGTGGCGAGCCGTTCCAGCGCCGCTGCCGCGATGATCGGGTCCGTGCCGGCGAGTGCGGCGGCCGTGTACGGGTCGAAGTGGCTGCCGGGGTGGTGGCCGAGCCGGGCGAACTGGTGGACGGCGTCCGGCGGCAGTTGCTGCACGGTCAGCCGCAGCGCGGCCGAGACACCGGTGTCGTCCACGTCGAGGTACGTCAGCCGGCTGCGCTCGTCGGCCAGTTCGTCGGCCAGTCCGGCCAACGTCCACTGCGGACGCCCCGCCAGCCGGGCCGCGGTGACACGCAGGGCGAGCGGCAGGCCTCCGCAGAGCCCGGCGAGCCGGCGGGCCGCCACCGGTTCGGCGAAAACCCGTTCCTCGCCGAGGACACCGGCCAGCAGGGCCGTGCTGTCCTGCGGTTCGAGTATGTCGAGCGGAACGGGACGGGCCGCGTCCGAGGCGATGAGGCCTTCCAGCCGGTTCCGGCTGGTGACCAGCGTGACGCAGTCGGTACCGCCCGGTAGCAGTGGCCTGACCGTCGCGGAGTCGCGGGCGTTGTCGAGGACGACGAGCAGCCGGCGCCGGTCGGTCAGGGAACGGAAGAGCGCCGCTGCGGCGGGGACGGACTCGGGGACGCGGCGCGGCGCGACGCCGAGCGCCAGCAGGAACTCACGCAGCACCTCGATGAGCGTGGGCTCACCGGTGTCGCTGAATCCGCGCAGATCGGCGAAGAGCCGTCCGTCCGGGAAGGCGGCGGGGTTGCGGTGCGCCCACTGGAGGGCCAGCGCGGTCTTTCCCACGCCGGCCGGTCCGGTGACCAGGCAGACGGGCGCCTCGCCGGCCGCGGCCCGGGTGAGCGCGGCCAGTTCGGCGCCCCGCCCGTGGAAGCCCCGGGGGGCACGGGGCAGCAGATCGGTGGGGTGCGGCTCGCCGACGACGGGTGGCGGAAGGAGGAGACGAGGAAACGACGGGCCGGGTGCCAAGTCCGTACCGGCTCCCGCCCCGCCCCCCGTACTGCTGATCAAGTCGCCAGGGCGGTCGGCCGGTCCGGCCCCCGTATTCGGCCCGGCCCGACGCTCGGCCACCGGACGGGCCACGGACACAGCCCCGCTGTTGTCGGCGAGGCCCGTGCCGTTGCCGTGGCCCCTCTCGCCGCCCGTGCCACTGCCGGAGCCGATGCGTGGCCGGACCGGACCGCGCATGGGCGCTGCCGGGCCGTCGGCCGTGTTCCGTCCGGCGTCCGGTGCGGTGTCCCGTGCTGCGTCCGGCCCGGGGTCGCCGCGCAGGATCAGCGCGTACGCATCGGCGAGCTCGTGCCCCGGGTCGACCCCCAGCTGATCGGCGAGCAGCCGCCTCGTGCGCTGGAACCAGTCCAGTGCCTCCGACTGACGACCCGCCCGGTACAGCGCCGTCATCAAGGCCGCCGCCAGCGACTCCCGCATCGGATGCGCAACCGCTTCCGCCCGTAGCACCGACGCAGCCCGGTTGTGCTCCCCCAACATCGTATAGGCGAGCGCCAGTTGCTCGACCATCGCCAGGCGCGACTCCTCCAGCGAGTGCGCGGCCGCCTGGAGCGGCGGACCGGCGAACGCGCCGTTGAGCGCCGGTCCCTGCCACAGCGACAGGGCATCCTTGAGCATCAGTACGGAGTCGGCGGGGCTGCGCTGCTCCCGCGCCAGCATCAGCAGTTCCTCGAACCGCTGGGAGTCCAGCAGGGTTTCCGGTACCCGCAGCAGATACGCGTCGCCGAGGGTGACCAGCTCCACCCCGTACGCCTCCGCGTCCGCGCCCACCAGGAGGGCGCGCAGCCGGGACACATGCCCCTGGATGACGCCACGGGCGTGCAGCGGCGGTGTGTCGTCCCACAGGCAGTCCGTCAACCGGGCGATGGAGACCGGCGTGTTGGCGGACAGCAGGAGCGCGGCGAGCAGGCTGCGGCGTTTGGCGGGGCCGAGTGGCAGCGGCCCGGTGAGTGTGTAGACGGAGACGGTGCCGAGCAACCGGAACTCCACGAGTGTCTCCCCTTCCGGGCGGGATACGCCCGAGGCGGGGCTCGGGACAAGTCCCAGAATATCGGGGGTTTGGAGGGGCCGACGACGGATCATGCCCGGTCGGCGGGGTGCGACCTGACCGGCGCCGTGGGTCAGGGGTAGCGGCGCTCGTCCTCGGACACGACAGTGGTGCTGGGCGGCACGACCATCCGGCGACGCCGCGCGATGCTCGCGTGGACGAAGACCCCGATGATGCCGACGATCATCATGATCCAGCCGGCCAGGTCGACATTGACGGTGTCCATCTTCCAGTCGGTGGCGAAGGCCGGTATCGCCCCGGCACCGATGAGGATGATGCATCCTCCGAGTCCCAGCGCATGCCGACAAGGTCGGGGCACTCAACGTCCTACGGGCCGGGCTGGTCCGTCGCAACGCCGGCCAGGCATAGCGAGAAGCCCCGTCCTTCAGGACGGGGAGGAGTCACGAATCCCGCCTCCTCGACGGCCGGCCCGGTGGTTCCGGGCCGGTGTACGGATCGCGTACCCGGCCCGGCAACGACCATGCCCGGGGCTGTGGTCGGGGCGGAGGAGACTCAGCCCGCCAGGAACGCCGTCATCGCGTTGGCCAGCAGATACGGATCGTCCGCGCCGCACAGTTCACGGGCGCTGTGCATCGACAGGATCGCGACGCCGACGTCCACGGTCTGAATGCCGTGCCGGGCGGCGGTGATCGGGCCGATCGTGGTGCCGCACGGCATCGAGTTGTTGGAGACGAACGTCTGCCACGGCACGTCCGCCTTCTGGCACGCGGCTGCGAACACGGCCCGGCCGCTGCCGTCGGTCGCGTACCGCATATTGACGTTGACCTTGAGGATCGGTCCGCCGTTGACCACCGGGTGGTGGGTCGGGTCGTGGCGCTCGGCGTAGTTGGGGTGGATCGCGTGACCGGTGTCCGAGGAGAGACAGACGGTCCCGGCGAAGGCGCGGGCACGGTCCTCGTACGTACCGCCGCGGGCGAACACCGAGCGTTCCAGGACCGTGCCGAGCAGCGGTCCGTCGGCGCCGGTGTCGGACTGCGAGCCGTTCTCCTCGTGGTCGAAGGCGGCCATGACCGGGATGTACGGAAGTTCGGCGTCCGGCTGCCCGGCTACGGCGGCGAGCGCGGCGGTCGCCGAGTGCACGGAGAGCAGGTTGTCCATCCTGGGCCCGGCCAGCAGCTCACGGTCCCGGCCCAGGTAGGCGGGCGGCTCGACGGGATGCGGCATCAGGTCCCAGCCGGTCACGTCCTCGGCGTCGACGCCCGCCTCCTCGGCGACGAAGCGGATCAGGTCGCCCTCCTCGACGTCCCCGAGCCCCCAGATCGGCTGCATGTGCTTCTGCCGGTCGAGCTTCAGGCCGTCGGGGTTGGCGGAACGGTCCAGATGCACGGCCAGTTGCGGTACGCGCAGGAGCGGCCGGTCGATGTTCACCAACCGGTGCGTGCCGTCGCGCAGCGAGATCCGGCCCGCGAGACCGAGGTCCCGGTCGAGCCAGGTGTTGAGGAGCGTCCCGCCGTAGATCTCCACGGCGACCTGCCGCCAGCCGTACGCCCCGGTGTCGGGCAGCGGCTTGACCCGCAGATTCGGCGAGTCGGTGTGCGCCCCGACGATCCGGTACGGAGTGTGCGCCTCGGCGCCCTCCGGCACGTACCAGGCCACGATCGCACCGCCGCGCAGGACGTACTTCCCCCCGCTGGTGCCGTCCCAGGCCGCGGTCTCCTCGACCTGTCGGAATCCGGCCTTCTCCAGCCGCTCGGCCGCGGTGGCCACGGCGTGGTACGGGGAGGGGGAGGCCATCAGGAAGGCCATCAGATCGTCGGTGTGACCGCGGTCGAAGCGGAGGGAGGAACTCATGTTCTTCACTGTAACGAGGCCGGACCGGGAGGTTTCACCGTCGCCCCGCAGCCGGCGCCCGCCCAATGTCCGGGGAGCGTCGCGGGGGCTTCTCGCCGTTCCGGGCCACCAGGACTACAGCTTGTCGATGGCGGTCAGGTCGATGTCGATGTCGTACGGGGCGGAGAGCTTCAGCCGGTCGTGGTGGACGCCGGTGGAGATGTATGTCTTGTTGACCGGGTCCAGCTGATACGTCCAGACCACCGGCCGGTCGTTCTCGGCCATCTCGACGAGCCAGAAGTTCGGGATGCCCGCCCCCGCGTACTTGTGCGGCTTGGTGTCGCGGTCCCTGGCCTCGGAATCGGGCGAGACGACCTCCACGGCGAGCAAGACATCGGCGGCCTGGTAGCGGGTCTGGCGCTGGTCCCCGTCCGCTTCGGCTGTCACCACGACGAGGTCGGGTTCCGGGGCGTTGCGTTTGCCGAGCACGACGGCCATTTCGCGGCGAACGCGCAGATCTTCCGGAACGTGGCTGCGCAGCCCCTGTTCCAACAGATACATCGCCAGCGTGTGGAACTTCCGCTGCGGACTCACGAAAACAAGACTCCCGTCGATCAGCTCTGTGTGCGGCGGGAGGTCGTGAAGCGTGAACAGGTCGTCCACGGTGTAGCCGTCCGGCGGCGGGACCGGCCACTTGGAATCGTCGCGCCGCAGCTGCGACGCTTCGGGCAGTGCCTCGGCGGTCATGGTTCCTCCCATGGGCGGGATTCTCGGCCGTGCACTCAGCGTACCCAGCTGATACGACAGCACCGCCACCCGAAAGCGTGTCCGGGTGACGGTGCGTGTTGACGATCTCGGGCGGAGAAGGCCTAGAACGCGGCCTCGTCCAGCTCCATCAGCGAGTTGTCGACAGACTCGGCGAGCGCGCGCTCGGCGGTGACGCCCGGCAGGACGTTCGCGGCGAAGAACTTCGCGGCGGCGATCTTGCCCTGGTAGAAGGCGACATCCTTCGCGGAGGCGGCCGGCAGCTTCTCGGCCGCCACGGCCGCGCCCTTGAGCAGCAGGTAGCCGACGACGACATCGCCGGAGGCCATCAGCAGGCGGGTGGTGTTGAGGCCCACCTTGTAGATGTTCTTGACGTCCTCGCCGGTCGCCGTGAGGTCGGTGATCATCGTGCCGACGATCGCCTCCAGGTCCACGGCCGCCTTGGCGAGCGAGTCCAGCGCACCGGACAGCTCCTCGTTGCCCTGGGCGCCGGCGAGGAACTTCTTGATCTCCTCGGAGAGGGTGTTGAGCGAGGCGCCCTGGTCGCGGACGATCTTCCGGAAGAAGAAGTCCTGGCCCTGGATCGCCGTCGTGCCCTCGTACAGCGTGTCGATCTTGGCGTCACGGATGTACTGCTCGATCGGGTACTCCTGGAGGTACCCGGAGCCACCGAACGTCTGGAGCGACTGCGCCAGCTGCTCGTACGACTTCTCGGAGCCGTAGCCCTTCACGATCGGGAGCAGCAGGTCGTTGAGGCCGTGCAGCGCCTTCGCGTCCTCGCCCGCGGCCTCCTTCTCCTGGATCGCGTCCTGGACGGAGGCGGTGTACAGCACGAGGGAGCGCATGCCCTCCGCGTACGCCTTCTGCGTCATGAGCGAGCGGCGCACGTCGGGGTGGTGCGTGATGGTGACCTTGGGGGCGGCCTTGTCCATGAACTGCGACAGGTCCGTGCCCTGGACGCGCTCCTTGGCGTACTCCAGCGCGTTCAGGTAGCCGGTCGACAGGGTGGCGATGGCCTTCGTGCCGACCATCATGCGGGCGAACTCGATGATGCGGAACATCTGGCGGATGCCGTCGTGCTTGTCACCGATCAGCCAGCCCTTGGCGGGGTGCTGGTCGCCGAACGTCATTTCGCAGGTGTTGGACGCCTTGAGGCCCATCTTGTGCTCGACGTTCGTCGCGTACACGCCGTTGCGCTCGCCCAGCTCGCCGGTGGTCCAGTCGAAGTGGAACTTCGGGACCATGAAGAGCGAGAGGCCCTTCGTGCCCGGACCTGCGCCCTCGGGGCGGGCCAGCACGTAGTGGATGATGTTCTCGGACATGTCGTGCTCGCCCGAGGTGATGAAGCGCTTCACACCCTCGATGTGCCAGGAGCCGTCCTCCTGCTCGACGGCCTTCGTGCGGCCCGCGCCGACGTCCGAACCGGCGTCCGGCTCGGTCAGCACCATCGTCGAGCCCCACTGCTTCTCGACGGCGATCTCGGCGATCTTCTTCTGTGCCTCGTTGCCCTCGTCGAAGAGGATGCCGGCGAACGCCGGGCCCGAGGAGTACATCCAGACGGCCGGGTTCGAGCCGAGCAGCAGCTCCGCGTAGGACCAGATCAGGGAGCGCGGGGAGGTGGTGCCGCCGATCTCCTCGGGCAGGCCCAGACGCCAGTACTCGGAGTCCATGAACGCCTGGTACGACTTCTTGAAGCTCTCCGGGACCGGCGCGGTGCTGGTCTCCGGGTCGAAGACCGGCGGGTTGCGGTCGGCGTCGGCGAAGGATTCGGCCAGCTCGTTCTCCGCGAGGCGGGCGACCTCGTCGAGGATGCTCTTCGCCGTCTCGACGTCCATCTCGGCGAACGGGCCGGTGCCGTACGTCTTGTCGCGCCCGAGCACCTCGAAGAGGTTGAACTCGATGTCGCGGAGATTCGACTTGTAGTGCCCCATGGGAAGGCTCCGTAATCAATAGCAGTGGCGTGCAGCACCCCGGGAAGGGGCGTGGGCCGGGCGGGCGACGAGCTGGCGGTGCGTATATCAGCTGACCTCTCCGATGATGCTACCCGTCAGTAATAAGACGCAACCCCTCAAGGGCCTGATGTGGCCGATTACTCTTTGCGGTATGTACGGCTACGACCAGAACCCGGGCGCACAGCAGCAGATGGGTGGCGGCTACGGCGAGCAGCCGCTGTATCCCGAGCCTTCGCCGCCGTCCCTGGGGGACGCGGTGCGGGCCTTCACCACCGGCTCGCTCTCCGCCGAGGACTTCCAGCAGATCTTCGCGACGTCGAAGGTCTACTGCCCGCGCGGCGACAACCCCGGATTCCTCGCGCTGCACAACACCCAGCAGCCGGTGATCCCGATGTTCACCACGCTCAAGGAGCTGCGGCTGTACGCGGGCAAGGAGTCCAAGTACTTCGTGATCACCGGGGCCGAGGTGATCGACCTGCTGCCGACCGGCTACGGCTTCGTCCTCGACATGGAGGGTGAGCACCGGATGGTCTTCGACGCCAAGGCCGTGGAGCAGATGGTCGACTTCGCGATGCGCCGTATGTACGGCTGACGTCCGAGTCTTCCGGAAGGGGTCCGTGCCGATCGGTACGGACCCCTTCTCGTTGTCGTGGGCGGTGCGGGAATGAACGACGCCTTGCGGGATGTTCACCATTCAACTAAATTGGGCTCAGGACAATCCCGGAGGTGGCTCCCATGCCCGCAGTGACCGTCGAAAACCCACTGACCCTGCCCAAGGTCGCCGCCTCGGGCGACGCCACGGCCCGTCCCGTGCTCGCCGTCACCACGGCGCCGAGCGGATTCGAGGGCGAGGGCTTCCCGGTTCGCCGTGCGTTCGCCGGGATCAACTACAAGTACCTCGACCCGTTCATCATGATGGACCAGATGGGCGAGGTGGAGTACGCGGCCGGAGAGCCGAAGGGCACCCCCTGGCACCCGCACCGCGGCTTCGAGACCGTCACGTACCTGATCGACGGAACCTTCGTCCACCAGGACTCCAACGGCGGCGGCGGAACCATCCGCAACGGCGACACCCAGTGGATGACCGCCGGGTCCGGCCTCCTCCACATCGAGGCCCCGCCGGAGTCCCTCGTGATGTCGGGCGGTCTCTTCCACGGCCTCCAGCTCTGGGTGAACCTGCCCAAGGCCGACAAGATGATGGCCCCCCGCTACCAGGACATCCGCGGCGGCCAGGTCCAGCTCCTCGCCTCCCCGGACGGCGGCGCGCTGCTCCGCGTCATCGCCGGTGAGCTCGACGGGCACGAGGGCCCCGGCATCACCCACACCCCGATCACGATGATCCACGCCACCGTCCGCCCCGGCGCCGAGGTGACCCTGCCGTGGCGCGAGGACTTCAACGGACTCGCGTACGTGCTCGCCGGGCGCGGCACCGTCGGTGCGGAGCGCCGCCCCGTCCACATGGGACAGACCGCGGTCTTCGGCACCGGTTCCTCGCTGACCGTCCGCGCGGACGAGAAGCAGGACGGCAACACCCCGGACCTGGAGGTCGTCCTGCTCGGCGGCCGTCCGATCCGCGAGCCGATGGCGCACTACGGGCCGTTCGTGATGAACAGTCAGGCCGAACTGAAGCAGGCCTTCGAGGACTTCCAGGCCGGCCGCCTCGGTACGGTGCCCGCCGTCCACGGAATGTGACACCGGCGGACGGAGTGGACATCACACCCGCACCGTGATCGGGTGGGAGGGTGCAGACCCCAAACCCCCTCCTGCCCGACGGTGCGCGGCGCACAGCCGCCTGGTGCGGTGTCGTTCTCCTCGTCACCGGGGTTGCTGCGGTCGCTGTCTGGCTGTGCATCACCTTCAAGACCGCGGTCACCCCCGTTCTGCTCGCGCTGCTCGGTACGGCGCTGCTCGGGCCGGTCCACCGCCGGCTGACCGCCCGCGGAATGAACCGCTCGCTGGCCGCGGGGCTCACCTGCGCCCTGCTCGTCGCGGTGGTCGGCGGCGCCGGGTACATCGTCGTCACCGCGCTCGTCGACACCGGCGACCAGATCGTCCGGTCGTTGAAGGACTCCGGGCAGTGGATCATCGACCACTTCGGGATCGCCAAGAACACCAATGTGAACGACCTCGTCGCCAATGCCCGGAAACTCGTCGAGAAGTTCGGTGCGAGCGCCGCGGGCGGAATCCTCTCCGGGATCAGCCTGATCGGCTCGCTGATCGCGACCAGCGTCCTCGCCCTCCTGCTGACCTTCTTCTTCCTGCGCGACTCCGACAAGGCCGTGGACCTCGCCCACTCCGTCGCCCCGCGCGGTACCGGGGACCTGGTCGAGGCCATGGGGCGGCGGGCCTTCGAAGCCGTCGAGGGTTTCATGCGCGGCACCACGTTCATCGCGCTGATCGACGCCGTCTGCATCACGGCCGGTCTGCTGATCCTGCGGGTGCCGGGCGCGGTGGGGCTCGGTGCGCTGGTCTTCGTCGGCGCCTACATCCCCTACCTCGGGGCGTTCCTCTCCGGTGCGGTCGCGATCCTGGTCGCGCTCGCCGACCGGGGATTCGTGATCGCACTGTGGGCGCTGGGGGTCGTGCTCGCCGTACAGGTCCTGGAGGGCCATGTACTGCAGCCGATGATCCAGAGCCGTACGGTCCAGATGCACCCCGCCACCATCATGATCGCGATCACCGCGGGTGCCAGCGTGGCGGGCCTGCTGGGCATGCTGCTCGCGGTACCGGCCTGTGCGGCGGCCTTCGGCATCCTCGGCGAACTGCGCGGAGAGCGTTCCGGCCCGTCCGGCGTTTGAGGACGGAACCGTCCACGCGCGCAAAGCGCGAACCCGACGACCAGGTTCAGTCCCCTGCCCCCGCGACCCGCAGTACCTCCTCGGCCGACCGGGCCTCGGCCAGCGTCCGGCCCGCGTCCAGCAGGAACGCCTCGCGGGAGCGGCGCCAGTCACCGGTGATGGGGGTGTGCGCCCCGGTGGTGCCGGGCTGCGGCTCGGCACCCTCCTGAAGGGTGCCGGCCAGCACATAGGCCGTGCTGCCCGGCTCCTCGGGAGGGAGCGGCTTGGAACGGCTGCGTACGGTACGCGGCACCCGGCCGCCTTCGTCCACGATCCGCAGCCGGGCCTCGGCGAGGGTGCCCTCGGCGACTGCGAGATTCACCACTCCGTAGATCTCGTTCCAGTCGACCGGATGGAAACGGGATCGCACCGCGGACTCACGGAAGACGCCGGCAGCGGCGGGCAGCTCGAGCAGCCGGGCCGCCTCCGCATCGAGCGTGACGGTCCCGGTTCCGTTGTCCCAGCGCCACAGGCCGGTCGCGGTCGCGGCCAGGACGTCCTCGGTGCGCATTGCCCCAATTTAAGGAGATCTGCTCCGTGGACGCCACCGAGGATCGCTGCCCGGGCCCGTCCGGGCACGGTCCGCCGTCCGCCCGTCGCGCCCCGGATGATCTTGAAATGTCAATGTCAATGATTCCGTGCGGGTGCGGGCGGTAGCCTGGGGAGGCTGAATCCACCCCGAACCGCGAAGACTGGATGAACGAGAATGCATCGGTACAGGTCCCACACCTGCGGCGAGCTCCGCGCCTCTGACGTCGGCACCGACGTCCGGCTGAGCGGCTGGCTGCACAATCGCCGAGACCTGGGTGGCATCCTCTTCATCGATCTGCGCGACCACTACGGTCTGGTGCAGCTCGTCGCCCGTCCCGGCACCCCCGGCAACGAGGCCCTGGCGAAGCTCACCAAGGAGACCGTCGTACGGATCGACGGCAAGGTCTCCGCGCGCGGCGCCGACAACGTCAACCCGGAGCTCCCGACCGGCGAGATCGAGATCGAGGTCACCGAGGTCGAGGTGCTGGGCGAGGCCGCCCCGCTGCCCTTCACGATCAACGCCGAGGACGGGGTCAACGAGGAGCGGCGCCTGGAGTACCGCTTCCTCGACCTGCGCCGCGAGCGCATGCACCGCAACATCATGCTGCGCTCGGCCGTCATCGCCTCCATCCGCTCCAAGATGGTGGCCCTCGGCTTCAACGAGATGGCGACCCCGATCCTCACCGCGACGTCCCCCGAGGGCGCCCGTGACTTCGTCGTCCCGTCCCGCCTGAACCCGGGCAAGTTCTACGCCCTGCCCCAGGCCCCGCAGCAGTTCAAGCAGCTGCTGATGATCTCCGGCTTCGACCGCTACTTCCAGATCGCGCCGTGCTTCCGCGATGAGGACGCCCGCGCCGACCGTTCGCCCGGCGAGTTCTACCAGCTCGACGTCGAGATGTCGTTCGTCGAGCAGGAGGACGTCTTCCGGCCGATCGAGAAGCTGATGACCGAGCTCTTCGAGGAGTTCGGCAACGGCCGCCACGTCACCTCGCCGTTCCCGCGCATCCCGTTCCGCGAGTCGATGCTGAAGTACGGCAACGACAAGCCGGACCTGCGCGCCAAGCTGGAACTGGTCGACATCTCCGACATCTTCGCCGACTCGGAGTTCAAGGCGTTCGCCGGCAAGCACGTCCGTGCCCTGCCGGTCCCGGACACCGCGGGCCAGTCCCGGAAGTTCTTCGACGGCCTCGGCGACTACGCCGTCCAGCACGGCGCCAAGGGCCTGGCCTGGGTCCGCGTCGGCGAGGACGGCACCCTTGCCGGTCCGATCGCCAAGTTCCTGACCGAGACCGACATCAAGACCCTCACCGAGCGTCTGTCCCTCGTCCCCGGCCACGCGGTCTTCTTCGGCGCGGGCGAGTTCGACGAGGTCTCCAAGATCATGTCCGCCGTCCGCGTCGAGGCCGCCAAGCGCGCCGGCCACTTCGAGGAGGGCGTCTTCCGGTTCTGCTGGGTCGTCGACTTCCCGATGTACGAGAAGGACGAGGACACCGGGAAGATCGACTTCTCGCACAACCCCTTCTCGATGCCTCAGGGCGGCCTGAAGGACCTGGAGGAGAAGGACCCGCTGGACATCCTCGCCTGGCAGTACGACATCGTCTGCAACGGCATCGAGCTGTCCTCCGGCGCCATCCGTAACCACGAGCCCGAGCTGATGCTCAAGGCCTTCGAGATCGCCGGCTACGACCGCGAGACCGTCGAGCACGAGTTCGCGGGCATGCTCCGTGCCTTCCGCCTCGGCGCTCCGCCGCACGGCGGCATCGCCCCGGGCGTCGACCGCATCGTGATGCTCCTGGCCGACGAGCCCAACATCCGCGAGACGATCGCCTTCCCGCTCAACGGCAACGCCCAGGACCTGATGATGGGCGCCCCGACGGAGCTGGACGAGTCCCGCCTGCGCGAGCTGAACATCCAGCTGCGCAAGCCTGCGGCGACGGCAAAGGAAAAGACGGAGAAGTAGCCACTCGTTCCTTCTCCTGGTTCCACGTGAAACAGCCCCTGGCCGGACAGGCCGGGGGCTGTTCGCTGTGCGCGCCCGAGCCCGGTCTCGCACAGCGCCGCCCGCCCGGAGTGCTCAGCTGGTGACGCGCGTGTAGGTGAGGAACACTGCGCCGCTCTTGAGGGCGGTGTGGTCGGTGAGCGTCCAGGTGCGCGGGTCGAAGGCGGCCTTGCGGGAGAACAGAGGGATTCCGTCGCCGATGGTCAGCGGGCCGACCTTGAGGATCAGTGTGTCGATCTCGGAGTACAAGGAGCCCGCCAGCTCGGCGCCACCGAGCAGCCAGATGTCCTTGCCGTCCAACTGCTTGAGCCCCCGCACGGTCGCCACCGGGTCGTCGGCGACCAGTTCGACGGCCGGGTCCGGGCTCTCGGTCAGGGTCCGGGAAAATACCAGGTGCCGCAGGTGGGGGTAGGCGTCGGTGATCCCGGCCGCAAGACCGATCTCGTAGCTGCGCCGCCCCTCGAGCACGGTGTCGAAGTGCGTGCCCCCCGCCGTAACGGACAGCGCCTGCCGGGCCTGGACGGGCAGCGTCTCCGGGTACTCGGCCACGAGGTGCTGAATGTAGTCCTCCGGTATAGGCCAGAAGCCGTTCGGACCAGTGGGGTCCGCGCCATCCGGGCCCGCGATGAAGCCATCGAGAGTGGTGGCGATGTAGTGGACGAGTCTGCGCACGCCGTGCCCTTCATCCGTGTTGGTTGGGTGATCAGGATGCGTTGTATAGGCGATGCCTGTGTGGCGATTGTGGCAGATTGCGGATCTGGCCCACGGTCATTGGATTGCTCGCAACGGCGGGGCCATGTCCCGCTAGGTGGCCAGGAGTTCGCACCACACGAACTTTCCGGCACATTCTTGAGCAGTCGGAGTTGGCGCACGTGTCTGTGCGCGTCGTGCCGTTCGCTGTGGACAGTTTTGCCGGGGTCTGCGACCCGCTTGTCTACGTCGGCGGGCCGGTGCCGCAACTGGACACCGTACTGATGGACACACCGCACGGTGGTGCTCTTCTCGACGGGGAGGCACAACTCAGCCGCTACCGGGAGCTCATCCGCAAGGTGGAGGGTGCGGCGCTTGGGGTCGTACAGTCACGGGACTTCATCCATAGCCTCGCGCAAAGCGTGTGAAAGGCCCAGGCATGACTCCAGACACCATGTGGCAGAAGTCCTCGTTCTCCGGCGGGGGCGATTCCTCGGACTGCGTCGAGCTTGCCGCCGCCGAGGACCGGATACGTCTGCGGGAGGGCGACGACCCCGGCACGGAGCTGGTGGTCACGTCCTCGGCGTTCGCCCAGCTTCTTCGGGGCGTGAAGGGCGGGCAGCTCGGCCGGGCGTGACATCCGCACCGTACGCGTGGCTGGTGGGAGGAGTTCCGTGGCGTGCTCCCACCCGTGTTCCTGGATCTGTCGGAGCTGGAGCACCATGCCTCGTTCCGGCGCGATGCGGAGATCATCCACGTACCGGGGTTGCTACAGACAGAGGACTACGCCCGTGAGGTCTTCTCGTACATGCCACCGGAGCTTCCCAAAGGTGAGCTCGAAGCCGGGGTGGCCCACAGGATGGGGCGGAGGGCCATCTTCGAAAGGGCTGCCCCCGTGGAGTACGAAGCGGTGATCCATGAAGCGGCACTGTGTATCCGGGTCGGTGACCGTAGGGCCTCACGTGCCCAACTCGACCAGATCCTCGCCCTGTCCGACGAAGATGGCGTAACGGTAAGGGTTGTTCCCCTCGATACCGATGGCTTTGCGGGTGCCGGGAGCGCGATGGTGTACGCCGGTGGGCCGGTGCCTCGGCTTGACACGGTGGTGCGGGACGCGCCTCACGGTACCGCGTTCATTGACGCCGAGTCTCAGCTCGACCGATTTCGAGCACTCTTCCGCAAGCTGGAAGCGGCATCACTCGACCCCTGTAAGTTGCGCGACTTCATTCACCGGATGACCAAGGAACTGTGAGGTGGAGCATGTCCAACTCGATCGACTGGCAGAAGTCCTCGTTCTCGGGCGGCGGCGACGGGAACAGCTGCGTCGAACTGGCTGTCACCGACGGCCGGATACGGCTCCGTGAGAGCCATGACCCTCGTACGGAGCTGGCGGTCACCTTGGCCCAGCTGGACCGGCTCCTGGGCAGCGTGAAGGGCGGGCAGCTCGGCGGGGCGTGACATCCGCGGCCTCACAGCAACGCACAGCCCGCGCTGTACTCGACCAGCACCACCACCCGTAACCCCCTCTCCGAGGACACCATCTACGACCCGAGCGGGTCACGGGCGGGCTGATGAAGCGACGGAACGGGTCTCTGACCTGCTCTCTCAGAGACCTCTGCGCCCCCGTGGAGATGAAGGGCCCGAAACCTACACCCACGAAACGGTTCCGGGCCCTTCCTGCAGGCATGTCCGGCGGGAGGCACAGCCGGGGCCGATGCGTAGCGTGATGGCCCACCTCGGACGTGCTGAGATGGGCCATCAGTTGGAGAGCGGGCGTCCACGCCCCCTCATGGGTGCTGGGGTCAGCCGGACACGGACTTCGACGGGCCGGCGCCGTCGGACGGCTTACCCGTCTCGGCCGGCGTCTTTCCGCTCTGGTCCTGCTTCGGCGCCGGCAGAATGGTGAGGTGCCACTTCCCGCCCTCGCGGGTGATTGTGAGACTCTCGTTGTAGTCGGCGCCCTTGCTGTCCTTGGCGGCGATTTTCGCGGACCCGACATCGGGGCCGAGATCGTAGTTGATCTGGATGTCGTCGACCTTGAGGCCGCGGCCGCCCTTTTCCTTGATGACCTTCTCGGCATCCCGCTCAGCGGCCGGGTCGGTTGCCCCGTCCAGCTTCAACAGGGCGTCCGTGTCACGTTCGTTGAGCGCGGTGATGTACGCCTCGACCGTCTCGCGGTCACCGCTCGCCTTCGGCTCGGAGTCGCCGCTGTCGCACCCGGCCAGGGCGAGCAGCGCGGCGAGGGTGACGCTGGCGAAGTAGCGCCTGTTCATGTGTCCCTCACAGGTGGTTCAGCCTGGATGCCAGGCAGGGGTCTTCAGGTCCGGTGTGCGTACCAGGCAGCGTTCGGGTGGTCGGCGAGCAGCTTGCGGAGGCTCTTGTTGTGGGTGTTTCCCGTGTGATAGGTGAGATATGGGGTGCCTTTGTAGAGCTTGGTGACGACCATGGTGTGATCGATGATGTTGTCGTTCCGAGGCTTCCAGTTCGCCTGGAGCACGTCGGCGGAAGCGAGCTTCCAGACATTGTTGAGGGACTTGGTCCGTTTGGAGTGCTTCACCGCGAACCAGTACCAGTTCTCGGCACCCGCCCACGTGTAGCTGGTGGTCCAAGTGTGGCTTGCATAGAACCACTTCTTGTTGTCCTTGCGGCTGGCGAAGCTGCCGGAGGTTGCCTTCCAGCCGCCGGCCCGCATCACCTGGGAGACGAAGTTCGTGCAGTCGTTCCCGTAGGTGCGATAGTCGTTGCTCGGTGTCTTCCAGTACTTGTTGGCGTAGCGCACCATGGCGCTGTAGTTGTACGAAGTGGTTGCGGAAGCCTCGGCATCAGGGGTGACCTTCGGATCAACCGAGCCGCTGGGCAGTTCGGTTGTCGCGGAGGCCGTGCCCTTGTCGCCTTCGTTCTCCGAGTCCGGAGCTGGGGCGTCGGCAGGTTCGGCGATCTGAGTGCTCGGCACGGGCCCGCCATCGAGCTCGGCCTTGTCCGCTGCGAGCAGCCATGCGCCGGACGTGTCCCGCGTGAACGTCAGCGTGTGGGGGACTGAGTACTCCTCGTACTCCGGCGCCCCGTCGGCCACCTCGGCTGCGGTGAACGGCAGATGGAGGCGGCCGTCCTCGGTGATGTGCGAGGTCGTGGTGTCCCCGTTGGTGGTCGTGTCGAGCACGGTCACGTCGACCTCGGCGTGCGTATAGCCTCCGTCGACCTTCTTGTAGACGTTGCCCTTTCGGGCCAGTGCGGCAAGGTCACTCTGTAGTGCGGCCCTCATCGGCCCCGTGGCCGCGGACAGGACGTCAGCCGAGCGCAACCGTGCCGGGTTCGTCGTCACCGCGTCGGCCCGCTGCTGCAGGTAGCGCTCGGCCAGCTGAGAGAGTTGGTCTGAATCCGGCGTCGTCGAAGGTCGGTCCGCAGAATCCGCTGATGCGGTGGTGCCGACGGACAGTAGCGTTGCGGCTAATGCCGAGACGACGATGCGTCTGTGCAATGCGCGCATGCGCATGTTTCCCCCAAGAGCTTGATGACTGATCGCGGTCAAAGATGTCTTGGCGTGAGGAAACGTTCACTGTGCGAAACGGTCCTGTCCGAAATCGATGCTGACGTTGACCGATAAGGGCTGCTGGAGATCCGGCGGGTGGTATGTAGTTGAGTTCGCACACAGAGCGCTCTCGGCGGAACGGGGATCGTGGGCGTGTCGGCGAAGGTGAAAATGACGTGAGCTGAGCCGGGCATGGGCTCCGCCGGTGACGACACAGAATTGCTTCCGAATGACCTCCGACGGTCGCTGGTACGCCCTCGCCGTGGACGGCGGGCGGTACAGCCGTATGGCCCTCGTGCGGATTCGCGCTCGCGTGTCGCGGCGTTAACTGGGTTCAGCGGGACGAGGCGTGACGGGGAGCCCGCCCGTGCTGCCTTCGACCACGACCGCTGAGGAGTACCCGTGTCCGTGTTCCGTCCGTCGGCTGCCCGGCGTCCCCCGTACGCCGTCTGCGCCGGAACGTGTGCCGCCGCGATTCTGCTGCTCACCGCCTGCGACAACATCTCCCATACTGCCACGGGAACCCGCGATGTCCGGGTAGGAGCCACGGTTTCCGCCGGTGTCGCGGGTCCCCAGGCCGACGGGGGCCGGGGGCGGGCCGCCCCCGGCCCGTACGCGCCGCGCATCAGCCCCCGTGAAATCCCCGCGCTCGGGCCGAAGACCAGGTTCGCGATCCCGGCGGATTCGCGGCAGGCACTCGTCGTCACCGGCGACGCCTACGACTCCAGCCTGTCCACCGCGGTCCTGTACACCCGCGACGACCCCGCCCAGGGCTGGCGCGCGGCCACGGAACGCTGGCCGGCCCGCAACGCCCTGAACGGCTGGACGGACGAGCACTGGGAGGACGACCTCCGCACCCCGACCGGGGTCTACGGACTGACGTCCGCGGGCGGCCTGCTCGACCCCCCTGGGACCATGCTCCCGTACAACCAGAGCCCGGCGTTCGCGGTGAGCGGCGAGGGGTTCGACGGGGAGTCGCTGGAGGGTTCTTTCGACTATGTCATCGCCATCGACTACAACCGGATCCCCGGCGCCTCACCCCTGGACCAGAAGCGTCCGCTCGGCCAGGAGCGGGGCGGCGGCATCTGGATCCATGTGGACCACGACGGCCCGACCCAGGGCTGTATCTCGCTCCCCGAGGACCGGATGAGGGAACTGCTGCGACTCCTCGACCCGGCGAAGAAGCCGGTCGTCGTGATGGGGGACGTACCGGCACTGGAGCGGTGAACCGGGAACGGGCCCGGCCTCCAGCCCGTACGCTGGCACAGTCCGGTTTCCCTCAGGAGGCAGTGATGACCGTGGCTGAGGAGAGTGTGCTGACCCAGGAGGTCTTCGAGGACCTCGCCCGTCATGCCGTACGTGCCGAAGAGGCACTGCGTCTGGAGTTCGTGAACGGGAAACTGGCGGTCAAGGCTGTGCCGGACGGGGATCACGGGCGGATCATCGAGTAGTTGACGCGTCTGTGCATGCAGGCCGATCCGGGACGCTGGCTCTACGCCGAACAGGGGCTTCGAATCGAGACGTACCGCAAAGGCAACGCCCATCCTGATGGTGCGTTCGCCCGCAGCGGCACGTTTGCCGGCCAGGGCGAGTGGGCCAGCCCCGACGGCGTCCTGATGGTCGTCGAGGTCACCTCGTACGACGAGGACACCGACCGCCGGGACCGCGTCGAGAAGCCGCGTGCGTACGCCGAGACCGGCATTCCCGTCTACCTGCTGATCGACCGCGAGACCTGCGAGGTCAAGGTGCACTCGCAGCCCGACGGCGTGCGGTACGAGCAGGTGGTGACGGTGCCGTACGGGAAGACCGTCGAACTGCCCGACCCTGTGGGCATCGAACTGGACACCGAGCCGCTGAAGAATTTGGTCCTTTGACCCCAAGGCGGCAGAGCACGGCGAAGGGCCGGGACCGATCGTGCGGTCCCGGCCCTTCGCCGTGTGTACGTGCGCCCGCTTACGCCGGCTTCTCCTCCAGGCGGGGGAACAGCACCGCGCCCTTCGTCACCGTTGCGCCCACCGGGAGCCGGCCCCAGGTGCCCGCGTCCTGTACGCGCTGGTCGGACAGTGCGCCCAGGGATGCCTCGGCGCCGAGGGAGTCCCACAGCTTCTGCGAGGTCTCCGGCATCACGGCGTTCAGCAGGACCGCGATACCGCGCAGTGACTCGGCGGCCGTGTAGAGAATCGTCGCGAGGCGGGCCTGACCCTCGGGGGAGGTGTCCTTGGCGACCTTCCAGGGCTCCTGCTCCGTGATGTAGCCGTTGACCTGCTTCACGAAGTCGAAGATCGCCAGGATGCCGGCCTGGAAGTCCAGCTCCTCGCCGATCTTCTGGTCGGCCGTGGCGACGGCCTTCGCCAGCCCTTCCTGGACCGCCTTCTCGGCGTCACCCGCGGCGGTGGCCTCCGGGAGCACCCCGCCGAAGTACTTGCCGACCATGGCGGCGACACGCGAGGCGAGGTTGCCGTAGTCGTTGGCGAGCTCGGAGGTGTAGCGGGCGGAGAAGTCCTCCCAGGAGAACGAGCCGTCGCTGCCGAACGCGATGGCGCGCAGGAAGTACCAGCGGTACGCGTCCACGCCGAAGTGCGAGGTCAGGTCCTGCGGCTTGATGCCCGTCAGGTTCGACTTCGACATCTTCTCGCCGCCGACCATCAGCCAGCCGTTGGCCGCGACCCGGCCCGGCAGCGGCAGACCCTGCGCCATCAGCATCGCGGGCCAGATCACCGCGTGGAAGCGGAGGATGTCCTTGCCGACCAGGTGGACGTCGGCGGGGAAGGTCCCGTCGAACTTCTCCTGGTTGGCGCCGTAGCCGACCGCCGTGGCGTAGTTGAGCAGGGCGTCGACCCACACGTAGATGACGTGCTTCTCGTCCCACGGCACCGGGACGCCCCAGTCGAAGGTCGAGCGGGAGATGGAGAGGTCCTGCAGGCCCTGCTTGACGAAGTTCACGACCTCGTTGCGGGCGGACTCGGGCTGGATGAAGCCCGGGTTGTTCGCGTAGAACTCCATCAGCTTCGGGCCGTACGCGCTCAGCTTGAAGAAGTAGTTCTCCTCCTTGAGGATCTCCACCGGCTTCTTGTGGATCGGGCACAGCTTGACGCCGTTCTCGTCCTCGATGAGGTCGCCGGGGAGCTTGTACTCCTCGCAGCCCACGCAGTACGGGCCCTCGTACCCGCCCTTGTAGATCTCGCCCTTGTCGTACAGGTCCTGCACGAACTCCTGCACCCGGTCGGTGTGCCGCTTCTCCGTCGTACGGATGAAGTCGTCGTGTCTGATGTTCAGGTGCTCCCAGAGGGGCTTCCATGCCTCCTCGACGAGCTTGTCGCACCACTCCTGCGGGGTGACGTTGTTCGCCTCGGCAGTGCGCATGATCTTCTGACCGTGCTCGTCCGTGCCGGTGAGGTACCACACCTTCTCGCCGCGCTGGCGGTGCCAGCGCGTGAGCACGTCGCCTGCGACGGTCGTGTAGGCGTGGCCCAGGTGAGGAGCGTCGTTGACGTAGTAGATGGGGGTCGAGACGTAGTACGCCGTCGCCCCCTGCTTCTCGGATCCAGTGGCCGCCATGGTCGAAATCCTAACGGCCTGCGGAAGATCAACTCACACCGATAAACCGGGCCCAGTGCGTGGAGACCTTTGCGAAACATTCCTTCCCGTAACAAAGACGCATCCTGGGAGGGAGTGGACACGCATGCAAGAGGCAGGGGACATCACGATGCGGGTACTGGTCGCCGAGGACGAGGAGATCCTGGCGGAGCTGGTCGCCACCGGGCTGCGACGGGCGGGGTTCGCCGTCGACACGGTGTACAGCGGCGATGCCGCCCTCGCCTACCTGGGGCTGCACGACTACGACGTCGTCGTCCTCGACCGCGACCTGCCACGGGTGCACGGCGACGACGTCGCGCGGGGGCTGGTCGCCTCCGGCTCGCGGACCAGGATCCTGATGCTCACCGCCGCCGGTTCCATGGAGGACCGGGTCGCAGGTCTCGATCTCGGCGCCGACGACTATCTGGGCAAGCCGTTCGAGTTCCCCGAGCTGGTGTCGCGGGTGCGGGGGCTGCGGGGGGGGAGCGCCCGCCCCCTGCCTCCGCCGGCGGAGCGGAAACGCCTCCTGCCCCAACCCCCACAGCGAGCCACCTCCCCGGAGGGGGGGGAGCGGGGCACCTTGCC